>NC_014408.1:327500-432500 GCF_000145295.1 Methanothermobacter marburgensis str. Marburg
CGTAACCCAGGACCACCATAAATTCACGGTTTCCTACAGATGGCGATATGGACTCAACTATTGATTTGATATAGGAATCGAGGTAATTATTAACATACTGGAGCTTTCCGAGCTGATTCCAGTCTGCATAAACTGTGGGACGTTGTTCAAGCGGAATTTCATGGTTACTGAGGAGTTTGATGTTTATTTCATCTGTTCTGAGGGGAGAGCGCGAGACATTTATCATCAGATGACCTTCAAACCTTTCCATGTGGTGATGTATAACAGGGACCGTGGCAACACCAAAATCAATAACATCCACTCCAGCAGCCATCAAACCTGTCCCTATGGCCCTCTTTATCATCTGAGATGGTGTATGCGCGTCTCTGCCTATCAGGACACGCTTGCAGCTTACATAGTCGCCTATCAACATTCCAAGGTTGAGGGCAAATGAACAGTCTATGTCTCTGTTAACAGAGCCCCTTATATCCTGGACGTACCTCGCCATTGGAATCACTGTTCAGCCACAAGGGGGTAATCTGAGTCAAGCAGGGAACCTGAAAGTATCCTGAGGTTGTTGCTGACGCTACAGTGGGACCTGATAATGGTTGATGGTTCCAGAAGGGCACCGCGACCGATCATGGCGCACCTTTCAACGATGCAGTTCTCTCTGATATCGCAGAATTCATCAACAATACAGTTTACAAGCTGGGAACCCTTCTCAATTCTGCTGCCATCAAGAATAACGGACCCCCTCACGAAGCTGTCACTTCCCACGTAAACTCCCGATCCAATCACGGTTCCTCTGCCTATGAATGCCCCATCCTCTATCATGGTACCATCACCTATGACCACCGGTCCAGCTATACGAACCCCCTCACCTATAAGCACATCCTGACCCACCCATATATCTCCAAATCGACCAGGAACCTCATTTAGAAGTTCACCTTCAGGCGTGGGGGTTATCTGGCCATTGAGAGCATCATGGTTGGCCTTAAGGAATGTGTCCGGTTTACCCGCATCATTCCAGTAACCAGTGAAAACAAATCCGTATAATTCCTTGTTTTCATTTATCAAAGCAGGAAAGATATCAGATGAAAAGTCAGAGTTTCCTTCAGGTACGTAATCGAAGATCTCAGGTTCCATCACGTATATACCTGCATTTGCGATTTTGCTGAAGACTTCCTCTGGACGGGGTTTCTCATGAAAACGTGTTATCCTTCTATCATCATCGAGAACTGCTATGCCGTAATGTGAAGGGTCATCAACTGGTGTGAGGGCCATGGTAACAATTGCATCCTTCTTTCTGTGAACCGAACCATTTGCTGGAGGTCAAGGTCAAAGAGCACATCTCCGCTGATGACGATGAAGGTATCATCTATATCACTTGCCGCTGCCCTCACACCCCCTGCGGTTCCAAGGGGCTTCTTCTCGGATGAAAATCTGAAATCAAGGTCCGGGTACCTTGAGGAGACATATGAGCTTATCTGACCCTTAAGATATCCCAGTGTCATTATAATCTTACTGTAACCGGAATCAATGACCCTCTGAATTATATAATCCAGCATAGGTCTATTTGCAACAGGTACAAGTGGTTTGGGTCTTGAAAATGTTAGAGGCCTTATCCTTGTACCCTTACCCCCCGCCATGACAACCACAGATGTCATGGATAATATTATGTTGCCCTCATCTAATAAGTATTTTCAGCCAACCGGGCATATCATTAAAAAAATGAACATATAAATTACAAAAGGGTAACCTATTTTAAGAGCCACCTAAAGAATCTGAGGACCTCAGGAACCCCCGACACATAAAAGGAGGCCGAATCCTTTATTTCATCGGGTATCTCCTCTGAAAGTACAATTACAGATGCGGCTTTTATCATCATTTCAGATTCAAGTTTTCTGAGTTCCCTGAAGGCATCGGCATCGGTGACGTCGTCTCCAAGGTACACTGCCGATGATACGTCTGATTCCTCTATGATTTTTCTAACTATAAGGCCCTTGTTGTACTCCACTGGGGGTTTGAGCTCAACGAGCATTCTCCCGTGATCCACACGTATTCTTCTGGATTCCGGCATCTCTCTTAGGGTATCCATTATCCTTTCCTCTGTAAGTTTCGGGTCAGGGCACTGCCTGTAGTGTATGGAATAACAGATACCCTTGTCCTCAAATATGATATTCTCATCGGGGGTTTTCTTCTTAAGTTCAATGGCACATTTCCTGATAATGGGAAGGTAGTCATCAACCTCTCTCAAGCGTTCGTACCTTCCATTTATGATGTACTCAAGCCCATGGTTTCCAACATATATTGCCTCAGGGACCCCAACCATCCTGAGTGCCTCATGCACAGGCCTTCCACTTATAAATGCAAGTACCCTGTAGCGTTCTGAGATTTTCCTGAGAATTTTCCTCATCTCTTCATCCACATGGGCTTCCTGGGGTGTTGGAGCTATTTCACTTATTGTACCATCGATGTCGGTGATTATAGCTGTCCTCTGGGGATCCTTCAGGTATTCAAGCTCATCAAGAAAATCAAATAAATACTCAGGCATCAAGGGCACCTTTAATTCTTTCAAATATGATGTAGGGGTCGCTTCCGATGACTGAACTTCCAAAGAGTTCCATACCACCCATATCAGATGATGCTGATGCAATGTTTCCGCGGTCTACGATTCTTATAATGCCCGGGATCTCCATTTTTGCATTAAATGGGTGCATCGACAGGTTGAAGCTGTAGACACCACATTCATCTATCAGGCACCTTAATATCTTGAAGAGGTGATTCTGGAGATCAGAATCCTTGGAGGCATCTGTCTTAAATGTTATGATGATCTCCTTTTCCTTAAGGGGGGTTATAGTTGCATATACACGCGCTTCTCCTGATTCAGCACCAAGTCCAAGGGCACGGTGGACTGAAAAGACATCATCATGGTATGATGAACCATAACGTTCCCTGTATCTCCTGGAGACATCATCAAGGAATGCAATCCTTGCATAGGGTCTCCTGCCCAGGAGAAGCTGCATGTGACCGTGGATCTGGGATGCCCCCGCCCGTGGAAGGCAGTTCCATACCAGGAATGGAAAATGAAATCCCGAGGATTTCTCTGCCATTTTAAACCATTCTGAGGCTGTCATGATGTAATCTGAGAATTCCTCAAGGGTGAAGTCAAGGGGGTCATGTTTTCTGAATATCAGAAGGCCGCTCCATGCATCGTACTTGGCTATGTTTGATGCTGTAATGGAGTGCCTTCCCACAACACGTCCGAAATTATCTTCAGGGGTGTACAGTTCTGGTTTGCAGAAGTCACACCTCTTTTTATCCTTGATAAGTTCATCAAGAACCTTTCTGGCGGTTTCAGTATCCGTAACGGGCTTTTTAAGGCGCATGGAATTAAAAAGTGATCCTTCACCAGTCCAGCGGTTGTATGTGCTTATTATCCTTTGATTTTCAGCGGATTCAATAAATTTTGTCCCAAACCTCTCTTTGAGGCCTTCACTCACCTTAAAGTGTCCTTCACCACATTCAAAATCGTATATGCGGTTGAATATCTCATGGATGTCCTTCTGCTCTCTTTTAAGATCCAGGAGATAGTCCCTGAGATGGGTTATCATGGTAAATGATATATATTTTCAGATTTATCCGTTTTTCTGAAACTTTTCAAGTATCCTCTGGTAAACCATCCTCTCATCGTCACATGACTTCTCATATATCATCCTTATGATCAGTTCAGGGGTGCTCCTTGCAAGATAGTCTATCCTGGGTGTTCTATCCACAATGAGATTATAGTTCTCATCAAGCCCCCGCGCCTCGATACCATCAACCCGCACATCCACGTACTTGAGTATTTCACGGGCCATGTGGGTCACAATAACTGCGATGGATTCAGATTCCCTTATGAACTCTATGAAGGTTGCTATGATCTTCACTGCGGCATCAAGTTCTGTTATCGCCTCAAGTTCATCGAGGAGTATGAGCTTTGAGCTTCCACTCATTGTTACGGGGGTGAAAGTCCTTATGAATGACTCGAAGGCACCGGCATCCAGGGACCTCTTCTTTGAGATGAAGTGAATCTCCTCAACTGGTCTTACCATGGCCTCAAGGGCACATACCGGAAGCCCCATCTGGGCCATCATGGTCACCTGGGCAAGTGTCTCAAGAAGGGTTGTTTTTCCCCCACTGTTGGCACCGGTGAGGAGCACAACATTATCGGGGTTACCCAGTTTGTAGTCAATTCGCTGCGGGTTTTCTGATCCAACAAGGCTGAGGTGCAGTGCCCCCCTGAGGATGATCTCATCACCGAATTCTGGTTCAACGAGCCCGTAATCATGGGCGAAGAGACCAAGGGCGAAGCGGTAGTCGAATTCCATCAGCTCCCTTATTTCATTTTCAACAGCCTCTCTGAGTTCACTGAGCCTTGATGCCGCATCGACCCTCCTTTCAAACCTCCTTATATTTCTTGATGCCGATTCAAGACGTTTAACCCTTTCAAGTTCCTGCTGATCGATCTTGAGGGGATACGACTTTATGAAGGGATCGAACTCAACACCTGTCTTTCTCTTTATCATCTCACAGGCCTTTTTGAGGACATCATCGAATATCCTCTCCAGTTTACCAGTCATACCCTGGTTGAGGAGGGCCAGGACCTCCTCGCCTTTAAGGTCGATATCCTTTATGAGGTCCCTTAATTCTGAATCAGCCCATGCCTTCACAGAGTTCACGGCCTCATCAATGTCAACTTCTTCCTCTTCGAGACTACCCAGCTCGTCCATTATTGCAAGGACCTCATCAAGACAGGTTTCCATACCCAGAATCCGTTTGATTTCAAGGGCGCCACGCAGGAGGTCAGTGTTCTCCCTGAAATATCCGAGGACATCCTCCGGCACGATCTCATGTCTTTCTGAATCTGCGGTAACCATTACCGTGTTGAATGTGTCCTCAAGGTCAATCATTCCCTCGGAGTAGACATAGATTATCAGTTCGTATTCATCGAGTTCGCCCTGTTCAGGGTTCATTATCACGGGATGGTAACGGTTGAGGCCCATGTCTATCATGTGATCATAGTCCTCTCTTGTCTCCACCAATATGGCCCTTGATGGATTGAAAGGGGGCCGGGCTTTTTCAGGCCTCTTAATTTTTTTCAGGAGATCCCTTAAATCTTCAACCGGAAGTTCAGATACCATTTTCTTTGATTCCATGACCATTTCAATATGGCTCCTCATGGCATCAGTATCTGTTGAGGGGTGGAGGAGCGTTAGCCGGTTACGGGCATAGTCGGTATGGGCATATGAACTGATGGTCTCAACTATTTCCTGGTAAATCTGAAACGCCCTTTCAGTTTTCAGGAAGGAGGGAACAGGATTTCCAAGGAGTTCACTGGTTATTTCAATGGCCTTACGCTGACTTATACCTTCAATCGATGCGATTCTGTCAATTTCAAGGTTTTCAACCGCCTTTAAAAGCTCCTTTTCTCCCCCGAGTTCGTCTATTATCTTCTGCGCCAGTCTTTCCCCTATCCCGCTGACATCTGTGAGGGCTTCCCCGACAGAATTCATGGACTTCATCATGCCCACTATGTGGAGTTACTGGAATATATATGAATTCAGAGTGCACATGGAAAGTATTCAAGGTGGGCATCGGTAAGAATCCCATTATTCCGCAAGACCCCTCCTGAAGTGTGATGCCGTTACCCCTGAGGGACCTTCCATTACAATGCGCTCCTTGATATCCGGGATCCTTTCGGGTGATTCAAGGGCACTCACATATGATTCAACAAGTAACCCGGTCCTCCTGGGGGATTGAATACGGCAGTCAATGGAGAAGTTCCTGAAGCCAGCGTCAAGAAGGGAGGGTAAAAAGTCAATGAGGCAGGTCTCCCTTGAATTCATGATTACCGTTTCACAGCCAAGGAGCTGATTTATGGGAAATACAGCGCCCTTACTGTCCATGATCCCCCACCTGGAATCGGCGGATGTATCGAAGTCCGGCGGTGCGAGTTTCCAGAGGTTGTCCCGGGTCACCATTGCGGTGAGGTTTCCATGGACGATGATTTCAGAGGGGACCTGAATCCTCTGAAGGTCCTGCCAGGATAGTTCAGGTGAGAGGGTCAGTAGGTTGAACTTGCCTGATAGGAGGGCCGCTGAGCTGGTGTTGAAAATGTTGAGGGCTGGTGATCCATACACCTTCACATCACAGTTTATCAGGTCAGGGATACCGTAACCACCCACCATGAGGTCCATGGAGAGGTCCCCTTCAATTTCAAGAAGCCTTTCAAGGAGCCAGTCATGGGTTATGTCAGGCCACTTCCATACAGTTTCAGCACCGTATCTGGATGAAACATCAGAGGCCCTCTCCAGAACACTGATGACGTCGTCACCGTCACAGCTTCTGAAGTCACCATGAACCTGGGGTTCCAGGTAAACCCTACCTGCACCGGCCCTGAGGGCGGATTTCATTGCCTTGAGGTCCTCAACATAGACTGATATACAGGGGTCCTCTGGAAGTCTCATGGCAGGGTGATCAGATGCAGGTTTGGGATTGTGATGGTGGGGTCTTCTCTCTCTGAGTATCCTTCTTTCGACCCTCATCAGAAGTTCCCTTCTGAGGGCGTTGAGGCGGCTGATGGGGTAGAAGAGCCCTCCGGGGTACCTGAATTCGGTTAAGGTAAGTCTGAATGGTTTATTCCCTGCCCTCAGCAGATGGTCCTTTATTGTGTCCTCCTGGAGGGGTCTTTTGAGGGCCCTCTCAAACTGTGTTTCAACAGATTCCCTGAGCCTCAACCCATTCATCATCCATTCTGCGGTTAGATCCACCATTCCATCTTTATCTGCACTGAATTTCAGTTCAATATCCCAGCACCTTCCTGGAGATGATCTTCTGAGTTTTTCAGTGAATTTCTGAAGGCTCTTCCTCCCTGTAAGGTAAACCAGAGTACCCTCTTTTACAGGTCCTGAAGGAACTGAGAGTAATCTGCCATGGTATCTATGGTCATGGACATACATTCCTTTACCTGTTCCCTGGAAGAAGAGTCCATCACCGGGTTCTGGCTTTATACGGGAGGTTATCCTTATATGGGCCCTGCCACCTGCGTACCTTTCAACATAGCCCACCGGGAGGCCCCTGTCACCGGGGTATTCCCGTCCCATGAAGTCCTCCCTGAAGAGGTGCCCTCCTGTGAGTGTCCTGTTGAAGGTAAGTCTTAGCTTCTCAAACTCCTCCTGTGATGGATTCCACACTCCCATCTTTATTTCATCAAGGGCCCTTCTGTAGACGCTTACGGTGGTGGCAACGTATTCAGGGGACCTCATCCGTCCCTCTATCTTCAGGGATCGGACTCCGGCTTCAACCAGTTCCTTGAGGTGCATGTAGGCTGAAATGTCCCTTGTGGATAGGAGGTACTCCTCCCTTAGTGGCACCCTCCTCTTTGAGGGTTTTAACTGAACGAGTTCATACCTTTTTCTACATGGCTGGGCGCACCGGCCCCTGTTACCGCTTCTACCACCTATAAATGAGGATAGAAGGCACTGGCCAGAATAACTGTAGCATAGGGCTCCATGTATGAAAACCTCAAGCTCCACGTCAGATTCAGCCGCCAGGGCCCTGACCTCATCAATGGAGAGCTCCCTTGCAGGTATAACCCTCCTAAGGCCCATCTTCTCAGCCCATCTTATCCCCGCCCTGTTGTGTATGGTCATCTGGGTTGAGGCATGGAATGGGAGGTCAAGGGATAACTCATCCCTCAGAACAAGGAGTGCGGGGTCCTGTATGATCACAGCGTCCACACCTGCACTGGAGAGTTCCTGGAGGTATTCAGCAACATCTGAAAGTTCAGAGTCCCTTATGAGGGTATTTACAGTTACATACACATTTCTGTCATGCAGGTGGGCGTATTCCACTGCCTCCCGAATTTCCTGCAGGCTGAAGTTCTCTGCATAGTGCCGTGCACCGAAGTCCTTCCCTGAGAGGTAGACTGAATCGGCCCCTGCATTGATGGCGACCCTGAAGGAGTCAGGTGAACCTGCAGGCGCAAGGAGTTCCGGGATTTCCAAGTACTGTTACCTCCAAACAGAATAAGGATTTATTTTATCTCCTCAAGGACCTCGGTAACTATCTTGAGGAATTTCTGTACAAGGGCCCTGTTCTTCTCCTCACTGGCCCTGACACGGTCCTCTTCAATTTTTCTGTGAATCGCAATTGCATATATATCTGCAAGGCGCTCCATTACCTCAAGATCCCTTTCATCGTAGTCCCCATCCTTCCCTGAAACTGCGAGTATTCCCACAAGTTCATCGTTGAGTAGCGCGGGGCATGCCAGAAAGTTCTTTATTTCAATGTGGCCCTCAGGGACCCCCGTGGATTCAGGGTGCGAGGAGGGGTCATTTACGAGGACCGGTTCCCTTTTCCTGAGCACAAGGTTCCAGAGACCACCCATTTCAGTGGATTCGGCGTCCGGATGACATTCCTTCCCCACCTCCTCTGAGGGGAAGTAATTCCTCAGGCTGCCGTCTGACTCAAAGAAGCCAGCCATGCAGTATCTGCTGCCTGTCAGTTTTTTCGCCCTTTCAATTATGCTCGCAGATATCTCCTCGAGTGAAGGGGGGGGTAGGAGTTTCTTTGATATCTCTGCAAGGCTTTTGTTTATGGCAGTCTCCCTTTCAAGCGCCCTTCTTGCAAGTTCCTTTTCGGTGACATCCCTGTGGACACCCACAACCCCATTTATATTGCCCTCAAAGTCACGGAGCGGTGATAGGGTTGTTTCAAAATGAAATTTACCCTTGGGCTTCCAGACCCACTCATAGCTAACGGTTTCCCCCCTGAGCGCCCTTTCAATCATTTCGCTGTGAATCCCGTCACCGAAGACCTCGCTAACCTTTTTTCCCTGAACTTCATCTGCATCAAGGCCGTATTCTGCAAGCGGCCCTGGTGATATCATGGTTAGGCTTTCATCACTGTCGGCAGTGAACAGTATATCCCTTATTGATGAGATTATGGCCCTGAAGAGTTCATCGTTCTCTGCAAGCCTCCTCTCCAGCTGGTGTTTGTGGAGTGCGACCTCTATGACGCTGTGGAGTTCCCGGTCCTCAAAGGGTTTTATTATGTATCCAAAGGGCCCTGTTATCTTGGCCCTTTTGAGGGTTTCCTCGTCTGAATAGGCGGTTATATAGATTATTGGAACCTTCATTCTTTTGGTTATCTCCCCGGCAGCCTCTATACCATCCATTTCCCCCTTGAGGACAATATCCATCAGTATGATGTCTGGCCTTGTTTTTTCAGCCATCTCAACGGCTTTTTCACCGGTGGAAACTGTGGCTGTAACCTGGTAACCCAGGGATTCAAGGCGCTGGCTTATATCAATGGCAACTATGCTCTCATCCTCAACCACCATGACCTTGGCTTTTGACATGTTCCACCTCTATAATAAAATTAATAGTATAATTCTGTATCTAAAGCATTATAAACTTATGTTATGATTCCGTGTCATGATTTCGACCCTAGGGGAAGATATTTTACCTTCAGCGATAGATTAATCTCTATGTACATATGCTTTGAGGGAATTGATGGGTCAGGTAAGACTACACATTCCGTCCTCACCGCGGAGTGGCTCAGGGAAAACGGATACAGGGTCTTTACCGTCAGGGAACCAACAGACTCCAGGATAGGGGGCCTTATAAGGGAGATGCTCTCCAGTCCCGATGCCAGGACCCCCGATGGGCAGAGGATACTGGCACTGCTCTTTGCAGCGGACCGCCTGACCCTCAGAAGTAAAATTGAGGGGGAGTGGAGTGGAAGTGTTGTGGTGAGTGACCGGTGCTACTATTCCAGCATGGTTTACCAGGAACCCGCTGAATGGGTTTCTGAGATAAACAGGTTTGCACCACAACCGGATATAGTCATACTCCTTGACCTTGATGTTGAACTGGCAATGGAGAGATGTGGTGGTACCGATGAATTTGAGGACCCCTCATTTCTTTCACGTGTCAGGGAGAGGTACCTTGAACTCGCCGATAAAAATGAATTTTACATTGTTGATGCAGCAAGGGGGCTCAACATCATCCAGAGGGATATAAGGAGGATAATCGCCCCCCATCTTGGAATATGCCCTGATGGGATAAGATAGATTCAGGGGGATGCATTTATTTTTCCTGGGACCCTGGATTCTCGAGTTCCTCTATCCTCTTTCTGATGGACTCAAGGATACGTTCCCTTGCCCTTTCAAGTTCCTCCAGCTCACCCCTCAAGACGGGGCCATCGTCTGTCTGTATCAGTTCAACCTCGTATTCATCAATTATCTCAGCCATTGTTGTGTGTGTTATACCTGGCGGAAGTCTCATGTCATACAGCATCTAAACACCTTCCATGTAATCTCTTACAGGTCTCAGCATGTCAGTAAGGTAATCAGAGACCGCATTCTTCAGGTCCAGCGGGTGAAGGTCGCCGCTGGAGTAGATATTCAGGAGTTCGTCAAGGTCCAGCTCAAGGTCGCCCCCGAATTTCTCAGGGCGCCTTATGGTCATCCTGCCATATTCTGGCATTATGAAGTACTTCACGATTTCGATGATCGGGTTACCCTCCAGCTCCCCCATGGGACAGTAACTTCCCTTCACCTTTTCCCTTATCTCAGCGGGGGAGTCGTCCACTGCAATGAAGTTACCCTTGCTGGAGGACATCTTCTCTGAGCCATCGGTGCCGTGGAGAAGTGGAGTGTGTATGCACACTGGAGCATCGAAGCCGAGTCTGGGGAGGTTCTCACGTGCCAGCATATGTATCTTTCGCTGCTCCATTCCCCCCAGCGCCACATCCACATCAAGGTAGACCATATCGATGACCTGCATGAGGGGGTAAATAACCTCTGCAACCTTGTGGTCCTCTGATTCCCGTGTTATCTGGGCCATACTTCTCCTGGCCCGGAGGAGTGTTGTTATGAGGGCCATTCTGTATACAAGGTCCGTGTACTCTGGCTGCGTCTGGAATGATGAACCCAGTACGAACTCGGTTCTATCGGGTGAGAGTCCAAGTGCCAGGAAGCATTTTCTGTTGTAATCTGCCATCTCCCTTATCCGCTCCATGCTGCCCTTACCATTGAGGTATGCATGGTAGTCTGCAAGGAGTATCTTGACCCTGAAGCCGGCATCCTGCAGTTCCCTGAGCTTTCTTATGGTTATGGCGTGTCCCAGATGAACCTTACCTGAGGGTTCATAGCCTGTGTAGACAACCGGTTCATCCTTCTTCATGACCTCCAGCAGTTCATCGGGTGTTATGACCTCAAGAACATCACGGGTTATGGTGTCGAGCGTATCATCCATCAGATCATTCCTCCGCCTCATCAATGATGTAGAGTCTCTTCTTAATTTCTATAACAGGAACCTGTTCTCCTATCTCAAGTTTTGATGTGTAACTGTCAGCTTCAAGGTCCACGGGTTCGTATGTTTCAGGGTGAAGCACCTGTATCCTGCCGGGGGATCTCGCTGTTACCGTGGTTGTCTTAACATCAGCGGCCCTCGCAACGAGGTCAATGTTTTCATATTCCCCCCAGAGTATGTTCTTCACGTCACGGGTTTCAAGGTCCTTCACACTCACCCCGCGCTTTCTGAGGTCAAGGACCGTGAGCATGCGGTCCCTGTGCAGCAGGAAGTCTCCTCTTCTGAAATCAGGGAGTCTGAGTGAGATCCATGTCCTGTAGAGTCCCTTGCCGCTTGACCTATCCTGCCCCATTAGCCGGGGTGACTCACGGGCAATACCGCCAAGCTCCTCCCTAAGGGCGCTTACAACCTTTCTGGCGGATTTATGGGATCCTATGTAGTAGTCGATCCCCTCGTTCACCTCAATCCTCTGGGGTAGGTATGCCAGCTTATCCCTCCTTGAAAGCTTCAGGAGGGTCCTTTTAACTGTCAGGTCAGCCTTTTCTATTTCTGATTTGTCCAGTTCTCTTCCATCGGCCCTTAACTGTATCACAGCCTCGTAGTAACCTGAAGCCTGTTTGCTGCAGGCAGGACAGACAGTGTTTGTGAGGCGGACCTCTACCCCGTACTCCTGGCTCACCATCCTTCCAAGGACCTCAGCATCAACCTCCACCAGGCACTGGTAGATGGTCCCCCTCTGCTGTATTATTTCCAGTTCGATTTCAGGGTTTTCAACAGGGGGTTCCCAGCTAATATTCTCCTCAAGGGCCCTGTATACTATTTCCTCCTCAGGGAGGCCCTCGTCCACCCACTGGCCACTTATCAGCTTCGCATGGCAGTGGCTGCACACATAAACCTCTATTCCGGAGGGAATGCTGAGGATGGTGTAGTCCTCAAGGAAACAGTCCCTGCATAGTCCATCATATAATTCAGAATCAGAACTACCGCATCTGACACAGAACATTTTCTATAGCTGCTCCTCTATCTTCTCTAGACGTTCTTGAGGGGCGCCTTGGCACCGCATGCCTCGCACTTGAGAAGGGATATCCGCCCCTCCCTGATTATCCTTGTATCAGGTCTGTTGCATTCGTGGCATATGACAAATTTGTTGACGTAGTCCTCTATCCTCTCGTTTATGAGAAAGTGGGTGAATTTACCCTGGAGTATGGCCCTTCCACCCTCAAGGTTACCTGCGGTACCCAGTTCTCTCAGAAGGAATTTCAGAAGGTGCTGGGGGTCCCTGTTGAGTGCATCTGCAACCTCCCTGAAGTTCTGTATGAATGTCCTGTTTCCCTGTATAACTGAGTACGCCTTTGGAACCTCGAAACGTTTTGTTTCAAATACCTCTGGGGGCAGCTGCTCTATGGCCCTTTCAAGTAATTTTTCGTAATCATCCATAATCTATACCTCCGGTAAAAAGTGTGTAATGGAAAATTCAGACCACCTTAAGGTATCCCCTGGCGGGCTCAAATATTGCGCCCTTGTCCTTGAGGATCCTTATCAGTTCCTCAACCTTTTCCTCACTCACGTTATATCTATCCATCATCTCAGTTATAAGAATATTGGTGGGTGCCCTGCCACCGTAGTCCTCCTCGTATTCCCTTATGAGTTCAAGTAGCAGGCGGAACTTGTCCCTCTCAGATTTGGGTGTTCTCCCCTCAACCTTGTCGATGTCTATCTTACCGGTCTCAGGGTCGTACCCCACCTGCTTAAGGCATGCCTGGGACAGCTTTATGGCCTTCCTGGCGTCCTCTGCCTCCACGTGTTCCTTGAGTTTTATCTTTGCACTGGCCTCTGAGAGTCGCACGAGGGCCTCCAGCTGCCTTGCTGTTATGGGGACCGGTGAGTCCTCATCGGCTGCACTGGCCCTCATTGATACGTAGAAGTCCTCGAGGACCTGCATCGCCTCATCTGTCAGCACGGGTCTCACATTCTTCCTTGCATAGGCTATGTACTTCCTCAGCAGTTCTGGATCTATTTCAAAGGGTGTGTGGTCCTCCTTATGTGTTTTCAGGATGTGTCTTGCAAGTTCTCTGTCCTTATCCTCATCGGGTTTGTCCTCCACAACGAATATCAGGTCAAAACGTGACAGTATGGTTGATGGAAGATCTATTTGCTCTGCGATTGATTTATAACTGTCAAATCTCCCGAATTTTGGGTTTGCGGCTGCCAGGACAGAGCACCTTGAGTTGAGGGTTGCCATTATACCTGCCTTGGCTATGCTTATGGTCTGCTGCTCCAGTGCCTCGTGGATGGCTGAACGGTCCTCATCACGCATCTTATCCAGTTCATCCACACAGACGTTACCCTTATCCCCCAGGACAAGGGCACCGGCCTCAAGGGACCATCCACCGAATTCATCCCTCACAGCGGCGGCGGTGAGCCCAACCCCTGAGGTACCCTTACCGCTTGTGTATATCCCCCTGGGGGCCAGCTTTGACACGTACTTGAGCATCTGGGACTTACCTATACCAGGGTCCCCGACTATGAGGATGTGTATGTCCCCACGGAGGCGGGTCTTATCATCGAGCTCCTTCCCGGTCCCCCCAAAGAGCTGAAGGGCTATGGCCTCCTTTACCTCACGGTAACCGTGTATTGATGGTGCGGTGGACCTTATGATCTTCTCGTATATGTTGGGGTCGGCTGCAAGCTCCTTTATCTTTTCCTCGTCCTCCTCACTTATCTGGAGCTCCTCGAACTCCTGTTCAAGGAACTCGGTGTAATTTCCGTATATGAAGTTCTTGAACCGCCTGGTTCTCTCATCTCGGACTGTCCTCAGTGTACCTGTGACCCTCACGATGTCCCCCGGGGTGAGGGTGTCAACCAGGTCATCCTCAAGGACGACGGTTATCTGGCGGGGCTGCTCACCACCTGAGAGGTTCTCAAGTGGCTCCTGGAGTTTCAGTGTCTGGGTGTCCAGGAACTCTGATTCGTCCTGCAGGAGCCTGAATGACCTGCCACCACACTCTGAGCAGAGTGATGGCTCTGTGATCATGTTGGTGGACTGGCTGACCTCATGGAGCCTCATACAGCCCCGGCACTCAAAGACGGCCTTAACTATCCTGGGCCTTATCTCATCTGTCTTCCTCACAATACCGTCAACTGCAACGAATTTACCTATGAATTTACTCCGGAGTTCCCTGAGGGGTATGACGTTGCTGACCCCACTGAACCTTATGTTGAGGTCAACGTTCTTCCTCAGAGGATCTATGTTCCTTATGGCCTTCTGGGCGGCCCTTATCACATCGTCTGGTTTTTCAATTAGAAGGTCTGCAAGATCTGGATCGAACATTTCAAGGTCAAGGTAGTCAACTTCAATGGATCTGACATTGGGATACTTCTCTATGGACTCAAATACCCTGTCCTTGTACTTCTTGAGTGAAAAGAATTCCTCGAATTTTGTGAGTGTCTTGCTCTTATCCACGGTTTTCATCATGAAAGTATATTATAACGACATTATAAAACATTATTGAGTGGGATAAACTTGGTTCTAATCGTATGAACATGAACATTTTTTCACAGTAGCTGGATTTAAGGTGATATCATGAAGAGATCAAGGATAAACCTCTTTAAGGTAACATCAATGACCATATCAATTCTGGGAGTGCTTCTCATAGCAGGGACCATACTGATATTTGCATATATAGGTGTAGACGCAATATCTGATGCCATATCAGGGAGTGTGGAGAAGGGTGCTGAGTACGATGAACTCGCAAAGCTTCAGAGCGATTACTCGGCACTCAAGGTCCAGTATGACTCGGTTAAAAAGGAGGTCTACCAGAGGAACAACGATAACCTGACAAAGACGTACCTGAATGCTGAGATAGAGCTTGTGAAGGCCAAATCAGCGATTGACGATGTTAAAAGTGCTCTGGAGACAAACAAACCAAAATCTGAGGTTGATGGTCGCATAAAAACAGCCAGGTATCAGCTTCAGGTTGCCTCACAGGCCCTGAATGATCTGAGGGCACTCATGTGAGACTGATGATGATTCTTTCTCATTTTTCCCTAAGTCCCGCCCGACCTAGTGGATGATTCTCTTCCATTTCCTTTTACCCTTGAAGTCCCGCCCCACAATGTACATCTCTGCGCTCGCCTTTCTTGATGAGGCGGGTTTTGTTGTTTTGAGTTTCCAGAAATCCTTCTTCATCTCCTTTATGACCTTATCGAGTTCAGGGCCCTGGAATGCCTTGATCAGGATGTTCCCCTTCCTTTCAAGGACCCTGTATGCTATATCAAGGACATTCTCAACGAGATCCACCGAGCGGAGGTGGTCGATGTCCCTTATACCGGAAAGGGATGGTGCAGCGTCTGATATAACCACATCTGCCCTTCCACCAAGCTCCTCAATTATCCTCTCCTTTATCGCAGGGTCTGTGAAGTCCCCCATTATGGCCCTGAAGTTCTCTACGGGGAAACCCTTTATCCTCTGGAGGTCAACTGCAACCACAAGTCCCTCCTCACCGACCTTCTCAAGGGCGACCTGTGACCATCCCCCGGGGGCGGCCCCGAGGTCAAGGACCCTGTAACCCTTCCTTATCAGTCTGTAGCGGTTGTTGAGCTGCAGTAACTTGTAGGATGCCCTTGAACGGTAGTTCTCCCTCTTGGCACTCTTGTAGTAGTGGTCCCTTTTCCTTTCAGCCTGCCATCGTTTTCCCATGGGGTCACCTCCTGAAGTTCAGTGATCTGCAGACAGGTGCCCCTGTCCTGATGATCCTGGCATCAAGTTTTTCACCGTCGATTTCAAGGATCATGACGCTTGGATCTGTGAGTCTGGGCACTGTGGGGCTTCCAGGGTTGAGGAGGAGCATATCCTCAAGTTCGGTTATGAATGGCTGATGTGTATGTCCGCTTATGAGGACATCAGCACCAAGCTCAAGCCCCAGGTACCTAAGCTGCTGGGTATCACCACGGGGGTAGACCTCCCCATGTATGAGACCCACCCTGTATGATCCGATCTCAAGTACCCTGGACCTTGGGTTATCTACACCATATCGGCGGTCCATGTTTCCCTGAACGCACTCAACAGGTGCAATGGTTTCAAGGTCGTTCATAACCTCCATGGAGGTCAGGTCACCGGCGTGGAGTATAAGTTCAACGTCCCTGAAGACCTCAAATACCGCCTCGGGGAGTTCAACTGCCCTGTCAGGGATGTGCGTATCGGATATAACACCTACCAGCATTCTCACTCTCCTTATTGTATGTTTACCTTTGCATGCTCTCTGTGTCAGTTCTTGGGATTCTCTTATTTATCATGGTGGAATAAGCAATGAAACCACTGATCATATATCTTTTTTATCTTTAAAATAAGTTTTCTGGGCGGTATTCGTATATGGGTTGGGTCGGGAATAACTGTACCTTGTTGGGCTGCCCTCTGGTCAGGCGGTGTCTGTATTTCTGGGTTGAACCACGACCCGAAGACATTTGACATAAAAAATATCATAATATTTAAACTTTTATTATTACAAAATGGGGTAAAAAAATAATAATCAGTCACCTGCAAGGAAACCCCCTATGGCACCACCGATGCCCATGAAGATCATTGAAACAAGAATGAGCACCACTACAAGCAGCGTTCCGGCTAATGCACCAAGGAACAAACCGCCAAATCCGCCAATGACCGCACCAAAGACTGTAAAGAGAACTGCAAGCACTATGCCACCAAAAGCGCCGGCTACGGTGGCATTCCAGAACCCCCCAACAGCCCCCTCCTTAACCATGAGGCCAACAACAAATCCGGCAAGGAATAAACCCAGCAATGAGGCCTGGTCAATGAAAGGACTCAGAATGATCGGAAAAACGACTGCAAGTATGAAACCAGTAATTACAGCTCCCCACTTAACCATATAAACACCATGACAATTTATGTCACGCTATCCTTAAAAAACTTTTAGATTTATAGACACCTCCCGATATAATATTATACATGCCAGGGGAATCTATGGCAGTTGTCTTCCCACATCATCTCATGGAGAATCATCCAGCTGCAGAGAAGACATCAGATTTCATTGTGGTGGAGGACCAGCTCTTCTTTGGAGATCCTGTATTCAACCTGAGGTTCCATAAGAATAAACTCCTACTGCACAGGGCCTCCATGCGCTACTATTATGACCACCTGAAATCAAGGGGCCTGAATGTCAGCTACATAGATTACACGCCGGACCCTGACATGGGGTACCTTAGGGACCACCTTGAGGGATATGAGAGGGTCTACACACTGGAACTCCTTGACCATGAACTTGAGAGGAGATTGGGGCGGCTCTGCAGTGAAACCGGCACAGAACTCGTTGAAATTGAGGGACCATTCATCTTCAGAAGGAGGCTCATGGACAGTTACTTCAGGGATGGCAGGTTCTTCCTCACATCATTTTACATAAGGGAGAGGAGGAGGCTCTCCATTCTCATGGAAAACTCAAGACCTAAGGGCGGTAAATGGACATTTGATAGGGAAAACAGGAGGAGGCTGCCGCGGGGAATTAATATTCCAGAACCCATAGAACTGCCTGAAAACAGTTATGTGCGTGAGGCCAGGAGTTACGTGGCTGAGCGCTTCCATGATAACCCGGGCTCCATGGAACACTTCAACTACCCCACAACCCACAGGGAGGCCTGGATATTTTTGAGGGACTTCACAGGAAGAAGGCTCAGGAACTTTGGAAGCTATCAGGACTTCATATCCCGTGATGAGACGTTCCTCTTCCACTCTGTACTCTCTTCCTCACTCAACATCTGCCTCTTAACCCCCATGGAGGTTCTGAAAGCAGCGCTATCTGCAGATGCCCCCCTCAATTCTGTTGAGGGATTTGTGAGGCAGGTCATGGGCTGGAGGGAGTTCATAAGGGCAGTTTACATCCTTAGGGGGTCCTATCAGAGGACCAGGAACTTCTTTAACCACAGGGGAAAACTCAATCATAAAATGTACCTTGGCAACACCGGTCTGGAACCATACGACACTGCCGTGAGGAGGGTTTTAAGGCACGGTTACACCCACCACATCGAGCGCCTCATGGTCATAGGTAACCTCATGCTCCTCCTTGGCACTGATCCTGATGAGGTTTATCGCTGGTTCATGGAGATGTTCATAGACTCCTACGACTGGGTGATGGTCCCCAACGTCTATGGCATGAGCCAGTACGCGGATGGGGGCCTCATGGCAACCAAGCCCTACATATCATCGTCGAACTACATCCTGAGGATGAGTGACCATGCACGGGGTGACTGGTGCAGGGTATGGGACTCCCTCTTCTGGACATTCTTAAGTGATAAGAGAAATTACATAGGTGAAAATCCCCGTATGAGGCTCCTCTACAGGTACCTCACAGATGAAAAACTTGAGGACCTCCAGACGGTTAAAAAAAGATTTTTAGATGAACTCAGAGGGCCCTGATCGGTTACTCATAGCCTGTGTAGTCCAGGGCACCTGAATTGTAGAGCCTCTGAAGGTCAGATGCATGGGTGAGCTCATATGCAGTGTAGGGGTTGTTGAGGTAGGGGTGTATGAGACCCTTTATGATGTAGTAGTAGGCTCCGAGTCTACCGTACTGCCTCCAGACTATCTGCACATAGAGGGGGAAGCCACAGCCAGGGTTTATGAATACGTTGCCCTCCCTAACGGTCCCATGGAAGACCATGGGCATGGGGCCCTGCTGACCCTTCTCTGCTGCCAGCCTCTCAACGTAGTCCATGGCCTCGTAGAGGGTGTCGAATTCATATCCATCGGCCCGGTAACGGTATTTGCCGTCGGGCACACCGAATATGAAGGATTCAAGAACCTCGGTCCAGTCTATGTCTGTCCTGTACTCTGAACTGATATATGCGAGTTCTATTATGGTGACGTTGCCCTCCCTGTAGTGGCTGTAGTTTGAGCTACCTGCATAGTGGACCACAAGGGCACACTTTGACCCCCTCTGGGCCGCGTACTCTGCAAGCACCTTTGACTGGGGGTGGCCGGGGTACATGTCAGGGTTTGCAAGTTTGACAAAGGCCAGACGCCCAACAGGCTCCACAGGGCTAACGGCTGTTACACCGTAGAGGTAGACCCCGAATATGAGAATGGCTGCAATGATGATATAGGATGATCTTGCCATGTTATCCTCATTGATTTATCTATTTATTTATGCTAAGGGCCCATTCTGTATAAAAGTAACGGTTCGTTGATCATATTCAGCAATGTAAAGCGCATCATTTCTCCCTTATTAAGTCCTTGATTTCCCTGATCTCCCTTTTAAGATCTCCTATACTTTTTTCGATGTTTTCGATCCTGTCATGGATCTCCTTTTCTTCTTCAGGGTTTTTAACGAACCAGGAGGCAAGGGATGCTGTGAGGAAACCCACGAAGGTGACACCCACAAGCATGAGTATTCCTGTGATGACCTTACCGTAGAGGGTTGTTGGGGGTATAACCACCTCCCCCACCATTGTGGTTGTTATGCTGTACCAGAGGGAGTCCACGGGGTCATGGAGGGACTTGTTAACACCGGATTCTATCATGTAAAACAGAAGGGTACCCCCCACAATTGCGAAGAGGAGTATTCCCACTGCCTGGTCGAGGTGAGTGTCCACAAGGAATGTGAAGAACTTCTTGAGATACTTTCTGAAGAGTGCAAGTACCTTCACAACCCTTATTATTCTTATGAATCTGAAGGCCCTGAAGAAATCCACAGGCATGAAGGCCACTATATCCATCCAGTTTTCCCTTAAGAATCTTTTCCTGTCATCGGACCGTTTGAGGTTGATGGAGAATTCGATAAAGAGGATGATACAGAGGAAAAGGTCAAACTGGTTGATGGCATTCACGGTCCCTGGATTTGAGGGGTAGAATGATATGTAGCTTAAGAGCACTATGTCAAGGATTATGAGTATGAGAAGAGTGAGTTCCTTGAGCCTGATGATTTCTCCGTACTCCATGGGGACCACATTATAGAGTTGGGCTTGTGGCATCATAAATACTTTGCAGTGTGATGGGTTTCACCTGACCGGAGAGCGGTGTTCATGCAATCCATTAATCCTACACAGCACTGACTTCGTTATAGGATACTATTGCGAACATAGGGTCCGCATTAAAGTCATTTCATGAAATTCCTGGGGCTTCTGGACAGGTCTGTAGAATCAAGCAAGAAATAAATCTGATATCACACCAGAAAGACGATGGATACGGTTCCCAGATGAAACCCGCAATTTTTTATAGAATGGATGGAAATATAGTAATTGTTATTATCTAGGGGGTGATTGCAGAATCTGGCACCTTTTTAGTGGTTTAGGGAATTTGGATGCATTCTATCAAATCAGACATGATATCGTTTCTGGATTCTTTTCACAATTAAAGGGGAGGTTAACGGTTTGAACAGGATAATGAACTTTTCCAGGGACCTTGTGGGGGTTCTGGCATCACCTGAGAAGGCCCTAAGCAGGGCGAAAGACAGGGGGGTTGAAAACCAGGGCCTTTACCTCTACGTGTTCCTATCAGCATTTCTTGGCTACATGCTGGGAGGGGTAATCTCGGCTGCAACAGGCGCCGGTATAATGGTTCCCGTGCTATTTGCAGTGGCTGTCCTTATTGTATCCTTCATAAAACTGATAGTATGGGCTCTCATATCCCATATAATTGCTGCTGTGGTATTTGAGGGTAAGGGGACATTCGCAGGCACCCTGAAGATGATGGGGTTCGCAGCGGCACCCTTTGTGGTGGGAATATTCGCCCTCCTAACAATGACACTTCTCGGGACATTCTTCACATCATCAATGCTGTTTGTGGTGATGTACATCTGGACGATAATGATTGCCGCCGCTGCAGTGGCCGCTGAACATGAAATGGGTTATGGGAGGGCATTTCTATCAGTATTTGCACTTCCAGCCATTGTAATAGCACTTCTTGTGATGCTTGTGGGGGTATTGTAATGGACAGAACCGACATTGCAGGGGCTATAATCCTCATAGTGCTGATTGCTGGGTTCATCGTGGCATCAGCAGCCTCGCTTCTACCCGGGACTCAGGATGATGCTGCCATTGTTGAAAATTTCACTCTGAACTCTGCAGATGTCTCGGGCGTTAAGTACGTGAATGTTAACATGGAATCCAATACAAGCGGGACTTATATTGGATTCACAGATAATGCAGATAGCGTTTACATGGTCGAGACAGAGACTGACCCTGGCGATGAAAAACCAGAGGTTAACTATACCGTTGAGGGGGATACCCTGAATCTCAACATTAAGATGGATAAAGGCGGTGCAAGGATACTCCTATCAAACAGGTACCAGTACAATATAACCATGAGGAGCAAGGTTGGAGGGGTTACACTGGTCCTTGCAAATAACTCAAGGATCGACAGCATCAATTCAACCATCCAGTACGCCGGCGGCGGAACCGTTCTCCTGGGAAACACAAGCTTCAGGAACGCATCATTCAATGTGAATACCGGAGGATTCTACATAGCGGACCTCGGTCAGGGTGTGAGGCCCACAGGTAATATGAGCACTCAGGTTACGGTTGGGGGAACATCAATAGCCCTGTTTCCGGCATACGCCGTCAGGGTCACAGGATCAGTGGACTATGGGGCTGTTGGATTCCAACCAGAGGGATTCAGGGTCATAAGAAATTCAACCAGTTACCTTGAAATTGAAAGCCCATCCTATGGGAAATCAGCCGGCGGACTTCAGATGATGAACAGTGTCGGACTCGGCGGAATCAACGTGGGTGTCTTCAGGATGCCGGTAACACCACAATAAATCATCTTAATTTTTTTTTGAAGGGAATTTTAGGCTCGATGTATGTCCTATACAGTGTTTCAAGGAATACGCGTATCATGTAACTATGCCTCAGGAGATAGGAGGGCCTTGAGTAGAACCTGAGGTACGCCTTCACAAGCTTTTTCTGGATGAGTTCACGGCTCAGACCAAGCTTCTCGTATTTGATAACGGGCTTTATGACGGTGTAATTTTCCCAGTCATCTTCGATGAGTCCCTGCCTCCTGAGCTCCGCGTAGAGGGGGGTTCCCGGGAATGGTGTAAGTATGGAGTACTGGCTGTAGTCCGGGTCAAGTTTTATCGAAAAGTCTATGGTCCGGTCCATCTCTGAGGGTTTCTCACCTGGATACCCGAGGATGAAGGAGGTTATTACCTCCACCCCAGCCTTCCTGGCAGCCCTCACAGCATCTTCAGCCTGCTTAACAGTTATGCCCTTCTTCATCATATCAAGGACGCGCTGACACCCGGATTCAACACCATAATATATTGTTTTCATCCCCGCGGCCCTGAGGTCCCTGAGAAGGGATTCCTGGACCATGTCCACCCTTGAGGATGTGACAAAACTCACATCAATGTTTCTCCTCTGGATCTCCTCAGCGATCTCCCTGGCCCGGCGCCGGTGGAGCATGAAGGTGTCGTCGAGGAATGCTATATCATGGAGGCCGTAGACCTCCACGAGCTCCTCAACCTCATCGACAACGTTCTCAGGGCTCCTGAACCTGAACTTCTTACCCATTATGAGGGATGATGAGCAGTACCTGCAGGGGTAGACACAGCCACGGCTGGTTATCATTCCACCGGCATCCTGACTGGAGGTTTCATAATCCCTGAATGGTACAAGGTGCCTCGCAGGGAAGGGTATCTCATCAAGGTCCTCTATGAGGGGCCGGGCCCTGTTTGTCCGTATCCTGTCACCCTCACGGTAGGTGATGCCTGCAACATCATCAAGGGACCCGGGGCCTCCCTTTTCATAGGTCTCTGCAAGATCAATGATGGTGGCCTCTCCCTCACCCATGACAACAACATCAAGGTCCCTGCATTCCTGGAGTGTATCCACAGGGAGAAATGTGGGGTGTGGGCCCCCTATAACCGTCAGGACGTCAGGTAATCGATTTTTTATCGCCCTTATGTACTCAAGGGATGTTCTTATTGTTGCAGTGGTTGCTGTTATCCCCACAATGAGGGGGTTAATTCCTTCAACTATTCTGGCAACCCCTTCAGCTCCCATTCTCCGGAGATCATCATCGATTATCTGAACAGTGAAGGATGCCCTTTCAAGGGCAGCTCCAAGGTACATCAGATTGAGGGGTGGCAGAACAAAGCCCAGTTTATTCTTAACCGCTGTCCTGTCCTCGGGGTTTATGAGTACAACGTCCAATTAAACACCACCGGTTTGTTTTTCTCCAGAAATTCTTCGCCATTCTCCAATGTTGTTCACACAGCCAGGGTCCGGCGAATGGATGTCCCCCAGATAGGAGAGGGCACGTGCCCTGCAGCCGCCACAGATGTATCTGGATTTGCATGATCCGCAGTGGTCTGAGAGTTTATCCCTATCCCTGAGGTTCCTTAGTACCCTGCTGGTCTTCCATAACTCTTCAAAGTCATCTTCTAGGATGTTGCCCACACAGAGGTCATCCAGGTGCGGGAAGAATACGCAGGGATAGATGTCGCCGTCCGGTTCGATGCTCAGGTAGAATCTTCCAGCGCCACATCCACCTATAAATTCGGCAAGATGGAGGGTCTCATCTGTGTATTCGGGGTTATAGAAGTGGGTGGGTATCATCCTCTTATCCTTGCTGAGGCCTGCTGCGATGGGTGCGAACTGTGGTGCTGTTGAGAGGACCTGGATTTTACCATGGAGGTTGCTGTGGTAGGCTTCACAGAGGACCCTGTACCTTTCCGGGGGGCCTATGTCCAGTTCAGGGTTCTCTTTTCCCCGACCCGCGGGGATGAAATTGTAGAGCATGAACCAGTCTGCGCCCAGCTCATGGAAGAATTCAGCCATTTCAGAAAGGTGCATGAAGTTCTCTGAGGTCACGGTGGTTGCAACCTCCACAAAGATGTCATACTCTGAGAAGTTTTTAACGGCCTCACATGCCCTCTCCCATGAGCCATCAACACCCCGGAATCTGTCATGGACCTCTGGCTTCATGGAATCGATACTTATCTGTACAAACTGCAGGCCCGCATCGACGAATTTCCTGCAGACGTCCCTGTCCCTGAAGATGTACCCATTGGTTGCCATGGCGGTGTACATGCCGTTCTCATGGGACCTGGATATGTAGTCCATTATGGCGGGGTGCATGCTTGGCTCTCCACCTGAAAGGGCAAGGGATGTTACGCCTGCATCTGTAAGTATGTCTATGACCCTGAGGCCCTCCTGGGCTTCCAGTTCATGTGGCCTCTGACTGTTGTATTCGTAGCAGTGTTTGCATTTGAGGTTGCAACGCCCTGTAATGTTCCATACCACCTGGAAGGGGGCTCCGGGTATGAATGGTCTGTTAACACCGAATAACCCGATCCCCTTGAGGACGCTGATGAGGCCCCTCATCCAGTGCGGATCATGCATCTGTTCCCTCAAATCCTCTTCATTCACGCCAAAGGCATCTGCTCCACTGCTCAATATGAGGCCAATGATGCTGGATAGTAGCCTGCACTCGAAGCAGCATTCTTCGTCATGGAGGTAGTGTCTAAGGGCGTTCTCTATCCTTGGAGATCCATCCCTCCGGCACTCCCCCATCATATGTTTCAGAAGAACCCTTGAAGCGGGGTTTTCAGAGACCCTTCTGAATGTGCCTATAAGGTCCCTGAGGTCTCGTCTGGAACTATTCCTTAATCATACCACCTCCTTCTATACCCCTCCATAATATGTCTATGAAACTCTCCGCTGCTGGTGTTTCATGTCCGCGGAAGTGTGAACTGAGGCTTGCATGGGAGATGTAACTGATTATCATCTCTGCAGCGGTCCCCGGATCCACGACCCTTATGGAGCCCTCACTGATCTTATCCCTGAGATAATGCTCAATTGAATCGTATATCAATCTGGCAGTTGAATCATGGATTTCCCACCCATCAAAACCGTGTTCTTCAAGTTCCCTTTCAACCATCATCAAAAAGAGAAGGTCGATCTTCTCCTGGACCATGACCATGATCAGTTTCTGGATGACTTCCTTCAGCACATCACGCGGGTCACCATCTCTCCTGAGGACTTCAAGGACCCCCGATATCCTTTCGCTGCTCTCATCCATTATCCTTTTGAGAAGGTTTTTCTTGGATCCAAATTTTCTGAAGACCGTTACTTCACTTACACCGGCCCGGGATGCAATTTCACGGGTTGTTGTACCCCTGTATCCCCTTTTTATGAAAAGTTCCCTTGCGGCTTCGGTTATCCTCTTCTCTGTGGAGACCATGATACCACTTATGTAAGTACTTACTAACATTATGGGGTTAGTGTTATATAAACATTATCGCCACAGATAGTACCATGAGAATAACCGAGAAGGATGTTATTGAATCACTGGAACTCTTCACAAGGGTACCATCATTCCTACTAAGACGCTGGGTTCGGAAAGAGATAAACCTGGCATCAAAATTCAGATCACAGATAATAGATGGCTATTCACAGCTTTCAGAATATGACAGGGAGAGGTTGAGGGCCATACTTGAAATGGATGTCTCTGATATCCAGGATATACTTGGGGAAGCCCACAGGAAAACAGGAAAAGAGCAGCTAAAAATACTTTCAGATCCATCAAGCAGGAAATTCATAGAGATTAACCTGGAAGAGACCAGGAATCTCATCTCTAATGAAAAAAGGGACAGTTAATCCCGCAGCCTCTCGTCGTACATTCGCTCATAGTATCTCAGGTACTCTCCGCTTTTTATATTCTCCCACCATTCTCTGTTATCAATGTACCATTTTATGGTCTCCCTGATACCCTCCTCAAAGGAGTAACAGGGCTTCCAGCCAAGTTCACTCCTTATCTTACTTGCATCGATTGCATATCTCCTGTCATGGCCAGGGCGGTCCTCAACGAACCTTATGAGGGATTCATCCTTGCCAAGCTCCCTGAGTATGAGCTCAACGATCTCTATATTCCTCCTCTCACTGTTACTCCCTATATTGTAGACCTCACCTGCACGTCCACCGTGCAGAACGAGGTCAATTGCCCTGCAGTGGTCCCGGACATGTATCCAGTCCCTCACATTCATGCCGTCACCGTAGACAGGGAGGGGTTTATCCTCAAGGGCATTCGTTATCATGAGGGGTATTAGCTTCTCAGGGAACTGGTAGGGTCCATAGTTGTTGGAGCAGCGTGTTATGTTAACCGGCAAACCATAGGTACGGTTGTATGCCCTGGCTATGAGGTCTGCAGAGGCCTTGCTGGCAGAGTAGGGGCTGTTTGGTGCCAGCGGGGTCTCTTCGGTGAAATAGCCCTCCTCCGTGGAGCCGTAAACCTCATCCGTTGAGATCTGTATGAACCTCTCAACACCCTGCCTCCTAGAGGCCTCCAGGAGCGTCTGAGTGCCCATGACATTTGTCCTTATGAATATGCCCGGGTCCTCAATACTCCGGTCGACATGGGATTCTGCCGCGAAGTTCACAACAACATCAGATTCTGCTATGAGGTCGTTAACAAGTTCCTTATCAGTTATGCTGCCCTTAACAAATATGTACCGTGGGTCATCCTCCACTCCGGCGAGGTTTTCAAGGTTTCCACAGTATGTGAGAGCGTCAAGGTTGATTATCTCATAGCTGTGGTTCTCAAGCATGTACCTTATGAAGTTGCTACCTATGAAGCCGGCTCCACCGGTTACTAGAATTCTTTCCATCTAAATCTCCTCAGAGGTAAACTGGTCTTTCACGGAGGGGCTTCCAGTTCATGTCCTTATCTGAAATTATGAGTTCATCCACCAGCTCCAGGGGCCACTCTATACCGATGTCAGGGTCGTCCCATGGAATGCCAGAGTCGTATTCAGGGAGGTAGAGTTCTGTGCACTTGTAGTTAACTATGCACTCATCTGCGAGGGCCAGAAATCCGTGTGCAAATCCCTCGGGAATGAAGAATTCCCTCCTGTTCTCCTCTGAAAGGTGAACACCCACCCATTCACCGTAAGTCTCTGAGTCTCTGCGAAGGTCCACTGCAACATCAAAGATTTCACCCTTCACAGCCCTGATGAGTTTTCCCTGGGGCCTCTTCAGCTGGAAGTGAAGGCCCCTGAGGACGCCCCTGCGGGACATGGATTCGTTGTCCTGGACAAATGTGATATCAAGGCCATGGTCCCTGAATAGTGCCTGGTTGAAGGTCTCCATGAAGTATCCACGTTCATCTCCGTAGACCTCCGGTTCTATGATGATTGCACCATCAAGCCTGGTTCTCTGGAATCTGAAGTTACCCATGGAAGTTTCCCTCCGCAAGGTCTCTGAGGTATCTGCCGTATTCTGTCTTCTCAAGTTTTTCTGCCATTTCAAGGAGATCATCCCTTGTGATCCATCCATTGTTGTATGCTATCTCCTCAAGGCATGCGATGTAGAATCCCTGCCTCTTCTGTATGGTCTCTATGAAACTGCTTGCCTCCAGAAGGCCGTCATGGGTACCGGTGTCAAGCCAGGCCATCCCACGGCCCATGAGCTCCACACGGAGCTTCTTCATCTTCAGGTACTCCTCGTTGACGGATGTTATCTCAAGCTCCCCCCTCTCTGATGGCTCTATCCTGCTGGCAATTTCAACCACCTGGTTGTCATAGAAGTATAGGCCCGGGACAACGTAGTTGGATCTGGGTCTTTCAGGTTTTTCTTCTATTGATATAACCCTTCCTTCCCCGTCGAACTCAACAACACCGAAGGGTCGCGGGTCCTTTACATAGTAACCGAATATGACAGCACCCTCCCTGATGGACGCAGCCCTCTGGAGTATTTCACTGAACCTGTGCCCGTAGAATACGTTATCACCCAGCACCAGGGCAACCCTGGAATCTCCAATGAACTCCCTTCCCACAAGGAATGCATCGGCAATACCGCGGGGTTCCTCCTGCACCTCATAGGCGAACCTGACACCGAACTGTGACCCGTCCCCCAGGAGGTCCCTGTAGAGTGGAAGATCCCTTGGGGTTGATATCACGAGGATATCCCTTATACCCGCGAGCATCAGCACAGATAGGGGATAATATATCATTGGCTTATCATATATCGGGAGAAGCTGCTTTGAAACAGCCCTTGTTATGGGGTAGAGGCGGGTTCCTGAACCCCCTGCAAGCACTATGCCCTTCATGGTCCACCTCCATTAATTGATTTCATTTCCTCAAGGTAATCCTTAAGGGCTTCCCTGTAGCTTCTGAGGGGCTTAAAGCCCTCCATGATCCAGTTATAATTTTTGAGGACAGAGAATGATGGTCTGCGGGCGGGTCTCGGGAATTCATGGCTCCTTACAGGTTTCAACTTAACACCCATCTGCAGCGCATGGAATATCTCCCTGGCAAAATCATACCATGAGCAGTGGCCAGAGTTTGTTATATGATAAACACCATATGCGGGCCTTTCAATAAGCTTCCCGATTGCACCTGCAAGGTCACGGGTGTATGTTGGGGATCCATACTGGTCATCAACAACACTTATCTCATGACCCCTCTCTGCGAGTTCCACCATGGTACTTACAAAGTTTCTCCCGTTCCTCCCAAATAGCCAGGAGGTCCTTACTATGTAGAATTTATCTGTCAGATCACGCACAGCAAGTTCACCCAGGTACTTGGTTTTCCCGTAAAAGTTCAGAGGATCCGGTTCATCAAATTCAAAGTATTCTTCACCCTTCTTACCATTAAAAACATAATCGGTGGATATGTAAACCAGACTGGCGCCTGTCTGTGATGCAGCGGCAGCAACGTTCCGGGTCCCGAGAACGTTCACCTGATAGGCTGTTTCACGCTCCGATTCGGCACAGTCAACGTCTGTGAATGCAGCTGCATGTATGATGGTATCCGGACGCTTTTTGGCTGCAAGTTCCATGACACCCTCAAGGTCCCGGATGTCAAGGTCTCCTGACGTTAAAACCTCATGTCTTTCTTTCAGGACATCAATGAGGTCACTTCCAAGCATACCCGAGGCCCCGGTTACAAGAACCTTCATTCAATCACCCATAACGCTCACTGCAGTACCATAACCTGTTATCTCAAGGAAGGCATCAACGTCACCGAGACACTCAAGGACGTGGTCGGCACCGGCTGCCTCCAGTTCATCAACCGTGAAGTCCCCTGTGGCAACCCCCACGGTCCTCAAGCCAAGTTCCCTCCCGGCTTCAATATCCCGTGGAGTGTCACCTACGGTTATAACATTTTCCCGCCGTAGCCGCCCGTAAATTGAGGAGGCCCTTTCAAGGGCAAGCCTCAGTATCGAGGCCCTGCTGCACCCCTCGTTGCCAAAGCCCCCGAAGTTGAAGTATCCATCAAATGAGGCCTCTCTGAGCTTCAACCATGCAACAGGCTCAATGTTTCCGGTCACAACTCCGAGGGGTGTTCCGGCTTCACTGAGCCTTTTAAGGATAATTTCTGCACCATGCAGGGCTCTTATGTTATCCCTCTCAAGGTTCAGGCGGTAGTTATAGGAAATCCTATCCACTATCCTCACAAAGTCCCCATCGCTGATTTCAAGACCGTACTTCCATGCGGTCTGGAATATTATCTCCTTATCGGTCATCCCCTGGATTCTTTCGATGTCTATTTCAACATCAGCATTGAAAAGTTCCCTGAACGCCTGCCTGAAGGAGTAGAAGTGACAGTGGGATCCCACAAGCAGCGTTTTATCAATATCGAATATGATGGTGTTCATCTTAGACCTGCCTCTCATACTTTTTCCTGAGGTGTTCGGAGCTGTACTCATAGTAAACTATGTTTGATTTCAGAAAGACCCTCTGGGCAGGGTTGCCATTCCTGAGGTAGGTGACGGTTATCTTCCTCTCACTGACCCGTATGTCAATTGCATTTCCACGGGGACCTGTGGCGTAGGTGTGTTCAGCCCCCAGAATGTCCATTATTCTTATCCAGTCCACTGCCATGGCTCTTTACCCGTTCTTTAATCCTGCTTCACCATCATGGTGACGTTATTATTATCTGCAGTTTCATCTATAAATTATTCTATGAAGAGTGATGTCTGTGAAATCGATGATGCCAATGAGGCCCGGGTGCTCATGGTGAGGGAGTCGATGCCTGACGACGATGAAATAAAAGGACTCTGTGACCTCTTCAAAATATTATCCGAGCCCACAAGGCTCAGGATAATCGAGGCACTCACCGTGGATTCACTGTGTGTCTGTGAACTCGCATCCCTCCTTGAGATGACCCAGTCAGCGGTTTCTCACCAGCTCAGAATTCTGAGAAGTGCGGGAATCGTTGACTATGAAAGGGATGGTAAGATGGCACGCTACCACCTCACCGATAGGGGCGTGGCGGATATTATAGAAAACTGCAGGAGCAAATGTCCTTAGTACAGGGGATATACCATGTATGAACTTCTTTCGCATCCACTGGAGGATGGTTCACCGGTTCACCCGGCACTTGACGATGTGAGGATATCAATCAGGAACATGATACCTGTGGATGGGTATGAGACCCACACCATCATCACATCCAACCATGCCGGGACCCATGTAGATGCCCCGGCCCATTTCATTGAGGGCGGAAAGAGGATAAGTGAATACAGTATTGAAGAACTTGTATTCAATGACGTCTGCACTGTGGACGTTGATGTGGGGCCAGGGGACCCCATAGGGAGCGGTGACATTGAGATTCCCGACTGCGACCTCCTCCTCATAAGGACGGGCTTCGAGTCAGTGAGGGGTGGGGACACCTACCTGCAGGATAACCCCTGGATAACCCCTGAACTTATTGATAACATAAGGAGGAACTTCAGGGGTATCAGGGCCATAGGGGTGGACTGCATATCAATATCAAATCCAGAACACCCATCTGAGGGCGAGATGGCCCACATAATGGCCTTCACTGAGGACCCTGATTATGGGGAGCCAGTTCTCATCCTGGAGGATATGAAACTGATGAGTGCTCCGGAGGTTATTGAGAGGGTTTTTGTGGTTCCGTGGACCATTGAGGGGGTTGACAGTGCACCATGTACCGTTATAGCGGAATTTAAGGTTTAATTTTCAGGGATCTGTGGAGGGTATCTGTGGAGATAAAGATAAGGCCTGTTGGATTTGTGAGATCCCCATTCATGGGGAGGGGGGAGGCACCTCACCAGGGGAGGCTCTCAATGGAGGAGAGCGAGATTCACATCTTCCCGGAGTACCGTGACGCCCTGGAGGGAATTGAACTTTTCAGGTACCTCTTTGTTCTCTACTGGCAGCACCTGGCTGAAAGGGATGTTCTTAAGGTTGTTCCGCGGGGTAAAAAGAAGAAGAGGGGTGTTTTTTCAACAAGGGCCCCTGCAAGGCCCAACCCGATAGGGCTGTGCCTGGTGGAGCTGCTGGAGTCAGGTGATTTCCTCAGGGTGAGGGGCCTTGATGCACTGGATGGCTCACCTGTTATCGATATAAAGCCATACCATGAGGATATCGATTCACCCGGGGACTGAAAGGTCAGAACGCCTTTTCACTGCAATTAGCAGGCAGTTATTGAGGAAGATGCTTAAGATCCGGACTATTCCTCAGTTCTGAATGCTGCTTCAACGTCCCTTACAAAGGGTTCTATCTTGCAGTCACAGGTATTCTCCTTTATCTCCCTCTCGGTTATGGCGACTGTCTGGATGGGTTCCTTTCCTATGGTCTCGCTCATACGCCTGAATGTTCCCTCTGCACCGCTTCCACCATATGTACAGAAGAAGGCAGCATTCTTTATCTTTGATGCGTTTTCCCTGAGGTAGGTGCCCACCGGTACCGATGGATTACCTGCCCAGACAGGTGTACCAACTATCACAAGATCATAGTCTGAGGGGTCCCTTTCATAGGGTTCAAGTACGGTGTCCTTGCCCCTCGCAGCCTGGTAACCTGATTTTAAAAACCCTATGATACCGGTTCGATTCTGGGTGTCCCTTATCTCCTCGATGTCACATTTGAGTTCCCTGGCGATCTGAGATGCCACATCCCTGGTACGCCCGGTTCTTGAATAATATACCACAAGTGCCCTCATGGTTACTGATATGTTGATGGACGCATAAATACTGTTCTCTTTGTGATACTCAGAGGTTATAAGAACCTGGTGATAATGGAGTCATGAATATCATGGAGGAACTCTCAAAATCAGAATCATCTGCTTGCCTTAGTATGGGGGGTAGCTTCCAGAGATTTAAAGGGGGGTTGTTAGGAGTGAAAAAACGGGGAGGTGCTTTTTCGTTTTTTATCTCTGGAAGCTGATTTTTTGGTGCTTTCAACAGAACAAAATATCCCGGAAGTTGAAAGCAATAATTTAAGGGGGTGATGTGTGTATGAGACACACAAACCTATATGTTAGAATTCTAGTATATAAATATTTCGGTTGTGTGGGATGGTTTGCAAGCTAAGGCATCACATAAAGATTAGTGATGGAGGTCTACACACAGGTCCTCTTCACCATGGTGCATGCTAAAGTATCACATACAACACAACTATAGACAGGTGACATTATGCAGGTTATAGAGGGACCCCTCTTCACCGCCCGCACATGCCAGGAATACATGAAGATGTTTGATCTCAGGATAAACGAACTTAAGGGGTTGCGAATACTTGACTGTCCAGCGGGTGCCAGCTCATTCACACCAATCATGGCGAAGAGGGGCCTTGATGTGAGGGCCTGTGACATCATGTATGGTGAGGAGGCAGATACTCTTGGGAATATGTGCAGGGAGCACCTCATGGCACTCACAGATGCCCTTAAGAGGATCAGGAACCATTTCGTGTGGAGGTTCTACTCTTCACCTGAGGAGATGCTTGAAAAACGCCTGAATGCCTGCGGGTGTTTTGAGGAAAGCTACAGAGAACACCCTGAACTTTACGTGAGGGGGGACCTCAGGGATTTACCCTTTGATGATGATGAGTTTGATCTCCTTCTCTCATCCCATCTCCTCTTCATATATGACCACAGGCTTGACAGGGAATTTCATGAAAGGGCCATTTCTGAGATGATACGCGTCAGCTCAGAGGTGAGGATATACCCGATTGTCAAGGAGAACGGAAAACTCTCAGATTATGCAGAAGGCATACTGGAGGATAAAAGAGATGAATTTGATGCATTCACGGTCTCGGTGGACTATGAGTTCAGGAGGGGAGGTAACATGATGCTTGTTCTTAAGGGAATATGACACCAGTTTCTGGTTCTTTTTCATGACTTTGCTTGTTCTTAAGGGAATATGACACCAGTTTCTGGTTCTTTTTCATGACTTTGCTTGTTCTTAAGGGAATATGACACCAGTTTCTGGTTCTTTTTCATAACTTATGATTACCTGATTTCATCCTTGAAGAAAAGATGATATCAGTTTTCTGTTCTTTCTGCGTTGGAAGATCATCTGATCTCATCTAATATAGCCTGATGCATCCTCCTGATGAATTCTATCCGGTCCTCATACTTGAGCACGTCCAGGTAACCCTGGGCAACCAGGTTAAAGGCAAATGGTGAGGGTATCCTCGTGTCAAACTGCTTGATCTCCATTTCACCATCACGGATCCATTCAAGGACCCTGATGGCATTCTCGATGTCCATGTAGTCCTCCATAACCTCCCTGCGGGCCTCCTCGAGTATGGGGAACCTGTCATCCAGTTCACTCACAAATTTAAGTAGTATCTTACCCCTCACCTGCTGCCTGCCAACAGACTTCTCCTCCCCCCTGTACCTGCGGAGTATCATGAGTGCACGGCCAGCGCAGTGCCTGAACCTGCTTGCAAGGGTTTCTGTCCGGTCAAGGGCCTTCTTAAGTATCTCCCTGAGGTTCTCAGGTTCAAGTTCCATGAATGACTCGAGACCACCCATCTTTCCCTCTGAACTCAGATAGAATCCATTGTCAGATACAGATATCATGACGTCCCGCCGGTAACGCCTTGCAATGACATAGGCAACGGCCCTTGATAGGGCGTCGTTAACCCTCCTTCCAAAGAGGCTGTGGAAGACGATGAATTTTCTACCCCCGAAGCCAGTGTAGTACTCAACAAGCATCCTCCTGATGCTGGGTATTGCCGCGTAGAGGTACTGTTCACGGAAATACTCGTAGATTGAACCTGCGGCCCTCTCATCCACGTGGAGGTAGTCCATTATGAACTCTGTTATCTCTTCCTTTGAACGCCCGTACTGGAACTTACCATCCATAATGTCCCTGAATCGCTGTATGTCAACTGCAAGGTCAAAGGAGAGGGGCAGCTGCTCCGAGAACCATGATGGAATGTTGGGGGGTCCTGAGGCGGGGCTGACATTGACGGTCATGCCCCTTGCATAGTTGAATCTGTAGATCTTCCCGCCGAGAACAAAGGTGTCGCCCTTCCTGAGTTTCTCCATGAAATCCTCCTCTATCCTCCCCACAACCTTTCCGTTGCACTTAACAACCGCAGCGCTCCTATCAGGTATGGTCCCTATGTTGGTGGAGTAGAGCATCCTGGCAAGTTTACCCCTCCTCCCGAACATGTTCTTGTCGTGGTCAACCCAGATCTTGGCATAGACGTACCTCTCCTCGAGCTCCGCATACTCTCCTGCAAGGTAGCTGAGCACAGAGAGGTAATCCTCCCTCCTGAGGTTCCTGTAGCAGTAGCTGTTCCTTATAACCTCAAGGGCATGATCAATGTCCCAGGGGGTTCTCAATGGCCATCCCGTATATGTGCTGGGCCAGGACATCCAGGCAGTTCTCGGGTACCCTTATGGAATCTATTTTACCCTCAACGGCGTTCTTGAGTATGAGTGAACACTCAACAAGGTCGTCCCTGTCCACGACAACTATCCGTCCCTTTGATTTCTCATGAAGCTGATGCCCGCTTCTCCCGATACGCTGCAGTGCCCTTGAAACAGATTTTGGTGAACTCAGAAGAACCACCAGGTCAATGTACCCGATGTCTATCCCGAGTTCAAGGGAAGTTGATGATACAACCGCCTTCAGCTCACCCCTCTTGAGTTTCTCCTCTGTTTCAAGCCTTATCTCCCTTGAAAGTGATGAGTGATGTGCCATTATGTTTTCATCGGTGTAACTCTCAGGGAAACGACTTTTCAGGTTGTAAACCACACTCTCGGTCCCGCTCCGAGTGTTGGTGAAGATTAGGGTTGTCCGGTGTTCCATTATGAGATCGTGGAGGATGTCGTAGAGGGCATTACCAATTTCCTCAGGGTCAGCGGCCACGATGTCATCAACCGGGCAGATGAGTTCAATGTCAAGTTCCTTCAGGTAGCTGACGTCCACTATGATGCAGTCCCTTTCATTACCATAACTGTAACCCACCAGGAATTTTGCAACACGCTCAAGTGGATGGACCGTCGCAGATAAACCGATCCTTGTGAAGTTACCGACAAGGTGCTGCAGCCTCTCAAGGCTCAGTGAAAGATGAACACCCCTCTTATTATCTGCAAGGGAGTGTATTTCATCCACGATAACATAGCGCACAGTTGAAAGCTTTTCACGGAACTTCGGGGCCACAAGGAGTATTGAAAGCGTCTCAGGGGTCGTTATAAGGATGTGTGGGGGATTTTTGAGCATCCTGGAGCGCTCATAGCTGCTGGTGTCACCGGTCCGCACAGCTTTCCTTATCTCAAGATCCCTGCCCTCCTCCTCTGCAATCTCCCTTATACCCTGGAGGGGTTCCTCAAGGTTCCTTTCTATGTCATTATCAAGGGCCTTAAGGGGTGAAATGTATATGCAGTAGACACTGTCCTCCAGTTCACCCCTATCTGCAAGTGTGGTGAGTTCACTGATTATGGAAAGAAACGCGGTGAGTGTCTTACCTGAACCTGTTGGTGACGATACAAGGACGTTCCTCCCCATGTGTATATCCATTATTGCATACTTCTGGGCCTCTGTGAAGTCATCAAAGGTTCTCTTGAACCATTCACTGACCCAGGGGTGAAGAACAGAATGTATCCTGCTGCTTGAGTATTTCTTCTTCTGTCTGACTATCATGGGCCTCACCACCCACCATTGAATCCTGTTGATGAGGTGAACTCCATGAGGGCACCCACCGTCCCGAAATCGAAAACCTCAAAGTCCTCAACACCATAGACATGGAACTCCTCAAGTTCAGCCTCCCTGAGGAAGGGTGATAGTACAGCCTCATGGAGGATGTCGGAGCCCTCGGTTATGAAATTGAAGGATGGCATGACAACGAGGTTCATATCCCTGAAGGGCCCTAGGAGGAAGCATTTGATCTTTTCAACCCTTTCACCGCTTCTGAGACCCACGCATGGGTGTTCGTGGCCTATGATGATGTTTTCAGCGTCAAGTCTTTCAGGTATCACATGGCCATGTGTCAGGAGGAAATCGTCCACCTTCATGGTTTCATGGATCGCAATACCTGATATCCCAGACATGTGGGGTACTATGGGGTCATGATTCCCCTTGATCAGTGTTATCTCCCTGAAGTTTTCCTGGAGGTAGTCCATCATCCGCATGATTTCCCGGTTCTCCTGACGGCTCACCCTCCCGAATTCATGCTTGAGGTCACCATTTATGATGATACCCGAGGCACCCGATGCGTCCCTTATGGATTCTATCCGCTCAACTATCTTTCTGAACTGGAATCCAGGGACCATCACCCCCTCACTGGTGAGGTACTGTTCATACCCCAGGTGGAGGTCGGCTATTATCATTGAATCCTCAATGAGAAGTGACAGGTCACATATTTCCAGCCCATCCATCAGTTTAAACGTGTTCATTGCATCACCAGGACACTGATGAGGTAGAGGAGGTCAAGGACCCCGAAGGCTATGAGTGAGTTCATTACAACCTCAGATCCCCTCACATTGACTTCATCTGGGTTATGGATGTAATAATAGATGCAGGGAACTGTGAGTGTGAGTGAAAGTAGAGCAATCAGCGGGAAACTGATCCTGGGATCGAAATGGGGGGAGAATTCAAGAAGTCCCAGTGCAACCGTTGCAGCAGCCGCACTTAAGGCCATAACCCTTCTGGATGCTCTGACACCCATCCTGACAGGAAACGTTATCTTGCCCCCCAGCAGGTCCTCCCTGAGGTCAGGTATCTCAACGTTTATGATGAAAACAAGCTGCAAAAGCATTATGGGGATGGAGAATAGGATTAAGGGAGTATCAATCACACCCCTGATTACAGAGTAACCCATGGCAGGGAATATGAAGCCTGTCAGGGCTGTTGCAACCTCCCCAAAACCCCTGTATGATAGTCTGGCTGGAGGGGCACTGTAAAACCATCCAAGCAGATTACCGGCAACTGCAAGGAGAAGAACTGCAGGGTTACGGTAGATGAGAGTGTAGATAACTGCAAGTGTCAGGGATACTGATATGAGAAGGACAGCAAATTTCCAGGCAAAGCCTCTGAGTTCAGGGTGTCTCTGGAGAACCCCGCTTCCCCCGGTATATGCTGTTACAGCCTCAGGGTTGTCCAGTTCAAAGTCATAGTAGTCGTTGCTGTAGGATACAGAAAGATGGGCTGGCATCAAGATCGCATATCCCATGATGAACTGGTCAGGGGGAAGGTAACCCCTACCTATAGCTGCAAGAACGGCCCCTGTGGCATAGAGGATCAGGCCAGCCCCAAGAAATGGAAGTCTACCCAGTTTGATGACCTCAGACAGGAAATACCACCTGGAGTTTTTTTTCTTGACATCCAGTTTATGCATTCACATCCTCCTACCAGCGGGAATTGGGGTCCATTAACATTTATATCGGCTGCGGAATAAAAGATTATCATCACAGTTTATTATCACAGAATCAATCAGGTGAATTTATCAGGTGATTCTCATGGCTGATAGTACCTTGAAGGATAGGATTGGCCTCATGGATTCAGAGGAAAAGATGAAGGCCGTTGATGAACTTGAACCCTCAGAGGAATCCGTTGAAATACTTGCAGGACTTCTGGAGGATGAAAGTCATCCTGTTAGATTTAAGGCTGCAGATAAACTTGCAGAATTCGGAAAAATGTCCCTTGAAAGGCTCATTGAAATAATGGACACTGCAGAGGGGGAGGTCAGGAGATACGCCACATTCGCCCTCAAGAAGATAGGGGATCCAGGAGTTGTGGATCACTTCATTGGGGCCCTTGAGGATGAGGACTGGGGGGTGAGGAAATTTGCTGCAAGGTCCCTTGGGGAACTGGGGGATAAGAGGGCCGTGGAACCACTCATAGGTGCCCTTGAGGATGAGGACTGGGGTGTTAAACTTGTCGCTGTAAGGTCCCTTGGCGACCTCAGGGATCCGAGGGCCATAGAACCAATCAAGAAGGCCAGAAGAAAGGGGGATAAGGACTTCAAGAAGGCTGCCAATAAGTCACTCAAAAAGATCCAGTCATAGTCCTCCTGCTTTTTTGTGTGAAGTGTTCATCAATTACTCAATTCAGTAATATTGTTTATTGCAGTCCCCATGAAACTTTTATATTTTTTAAGTGTCGTTATATAACTATATATAATATTTTAGCCGGTGGTTTCATGAGGATAGTGATAGTGGGGGCTGGATTTGGAGGTCTATCTGCAGCAGCGCTTCTTGCAAGGGGTGGGATGGATGTAACTGTTATTGAGAAAAATGAGGGTCCAGGTGGACGTGCAAGCGTCTACGGTGAGGGGGGGTTCACATTTGATATGGGCCCATCATGGTACCTCATGCCTGACATATTTGAGAACTTCTTTGCAGAGTTCAGGAGAAAACCTGAGGATTTCTACTCCCTGAAACAACTTGACCCTGCATACAGGGTATTCTTTGATGATGATAAGGTTGTAAATGTCTCATCCGATATTGAAAGGAATTATGAACTCTTTGACAGCTTCGAGGAAAACGGGGGCGAGAAGCTCAGGGAATACCTCCATTCAGCAGGTGAACTCTATGATTCTGTTGTAAAGGAGATGCTCTACAGGGACTACCGTTCCATCCTTGACTTCCTCAATGGCAAACTCCTGCTTCAGGGGATAAGACTCAACATACTCGAATCCCTTGAGCACTTTGTTAACAAACGCTTTGAGAGTGATGAGGCAAGAAAGATACTCCAGTATTCCATAGGCTTCCTTGGAAGCGCACCGCAGGATACACCCTCCATGTACCATATCATGTCCCACATTGACATGACACTGGGGGTTTTCTACCCTGAGGGTGGCATAAGGAGGGTTGCAGAGTCCATATATGAACTTGCACTTGATAACGGGGCCGAATTCCACTTCAATGAAGAGGTTAAGAGGATAGAGGTTACAGATAAGATGGCCACCTCTGTTGTAACCGACAGGAACATCCACGATGCCGATGCAGTTCTTGTGAATGCAGATTACCCCCACAGTGAACTTGAACTCCTTGATGCCGACCACAGGACCTATGATGAGAACTACTGGAATTCAAGGGTACTGGCACCATCAGCCTTTGTGGCCTACGTGGGTGTTGACCGCACAGTAGACGCCCTTGACCACCATAACCTCTTCCTTGAGAGGGACTGGGCAGACAAATTCCAGCAGGTCTTTGACCCTGAAAAGGCGTCCTGGCCTGATAGGCCGTCATACTATGTTAATGTTCCCTCAAGGACGGATACAACAGCTGCTCCCGAGGGATCAGACACCCTATTCATACTGGTTCCCCTGGCACCTGGCATGGAGGATAACCAGGAGCTGAGGGAGGGCCTCTACAGCAGGGTCATGGATGACCTTGAGGGGAGGACAGGTATGAAGATAAGGGACCATGTGGTGGTGAAGCGTATATTCGCCATAAATGACTTCAGGGAACGATACAATGCATACAGGGGGACAGCACTTGGCCTATCCCATACCCTCAGGCAGACCGCCCTCTGGAGACCGGCACATAAAAGCAAGAAGGTTAAAAACCTTTACTACACTGGACAGTACACCCATCCAGGTATAGGGGTGCCAATGACACTAATATCCTCCCAGATTGTCTGCAGAGAGATACTGGAAGAAATGGGTGAATAGTCCAGAATCCTTCAGGCAAAGCAACTTTAAAAGGTTATATGGGTGATAGGCTCTTGATTGATGAAAAAATCTATTCAATATTCAAAAGGGGAAGCAAAACATACTTCTACAGCACCCTCTTCTTCCCACCAAAGGTTAGGAGGGACGTTTTCATACTCTACAGTTTCCTGAGAAAGGCGGATGACTATGTTGATAGAATACCCCAAGATACCGGGGGGTTCTACGACTTTGTTGAACGCTACCGGGCGGCATCATCAGGCGAAAAAACAGGGGATGTGGTTGTTGATTCGTTCGCGGAACTTTCAGCCAGAAAGGCTTTCAATAAAGAGTGGACAGAGGCCTTTCTAAGATCAATGGAGATGGATATAACTGTATCATCCTACAGGACAATGGCTGACCTTGAGGAGTACCTACTTGGTTCATCTGAGGTTGTGGGCCTCTTCATGGCATCCATCATGGGCCTTGACACGGATTCATATCCCCACGCCCGCTACATGGGGAGGGCCATGCAGTACGTCAACTTCATAAGGGACATAGCAGAGGATGTTGAACTTGGAAGGCTCTACTTCCCGCTGACTGAACTTGAAAGATTTGATCTGGAGTCACTGGATTTAAGTGAAATAAGGGGAAGGGAGGATAATTTCAGGTCCTTCCTCAGGGCTCAGATTGATATTTACAGGGACTGGCAGAGGAGGGCAGAGGAGGGTTACAGTTACATCCCCTACCGCTACCTGGTACCCATAAAGACCGCCGCCGACATGTACCTCTGGACGTCCAGGATAATCGAAAGGGACCCCCTCATAGTCTACCGGAGGAAGGTGAAGCCCTCAAGGGGCAGGGTGGTCTCAGGGGCCCTCCTGAACATGCTGAGGCTCATCAGACCCAGGGCACCCGTTAATGAGGGGAGTATTTAGGGGACCTTCAAATGTCTCAGATGACCCCAGGATCCCTTTTTAATTCCATAAAAGATTACACGGGCTTTCTGGTCGGCATATCTCGATTCAGGTTCTGGATATACACCGGGGGAACATATGTAATTGGGTACACCCTTGCAGCGAAGGGGTTCACTGATTTTCTCTCACCAGCCTATTACATATACCTCCTCTACTTCTTTTTCCCGGCGAATGTGTTCATCTACGGTGTCAACGACTACTGGGATGAGGATACAGACAGACTAAACCCCAAAAAGGGTTCAAGGGAGCACATGCTGATGCAGAGTGAGCGGAGGAAACTCAGAAATTCACTGCTTGCAGTTACAGGTATCAGCGTCGCGCTCATGTTTTCACAGAAACCACAGGAGGCCATTCTTTTCCTCGGATTTTTATTCCTATCATATTTCTACAGTGCACCCCCACTCAGATTCAAGGAGAGGCCCTTCCTGGATTTTTCATCAAATTACCTCTACATAATGCCCGGTGTATTTGCCTACAGCCTTGCATCAGGAAGCCTTCCTGAACCCATAATCCTCCTTGCAGGCTACTGTCACATCGCTGCCATGCACATATTCTCTGCCGTACCTGACACAGAGTATGATAGGAGGGCAGGAATCAACACAACGCCTGTCTTCATGGGTGAAAAGGCGGCACTTGCACTTTCAGCAGCCTTCTGGCTGATATTATCTTTCATCACCGTCTATCTTACGGATCTACATCCCCTCAGCTTTCTGGTATTTGCGTATCCTGCATTTTCCCTTTCTGTACTTCTTTTCGAAAGAATAAGGATAGAGAGGGTTTACTGGTACCTGCCCTACGTCAACACAGCCTTTGGAGGTCTGCTCTTCCTTGCGCTCATAAACCACAAGATCTTTCACTGGATTTGATCTTGAAGTTTTTTTGCTGTAGTTTTCTGGATTTAACTATTCAGGATCCTACCACAGGTTTGCCTTTGTTTTAATGAGTATGAGTGCCAAGAGGATTAAACCGGTTATGAAGGGGATCTCAAGTCCAAGGAAGAGGCAGGCCGCTGTCCAGAAGCACATTATCAGGTAGAGGCTGGAGATGGCCCCTGATTTCATTTCCTTCATAGAATCACCCAGAACCACAAGCAGAATAAGGGATGCAATGAAACCTGAGAGCACCCATCCAGCGAAGTTCTGCAGGGGCACACCATAGAATATTCCTGGATTACTCCAGATCCAGAACTTGAGGGTCACGGCTGCAGGGTCAATCACAACATCTGTGAGGACCACAAGGAGGGTTGAAAGGCCCAGAAATTTCAGTTTCCCACCAACAGATTCCTTTGCAAGATAGGCCGACCCAAGGAAGAGGGGCAGCCATGCGAATGGGACCGTGAAGGGGGTGTGTCCAAGTATCTTCAGTCCAATGAGTCCGGTGTAGTGGAACTCCGAGTAGGGAAAACCCGTTACTATGGCCAAAGTTTCGATCAGAATTGCATAGGCCCCCAGAACAAGTATCAGAATAACACCACGACTCCTGAGGTCCCTTATCACCGAAATAAATGATGGGAGGGCCATGGATATGATGAAAACAACCGATACCGCGGAATAACCCCCTATATCCACGTTGGCTACAAAATATGATGAGAATGCAAGGATGATGCCCACGAGGAGTATGATGATGGATTTCCCGGAGGGTCTATTCATGGTCAGCTCCCTCCATCCACCTGTAAACATCTGGTCTCCGATTCCTTAGAAGTGGAAGCTCCCTTCTCACTTTCTCCACCATTTCCATATCCAGGTCGGCTGTTAGAACACATTCTGAGCTACCTGCATCAACCATAACCGAACCCCATGGGTCGGCGACAAGTGAGTGACCGTATGCAACATAGGATGCCCGGGGGTTTCTTGCAGGGGACACTGCGACACAGTAGCACTGGTTGTCAAGGGCCCTCGACCGCACAAGGAGCCTCCAGTGGGCTGGACCGGTTGTCATGTTGAATGCACCGGGAAATATGAGAACCTCCGCACCCCCCAGGGCCATCATCCTTGAGAGTTCAGGGAAGCGCATGTCATAGCATATACCAACCCCGATCACAGCAGAACCTGTTTCAGTAACGGTCACAGAGCTACCTGCAATAAGAGTGTCGGATTCCCTGAAGGTTATCTCACCCTCCACGTCTATATCAAAGAGGTGAACCTTCCTGTGCCTCGCCACGACTTCACCACCATCATCAATGATGAATGATGTGTTGTATATCCCCTCAGGGGTTCGTTCGGGAATTGAACCTGCAACCAGATGGACCCCCAGTTCTGCTGCAACGGAGCTCATTGCGGTTATGGTCTCTCCATTCTCATCCTCCGCATATTCAGGGAAGAGTTCAGAGTCGTAGGGGCATGTGAACATCTCAGGAAGAACCATAAGTTCAGCACCTGGCTGCACGCTTCCCTTATCATCTCAGAGGCCTTTTTGATGTTTTCTTCCTTTCTCTCATTTACCTGCATCTGACAGATTCCAACCCTCAGACCTGGCACCCCCATAATATCAGTGAGCATGGTCCTCAGAGGACGTTGTTCTCCAGGAGTATCCTTAAACCAATGAGTATGAGGATGACACCACCCAGTGCCTCTATACGGTTTTCAAATATGTGACCTATCTTCTCTCCAAGGTAGCTCCCCCCAAGGGAGAGGAAGAACGTGATGACTCCTATGATTATTATGGGCAGCCATATTGATATGTTAAGGAGTGCAAAGCTGACACCCACAGCAAAGGCGTCTATGCTGGTTGCAACTGATAACAGAAGGAGTTCACGGTAACTGAATTTGAATTCCTCCTCCTCAAGCATGGTGCTCTCGTATATCATTTTCAGCCCGATCAGAAGGAGGAGTGTAAATGCAACCCATGGCGCAAAGGCTGACACGAGGCTCTGAATTTCGAGGCCAGATATCCATCCGAGGATGGGCATGAATGCCTGGAATGCCCCGAATGAGAATGCAGTTATGAGGGCGTAGTTGATTCCTGATTCATGGCCCACAAGACCGCGGCTCACTGATATGCTGAATGTGTCCATCCCCAGGCCAATTCCAATGAAAACCATCGATAGAAGATCCATAGGTATCACCATTGAGTAACCATATAATTCTCTCACCAGCTACTTATAAAATCATCTGCAGATGCAAAAACTTTATATACCACAATTTTAATAACTTAAGTTAACTAAATTTCTCGGGTTCTGAAAAACACCTAAAAAGATTTGAATATGGGTTTAAAAAATTTCAGGAAATTTAAAAATGTTTAAAGCCAGAAATAAAAGCATAAGTCATGAATTTGAGGAAAAGGAGTTAGAAGAATCAGAAATAATGGATGCATATTCCAGGGCCGTCATTGATGCCTCCGCGGCGGTGAGCCCCTCGGTTGTCAGGGTAACAACACAGTCAAAATCAGGAAGCAGAGCAGCAGGCGGGGGTTCAGGGGTCATCTATACAGAGAGCGGCCATATAATAACCAACAGCCACGTCATCCACGGGGCAGAGAGGATAGACGTGAACCTCCACACAGGGGAGCACCACACAGCAGAGGTTGTGGGTGATGACCCCCACACTGACATTGCAGTCATAAAAATTGAACCTGAAACAGAACTCCAGGTACCTGAATTCGCAGACTCCAGCAGGGTGAGGGTTGGTCAGCTCGCCCTTGCAATAGGCAACCCCTTTGGCTTCCAGTTCACTGTCACAGCAGGGGTGGTGAGTGCCACAGGAAGATCCCTCAGGACAATGACAGGAAGACTCGTTGATGGGGTCATACAGACCGACGCGGCACTCAACCCTGGAAACTCTGGCGGCCCACTGGTGGACTTCCGGGGGAGGGTACTTGGAATAAACACAGCACTCATAAGGCCAGCCCAGGGGCTCTGCTTCGCCATACCCTCAAACACAGTCCGGGAGGTTGCAGATAAACTCATAAAGGACGGCAAAATAAGGAGGGCCCACTTAGGGGTTTCATGCCAGAACATAGTCATCAGGGATGAACTCAGGGAAAAACTCGGCTTAAACTCAGAGAGGGGCGTGATGATAGCATCACTCCAGGATGGCCCGGCAAGGGACGCTGGAATGATGAGGGGCGATGTGATAGTGGCAATCGATGATGAGCCGGTGGAGACAGTTGACGACATCCACAGGATACTCTGTGAGGAAAAAATCGACGTGGAATGTCACGTGGATGTGATAAGGGGATCAGAAGCCTTTAAAGTCCAGGTAAGGCCCTCAGAGCTCCAGTGACTCCCCACCAAAATTTTTATGGGTGCACAGAACCATAGGTTATCCGTGGTAAGATGAAACCGTCAGAAAAACTGGATGAAATTGACTCATCACTGAGGGGGGTGGGCTACGTACCAGACAGGGAGATCCTGATAACACTCTTCCTGGCGCTGGAACTTGGAAAGCCCATCCTTGTGGAGGGCCCCCCAGGCACAGGAAAGACAATGCTGGCCAGAAAGGCAGCCGAGGCCCTGGGAAGGGAATTCTTCAGGATACAGTGCTATGAGGGCATAACATTCGAACAGATAGTCGGGGAATGGAACTACCAGAAGCAGCTTCTGAGCCTTGAAAGGTCCCGGATCAGTGGATCCCCAGAGGACGTCTTCAGCGAGGAGTACTTCATAAAGAGACCCCTCCTGTCAGCATTCATCAATGAGAAACCCTCACTCCTCCTCATAGATGAAATAGATAAGGCCGACGAGGAGGTTGAGAGTTTCCTGCTTCAGGCACTTGGAGAAAAACAGATAACAGTCAATGACCTTGGAACCTTTGACCTTAGAAATGATATACTGGTCTTCCTCACATCCAACTCCCAGCGAAACCTACTGGATGAGACAAGAGACAGGTGCCTCTACATACACATCGACTACCCTGACCCTGAACGTGAAATGGAGATTGTGAGGGCACATGTCCCCTCTGCACCTGCCGCTCTTGTTCAGGAGACCGTCATGTTCATAAACAGGATAAGGGAACTGGGTGTCATAAAGAAGCCCTCAATAAGGGCAACGGTGGACTGGCTCCGAACCCTCATGGCCCTTGGAAAGGAACACATTGACCGGGAAACGGCTGAAGAGACCCTGGGTGTCGTTATAAAAAACAGGGCAGACGAGGGCAAGGTCCGGGGACTTGTGGAATCCCTTGATGAGAGTTAACCACCAGTGAAACTGGAGCACAGGTTTCATGGAGAAAATAATTCTTCTTTCGAATATTTTAAGGGATAAGGGACTTCCTGTAAGTATAAGGAGCACCAAAGACGCATTTTCAGCCTATAAAATATTCAAAAACAGACCTGAGCTCAGGGAGGCCCTCTTTTCAGTTTATGTTAAGGACATGAGGCACTCTGAAGCTTTCATGGACGCCTATAATGAAGTTTTCGGGGTTCTGGATGAAGAAAATGATGAATCATCCGGTTCAGGGAAGGGTGAGAGGATTAAGTCTTCAGAGGAACAGACCCCCGGTGAGGTCACTGAGGGCATCAATATTGAGGATTTAGCGGAAATTCAACCTGAAATCCAGGATATCTTTGACTCCAGAACCGATGAGAGCCAGATCCTTGACAGGGATATGTCCACCCTCAACACATTCGACCCTGAGATATTTGAGCTCTGCCGCAGACTGGGAATGAAAATTGCCAATAGAAGATCCAGGAGGCTCCGCCGTTCAAAGAAGATGCGACCCGATATAAGGAGGAGCATAAGGAGGAACATGAAGCACGGGGGCACGATAATTGAGCTCATGAGGGCAGAGCCCAGGGAGAGAAAGAGCCAGCACATATTCCTGAGTGATGTGAGCGGTTCCTGTGACTGGATAAGCAACTGGTTCTTCTGCATAGTCTACGCGGCCCAGAAGACGTTCTACCGGTCACGTTTCTTTGACTTCGACAGCAGGGTCATTGAAACGACCCACCTACTTGATGAGGATGACCTCTACGATGCCTTCAGGAACCTCAGGGAGTCCAGGATAAGGAACCTCATGCTCCATGGGACATCAAACATGTACACAGCCTTCAGCGACTTTCTTGAAAATGTTAATTTCACAGGAAAGTCCTGTATAGTGATCCTCTCAGACTGCAGGGACTGGGCAGGGCCAAGGAAGGATGGGATCCCTGAAAGCGCTGAACTGGTGGCTGAAATGTCTGAGAAGGCAAGGAAGGTCCTCATACTGAACCCCGAACCAAAAAAGAAGTGGGACGTTGTTGACAGCTGTGTTTCAATTTACAGGGATGCCGGTGCAGCTGTGAAGGAGGTCAGGACCTTAAGGCAGCTGGCAGAGGTTATAGAGGGTCTTTGATGGACATAACTGTTTTTAAGAGGATATAAAAATGCTCTTAAACCTTTATCCTTTTACCTTACTTCAGGATAAGGGTGACCTGCTGTTTACGTATCAGCTGTCCAGTTTTTAAAATGCGCCAGTTGCTCTGTTAACTGCATCCACAAGTTCCTGGAGATTTTCACCGCCACTTTCAAAAGGGAAAAAGCCAACAGGAGCTAAAAAATTCATGGTGTAATTTAAAGTCCTGGATTTTCCTTCATCTTTTATTTCGAGTTTTTTGATCCACTTTATGGGATATTTTTCGTGTTTGAATTTCATGCCAGACCTGAAAAAGAGTTCAAGAAATTTACCATCAAAGGTTATCATTACTGGACTGTCTTCGCTCATCATCCCTTCCACTTCGATCATTTCAACCCCCCTAGAGTCATAGTATTTAATATGGGGATTCAGAATATTTAATATTGCCGAGCCTTTGAGCATGGTATTCAAATCCAGTTTCATTTTAAAACCAGACTTCCATGATCTTCATTGCATCAAAATTGGTGTTGAGGCAATGAATATTTTAAACATTTAATAATGAAACCTGAACTTTAAGCAGCTGATAGGGTTAGTTTAATGGATGCAGAGATTTTCAGAGGAAGTTATCCAGTGTAACCCCTCTGTTTGATTTGAGTTCCCTGGGGGGCTCGATCTCCCTGAACTCCAGCCCCTCATCCTCCAGCATCTCCAGGGCATCATGGGTTATTGATGGGGCCACCAGAATACCCCTCACACCCACCTGGTCATCCCTGAATTCATCCACATATCTTCTGAGCTGTTTAACAGCACTCACACCGGCCTTCCTGCTTTTAAGTTCAATTATCATGAGTGAACCATTCTCATCCTTACCCAGAATATCAATGAAACCGGAACTGGTGGCATATTCCCGGGCAACGGGTCTGAAGCCAGGCTCGATGAGGTGGGGGTGCATTATTATCATGTCCCCCATGTCGCTTTCATGGCCAGATACGGTGAGCTCATGCATATCCCTTGGAAGGTAGAAGGAGATGAGGTGTACCTCATGGAGCTCAACCTCAAGGCGCTCCTCAGGGGACCTCCTGATACTTTCAAGAAAGAGGCTTTTCTGCTTCATGTAGACCCTGCACCTTGATCTGGGGGGCTGCCAGTTAACAGGGTCCACCTTCCGGTCCTGGTGGACCATGAATGTTCCATCTGGTTTTATAACGATGAGCCTCTCACCGGCACCAAGACTGCTCCTGGCACGCCCCTCATAGGATGCACTGCAGCAGGCAAGTATCACTATAAGAGAGCGCTTCCTTATACCCTCCTCTAGCAGCCGGTACGCTTCACTTCTGGATGGATTTTCAGATACCCTGCACTTCATGTTTATCAGCAGCCCAATTTTTCACGGTTCTGACTTTACAGAGGTGTAATTGTCTGTTCATCTGGATGTAAGATTTAATATCAATGCTGAAGTTATATATACTCTGCGAGGCAGTGCCACAAGAGAAATGAAAGTTGGTTGTCCATGATAAAGGAATTTGTTATAGGAACCGAGCTTGCACCGGCATATTATGGGGATCTCCTTGAATTCATCCGGCGCTACTATCTCATGCCCGGCGACTTCGATGAAATAAGAAGAGATGGTCTGAGACTTGTTTTCAGGGCATGGAGGGATGAGGGGATAATATATGGTGAGATAATCGCCGGCGAAAACCTCAAACTGATCCTCGAATACCCTGCGAAACTCGGGGAATGGGCAGAGGCAATATATGAGGACATATTCACATCCATCCAGGCGTTTGAGGATATGATGAGGCAGCACACCGTGTACTTTGCCTGGGTGGAGGGGGAGGATATAATCCCTGAAAGACCCCCTACGGGGAGGGGAATGGCATCAAAGGGCATATTCGGAAGCAGCATGCTCCTTGTCTATGTGCTCTTCTTTGGTGTCAACATAATCCTATTCATCATCCTGGGATTCTATGCAGTTATAGCGATCCTCCTCATGCAGCTCGGTATAATACTCCTCTCAGACCGCATATACGCCAGGATGGGTGAATGGGTTATAACCCCAGAAAACCCCAGCGTGCACATAATCCAGTTCCAGCTCCCTGAAGACGAATTCAAATTCTTCATAGACAGGATGGGTAATGAAGCGATCCTGAAAATCAAACGTGAAATTTACAGGCTTTCCCTTGCAGAGAAGAGGCCCCCCACATGTGAGGATGCAAGGGGAGTCCTTGAAAGGTATGGCTTCAGGTGCAATCCACTCTATGAGAGGTCAAGGACCGTTAACCTTTACTCAATAATTGAGGACGCTGCCGGGGCATTCGGGATACCGGTACCCAGGATTGTTCTCTCCAACACCATGATAGCAAACGCCGCTGCAACGGGTCCAAGCCCCAGCAGGGGACTGGTACTTGTAACAACGGGGCTCCTGGTCCAGTTAACCGACGAGGAGGTGCTTGCGGTTATAGGCCATGAGATGGGGCACCTTGTCGGGCGGGACCCCATAATACTCTTCAGCATAGTGTCTGCCGAGTTCGTAATGAGACTCACGGTATTACTGCCGGTTGTGCTGGTTTCCCCGCTTCTCTACATAATCATTGCAATGGGTATAATATTCTTTGTGGCCAAGTTCTTTGAGGCAAGGGCTGACCTCCTATCTGCAATGATTATAGGAAAACCGGAGGTCCTTGCGAGGGCCCTCAGGAAAATAGGTTACCAGAAACTGGCACTTGAGAAGTCAGGCTCCCAGAGGATATCCGGGTGGACGGCCTGGGACCCCCACCCCCCCATATACTTCAGGATAAAGCGGCTTGAAACTCTGAGGGATTATGAGAACGTGAAAAGTCCCCTCATCAGATCAGCGGTTGATGTGGTAAGGGGATTCAGGGACTCTATAAGGCAGTTTTTTTAGGTTATGCTGGTTATCTCAGAAAACTCCAGCATCTGATTTCATTCAAACCTTGAGAGGACCTCTGCAACATCATCAAGTTTTATCTCATCGGGGCCCCGGATACCATACCTCATGCATATGGATTCAACGGGTTCACGGTTTACAAGGTAATCAAAGAGGTCCCTGTACTCATCTTCACTGTAATCATGGTCCTCACGTGTGGCCTCCGCAAGTTCAACTATGGCCTCCCTTAAGAGGTCATCTATCCCCCTTTTACTGGCGAGGCTGTCAAGGAAATCATTTCTTTTAAGGTCCTCCCCAAAGAATTTTTTAAATGACCTCCTCTGCTGGAGGCCCTTGTAGATGATTATGAGTTTATCCTGCATTTCCCTTGCATCACCCTTTCTGATAATCTGAAACCCTCCATTCAATCACTAACTATTTTTATCAATTTCGCCATACAATAAAACAGTTCTGATTCTCAGGGTGACAACATGTACAGGATTGAACTCGATAGGACCATGTGTATATCATGCGGAAACTGTATTGAAAACTGCCCGGAACTCTTTGAATTCGCGGATGATGGTGTTTCATCCCTGGTGTGTGTTGAAATATCTGACATTCAGGTTAAGGAATTTGATGACCCATCATGCAGCGAAAAGGCGGCAGCCAACTGTCCTGTCATGTGCATAAAGCTTTACAGGGATGGTGAGGAGATCACATAGTATTGGTTGATTAAGGAGCATTAAAATGGAGGAAGGCAAACCATCATACTTCAATCTTGCTGAATTCAGATTTGAATCAGGGAAAAAACTCAGAGATGTAAGGGTTGAATACAAAACCATAGGGAGACCCTCCCTGAATGATGAGGGTGGGATAGATAATGCTGTAGTCTATATACATGGGTGGAGTGGGGACTTTTCTTCAGTTAAAAGGATAGCTGACCTCACAGCACCTGGAAGAGCCCTTGAAGGGTTCTTTATAATATCAATGAGCTCACTGGGGTCTCCGGGTTCGGCTTCCCCATCCACGACATCACTTGGAGATGAATTTCCCGCCTACACAGTACTCGACATGGTGAACTTCCAGAGACAGTTTCTCAATGAGAAATTTGGCATAAAAAAGGTCAGAGGAGTCATAGGGACATCAATGGGGGGATTTCAGGCGCTACAGTGGGCTGCAGAGTACCCTGATGAAATGGAGTTCCTCATGCCCCTTGTAACCTCCTGGAGAACAAGGGGAGTTAACTATGCACTCTTCAGTTACATGAACCACCTCATTGAGTCAGACCCTGACTTTGCCGCTGGCAGAAAACCCAGAAGGGCACTGTTACTTTCATCCATGCTCATGTACCTCTATGGACTCTCAAGGGAATACTACAGTGGCCTTGAAAACCCCGAGCTGGAGTCGGCGATGAGGGATATGGGGTCAGAGGGGGAACTCATGGACCCCCATGATGTGCTTTGGAGGAACCGGGCCGCCATGAACCATGACCTGGAGGGTAAGCTCAGCAGGATAAGGGCAAGGACCCTCATATTCGGGGTGAACCAGGACCAGTACTTCCCACCGGAACTTGACACTATCCCAATGGCTGAACTCATACCTGGCTCCGAGTTGATTCTATTTGATTCTGAATGCGGACATCTGGGAGTGAATGAGATAGGTAAATATGGTGAACTCATAGCTTCATTCATTAAAGGTGACAGTGAATAAGAAGGAAGGTGTTTATTTGCAGGTGAAGGTTGAGGATTTTGGCTTCAGTGAGGATAAATGCATGAACTATGTACTCTACAGGGTATCAGACATTGATGATGATGTCAGAAGGAAACTCATGGAGAGACTTGAGGAGGACACAGAGGAGGATAACGGAGACCTTCTTATAACAGTTTTCTATGCGCCGGAGTACTTCCCCTTTGGCTCAGAGGAGGCAAAGGTGCGCATGGACGACTTCATTGCAAGGGAGGAAATTGAGATGACTGTATTCCTCTCCAGTGTCCTTGAGGACTGAAATCATTCAGACCCTGAGTCGCTGGTTCAGATGGGAGATAGGGGGGACATGCATTCGGAGCCTTCTGTGGAAGTTAAAAAAATTGAAAAATCCGGTGATAAATGGAGGGTTGTCCTGGAACTGCGTATTCCAGGACACAGACTATTAGAAATTCTGGATGAATTTGAAAGGAGATTCAGAGATTACTCCTTTCGTGCAGATGGCAGGAATATAACCGTTGAGGCGTCATTTCGGATCCTTGAACCATGGGAGGATGAACCAGTGGAGGATGTGGCTGAGTCCATAGCACTGGAACTTCTCTCCTTTATAAGTGGGGGGCCTCGGGGTGAAATTTGATGGCTACGGGTTCGGCAAATACCTCTATGAGAGAAAGAGGTGGGTTGTGTTTCTCGCACCAAATCAGAGCAACCTTGGAACATGTGTAGTGGTCCTCAAAAGGAGGGAGGAGTTTCTTGGAAACCTAAAGAAGGATGAATGGGATGAAATGCTCCTTATAATATCTGAACTTGAAAATGCAGTGAGAGAGGCATTTGGGGCTGCCATGTTCAACTGGGGCGTCCTTCTTAACTCTTTCTACCGTGAAAACACCTCTCCACCACAACTGCACTGGCACTTCATCCCCCGCTACAGAAATGAGGTGGTAGTGAATGGGGAGGTATTCGATGACCCCTTCTTCGGTTACATGAGGCCAAGGCCCCCAAGGAATATCTCAGAGGAGACTCTCCAGGAAATAAGGAATAAAATGCTGGCCTGGATAAAAAGGTAGAATCATTGCGTGAATGGATACAGAAAGCCTGGGTAGAGAAGCTGGATCATGACTTGAAATAATGCCTTGGATAAATGTTTAAGATTAAAAGAATTTATTTTTTGATCTGCGTGGAGTAAACATACCGACTTTTATCGAAGACGCTCCAGCCGCTCCCTGAACTCCTTACGGTGCCTCTTTTCCTCATCAATTATATGCCTTAAAACCCCGGTGACTTCATCATCGTCAATTATCTCTATCTGCCTCTCGTACTCTTCAATACCCTCTGTTTCCTTCTGGATCTGCCTTTCAAGGCCCTCAATTATATCTTCACCAAGGTACTCCACTGTGCCGATCTCCATTGAGGGTCTGCCGCCTCTCTTTGTTATGAGGTCAGCGAGCCACCACATGTGCCTCATCTCATCTGCCGCGATTCCTTCAGTTAGCCTGCTGAGGTCACAGTCCTCTATAACAAATGCGTTGTAGGTGTACATCATGGTCGCCTCAAGTTCATGGCGGAAGTCGATATTCAGGAGTTCTATTATCTTTTCAGTGTCCATAAAAATCCACCTCAACGTAATATCTGTCCCTCTGGATATATAAGTGGTTCTCACCGTGAGAAAAAGCCCATATACCCTCTGGAATAAATAGAGTATTGGTGATTGGATGCCAGCGGAGGTTTATTTTTCAGATTTCAGGGCAAGGTCCAGGAACGAGAACAGGGGCATGAAGATACAGAGGATATTTGACGCGGCCTTTGGCGAACCCTTCTCCGGGGAGGACATTGTGGCTGTTAAGGTGCATTTTGGTGAACGGGGCAACGACTCCTATGTGAGCCCTGTTCTGGTGCGCCACGTAGTTGAAAGGATAAGAGAGAGCGGGGCATCCCCTTTCCTCACAGATACCAACACCCTCTACTATGGTTCAAGGCACAATTCGGTTGATCACATTGAAACAGCCATACTCAATGGCTTTGACTATTCTGTTGCCGGGGCACCCCTTATAATTGCAGATGGGCTTCATGGAAACAATGAGGTAACTGTGCCTGTGAAGGGAAGGCACTTCAGTGAGGTTAAAATCGCGGGTGACATTGCCGCGGCATCAGCAATGGTTGTCATATCACACTTCAAGGGTCACGGGATGAGCGGCTTTGGAGGGGCCCTCAAGAACCTTGCCATGGGATGCGCCACCATCCAGGGAAAGATTGAACAGCACGAATGCGCAAAACCTGTGGTGAGGGGTGAATGCACTGAATGCGGGGAGTGCGTCTCTGAATGTCCCGTGGATGCCATGACCCTCCATGATGGCGTCATGATAGAATACGATAGGTGCATTGCCTGCATGAACTGCCTTGACACCTGCCCCCGGGGCGTATTTGACCTTGACTGGGAGAGGGACATACCAGAGTTCATTGAACGGATGATGGAATACGCCCTCGGGGTAACATCCACCATTGACAGGATATTCTACCTGAACTTCCTCATGGATATAACCCCTGACTGTGACTGTGTACCCTGGAGTGACAGAAACATAGTTCCCGACATAGGGGTGCTGGCATCAGAGGATCCAGTTGCAGTGGACACAGCAAGTTACCACCTTGTGAATCAGGAGGAGGGAATCAGAGGGTCAATGCTCGAGGAAAACCATGAGACCGGTGGGGATAAGTTCAGGGGTGTGTGGGGTGACGTTGATGGAACCCACCAGCTGGTATATGCAGAGAAACTCGGTATAGGGGTGCGTGATTACAGGCTGATTGAAATACCATAATAAGTGCACAGGGAGGGGACTGAATAAGGAGTGAAGTTTGGGTGTTACTGACGGGACACCTCTATCATCCTCTCAACAGCCCTCCTGGCCCTTTCAGCCACATCATCAGGAACCGTTACAGTGAATTCCTCATTGATCAGTGAATTTTTAACCTTCTCAAGGGTGTGCAGCTTCATGTTTTCACATATGGCCTCTGCGAGGAGGGGAATTGTTTCCTTATCTGATTCAAGGTCAAGACGGGCTGTCATGTCAACCTCTGTACCTATTATGAAGCGCTTTCTATCTGACTCCAGGACCCTCCGCAGCATTCCCCCGGTGCTCAGGATGTGGTCCGCCAGTTCCTGAACTTCAGGGTTACATTCAGGGTGTATGAGTAGTTCAGCGTCGGGGTACTCATCCCTCTTTGCAGCAACATCGGCGACAGTGAACATCTTATGGACGTAGCAGTAGCCGTTCTCTGGGATAGGGATTATCCTCTTGTCGGTGTGCTGCTGAACATACCATGCAAGGTTTCTGTCTGGACCAAAGAGTATGAGGTCCTCCTCCAGACTTTCAACAATCTTAACGGCATTTGCAGATGTGCAGAGAATATCTGCCTCTGCCTTTGCCTCTGCAAGGGTGTTAACGTATAAAACAACTGCAGCGTCAGGGTATCTTTTCCTGGCCTTCCTGACGTCCTCTGCACTTAGCATGTGTGCCATGGGACACTCCGCACCCCTGTCGGGTATCAGGATCTTCTTATCAGGGTTGAGGATGTAGGCTGTCTCGGCCATGAAGTCCACGCCACAGAAAACAACAATATCCCTATCATGTATTTCACTTGCCTTCATGCAGAGTTCAAGTGAGTCCCCTTTAAAGTCTGCAATTTCCTGTATCTCCTTTTTCTGGTAGTTATGGGCAAGTATGATAGCATTTTTCTCCTTCTTCAAGTTCAGAATATCCCTTTGCAGCTGATTTAACATAAGCGTCCCTACTGAAAAATTATATGATAGAATCAAGAATTAAGGCAATCTATCTATAGGGATTAATGTTTTATAAATATTTCCATAAAACAGGCACCCTGAGTGAAATCATCCTTTATTCTGGAACTTTGGGGTCCGTTAATCCCAGATCTGCCTTAACTCAGGGTGGATGGTTTCTGTTATCCCAAGTTCATCCATGGCATCCCTGTAGGCCCTGTAGATGGCTGTAAACTCTGGCCTTATCATGCCCCTGAATGCACCATATCCCATAACACGCCCGTAATTCTCTGTTATTGATGTGATTATTATTTCCATGTCCCTCTTTATTTCCTCAAGGCTGTATCCTGCAGCTGAGATGTTTTCCCTCAATTTTTTGAAGTCAACTGATGCATTGCTCAGGACACCAACCCCCTCAAGGGTGGTTGGACATTCGTCGTGTGGAAGGGATTTGCGGAGCATACCCCCTGCAGGGGCCACACCCATGATTTTACTGGCCCCGATTGACATCGCAAGGAGGATATGCTCATAGATGAGAAGTGCTGTTTCCTTTTGGGTTTCGGGGTCAGCTGGGACATCAATGGATTTGAGTTCCGGGAGGGATAGTGGTGGTCTCACCTCGGGGATGGCTTGTGACTGCAGGGACGCTTTAACTTTGTCTTCCATCACGGGTTTTTCTATTTTCTCTTCAAGAGGCTCTGGTTTTTTAATTTCAGGTTTTTTGAGTACGTCCCGCTGTTCACGCAAAACATCGGCGCTGGTCTCATGCACAGGTTCCTGTTCCTGCACAGTGGCTTCAGGTTTCTGTTCTGCAATCGTAACATTGATTTCATCACCCTTAGGGATCCCACTGACGTCTGAACCTGCAGATTCGGAAGTGATACTTGCTTCAGAACCTTCGGATTGAGGGGTGATACCTGCTTCAGGCTCCATGGTTGATTTAATCCATGCAGCTGATGATTCCTCCTTGACATATTCCAGTTCTTGGAGTATTCCAGGGTCTGAAAGTCTCTCCATGACCCTTCTTGCAAGGAGGATCACCTTGCCAAGGTTTGACCTTTTATCAGCAAGCACAAGGAGATGGAGGGCATCGTTGAGCAGGACCATCTTGCCGCCAGGAAACTCAATAACAGCAGACTGGTAGTCTCCCTGCCCTGCCCTTTTGAGGAGTTTACCTGAAGCATCTGCCATTACACTGGCCATGGATCCAAGGTTTCCGCTGGAGGCTCCCCTGCTGTAGAGGATGCTGCCTGAACTGTCAGTTACGATTACCTCCTCAACACCTTCACCTTCCAGGATTTCACCAACTATCTCTTCAAGTATTCTAAAACCCCCACTCAGATGTTCTCTTTACGCACAAGTTTGCAGTGTGTTATCCAGGCAGCCTTCTTTTTGCCTGGAGGATAACACGTTATGAGCATGAGCCTGGCCTCCCCATTCTGGGCGAAGCGCACGGGATTGACCTTATAGTCCCATCTTATATCATCACCGTTGGATGTCACCACATATACGTAGCGCCTTGAGGAGAGATGGTCCTCTATTATAACCATATCCCCCCTCCTGAGGGCACCTATCCTCCTGAATGGTCCTGAATAGGTGGTTCTATGCCCCAGGATCCCACAGTCGCCTGCAGACCCTGGCATAACACTTTCAGGGTAGTGGTAGACCGATTCATAGGCATTCACGGTGTCCTCCCTTATCCAGCAGCTGACGCCTATTGAGGGTATTATGAGCTTTCCAATTACCGGTCCGCGTGAGCCTGCAACTGTGTTTGGACCTGAGGGGACAGGGTCAAAAAAGTCTCTGGGTGCATTCCTGTAGTTTTCAAGGTGAACCCTTGACCTTTTCCGGGTCTGGTAATCCTCAAAGGCCTTTATAATAATGCCTGAGGTAATCGATACGAAGAAAAGGCATATGATGGCTGCGTAGATGCTGTTTTTTCTCATTCAAAACCCTGCATTTGATCCTGTTTAGAATAACCTTCAAGGACCTTTTTCACATGAGACGCAATCACGTAACGGTATTTTGTTACCTTTCGCGGATCTGGGATCCAGGCTGTCACCTTTGCCTTTATCCCTGTATCTGTAAATTCAAGGACAATGAGCCCTGGCTCAGGGTCCTTCAGTATACCTGGAACCCCCATGAGAACATCCTTAACTTCAGATTCAAATTTTTCAATATCAACGTCGTAGTCAAGGTTGACCCTGAGTTCAACCCTCCTACTTTCCTCTGCACTGTAGTTGACGTAGGCTGTTTTGGAGAAGGTTGAGTTGGGCACTGTTACTATTTTGGCGTCAGGGGTTTTTATTGTTGTTGTCCTGAAACCCACCCTTTTAACCTTACCCTTCTGCCCGGCAACCTCAATGGTGTCACCAACCCTGAAACTCTTATCAGCCAGTATGAACATCCCGGAGATGAAGTTGGATATGATGTCCCTGGATGCAAAACCCACCGAGACACCGGCTATACCCAGGCTCACGGTTATGGCGGTCACGTCTATTCCAAGTTCCCTCAGGACTATGCTAAGGGCTATGATGTATATGCTGTATTTTATTATGTCATTGAGGACCTGTATGAGTGTAAGGTCAAGGTCCCATTTTCTGGTGGACCTCTTGAGGAAATAGGATGCCCACTTAACAAGTAGAACAGCGGCCATCACCGTGACTATTATGATGAGGATGGTTTCAGGCGCTGGAACCGGAATCATCAGCCTTCACCTCCACGGTCATGAGGTCATCTGCCACATCTGTTTCAGGGAAAACCTCCCTTGCGGCGTTCAGAATAACCTCGGTCCGTTTGTATCTGGTGCTGAGATGTGTGAGTATCAGCCTCCTGACGCAGGCAGATGCAGCAACCTCCGCGGCTTCCCTTGCAGTGGAATGCCCACTTTCAGCTGCCTTATCCTCGCTTCCAGCCTCAAAGGTTGACTCATGTATCAGAAGGTCCGCTTCACGGGCAAGATCTATAACAGACTCACAGGGACGGGTATCCCCTGAGTAGCATATCTTTACCCCACGTCGTGGGCTTCCAAGGACCTCCTCTGGTTTTATGATTCTGTCACCAACCCTCACGGGTATGCCCCTGTGCAGCTTTCCAAAGGCAGGGCCCGGTTTGAGTCCGAGTTCAATGGCCTTCTCCCTGAGGAACCTCGGCCTCTTCTTCTCCTCAAAACAGTAGGCGAGGTTGAATACTGAATGGGAGGCGGGTGCCGAGGTAATACGGTAGTCTTCCTCCTCAAGGACTGTGCCGCCCTTAACCTCATGCACATGGATATCAAAATCGAGCGTGAAGTAGCCCAGCTTCATGATGGATTCGTGGAGTTCATGGATTCCTGGGGGCCCATATATCTCAAGGGGCTCCTGGCGCCCCCTGAAGCCCATTGACTGTATCATTCCAGGTATTCCAAGAATATGGTCCCCGTGTAGATGTGTTATGAACATCCTTGTAACCTTCATGGGGCTGATGCCTGCAATGGCCATCTGTCTCTGAGTTCCCTCACCACAGTCAAACAGGAATACCTCACCGGGGATTCGAAGTGCTATTGATGTGTGGTTCCTGTTCTTTGAGGGGACAGCTGATGATGTACCCAGAAATGTAACTTCCATCATATCACTCTTTCAGGTTCTTGGAGGATATCTGCTGGAGATTTTGCTTTATGGACATAAAATTTATAATTCTTCCCTTTATATTAATTTAGGGGATCTTCATGATTGACATTCTCAGGGAAATGATCAGGGCAGACGTGGGGTTTGAGGATATAACAACCGAGGCAATTGTTGAAAGGGGCACAGTGGCAGTGGCGGATGTCATAGCCGGAGAGGAGGGCATAATTGCAGGTGTGGATGTGGCATGGCTCATAGCCGCGGAATTTGGAATCGAAATAGAAAGGCTGAAAATGGATGGTGATCCGGTTAAAGCCGGTGAAAGGGTTATAATCCTTGAGGGGGAAGCTTCAGATATCCTGAAGATCGAGAGGACAATGCTGAACCTCATGATGAGAATGAGTGGCATAGCCACCCTCACACGAAGCATGCTGGAGCGGGTGAGGGCAGTGAACCCTGATGTGAGGATAGCCGCCACCAGGAAGACAACTCCTGGACTGCAGTGGTTTGAAAAGCAGGCAGTTAAAGTTGGTGGTGGGGACACCCATCGCTTCAGGCTTGATGACTGTGCAATGATCAAGGACAACCACATAGCAATCGCTGGAAGTGTGGGGGACGCGGTGAGGCGGGTTAAGGAACATGTGAGTTTCACAAAGAAGGTTGAGGTTGAGGTTGAAAGGCCAGGTGACGCTGTACTTGCAGCAGATGCAGGGGCCGACATCATCCTGCTTGATAATATGAACCCCGTGGACGTCAGGAAAGCACTGGAAGAACTTGAAAGTGCCGGACTCCGGGACAGGGTGATTGTTGAGGCATCAGGGGGTATAAAACCTGAAAATGTAGATAAATATGCTTCCACTGGAGTTGATGTGATATCAATGGGGTTTATAACCACATCCGCCCATCCAGTTGACCTCAGCCTTGAGATAAGGGAACTGAAATGACCTTTAATTCTGGTAATCAGAACACTTAATTTAATTAAAGAGGGCCTATATTTTCTATTGTTATATTCGGTGTTTCTTTGATTATATGGAATACATTTATATACCTTGAGCCTGATATAGTCACATGGAGGTAGAAACCTATGGAGAATGAAGAGATTCAGAATAACAATGCTGATATGGAAGCTGAAGAGGAAACCGAGGAATTACCCTTTGCCAAGGCAGAGGTTGTCAGGCTCATGAAACAGCACCTTGACAGTGACAAGATGATACGTGAAAGGGTCAAGGTTGAGATGAATAAGTTCCTCGGAGAAATCCTTGAGAAGGTATGCCAGCAGCTTAACCAGTACCCCTATGCCACAGTGGAATACGAGATGCTCAAGGAGTGCATATATCCCTACAAGAACATTGAAAGGATAAATCAGGAAAAGGAACGCCTCCTGGCACACCTTGAGGCAATAAAGGCCGACTGTGATGCAATGGGTATGGATATAAAACGCACACTCAAACTAAGGGATGTTGATGAGGACTAATCCTCCTCATCAATCTTATCTGACTCAAAAACCAAAAATCCCGTCTTGAGGGACTTTATTTCTTCATCTGAGAGCTTTTCCCTCACAGCACTGGGGTGGCCAACAAAACTCTGCCCGAATGGATCCTCAATTATAACTGTGACATTCCTTTTTCCCCCGCGAACTTCACGGAGCATTTCAAGGATCTCTGAGGCCTTTTCCTTTGATTCATCCTCCTCAAAGAGGTTGATGGCTGTTTTAACGGCGGTTTCAAATCTCTCAACAACACCCTCAATGTTGGAGATGTAACCTGTTGACCTGGGGCCAGGTTCAACTTTGAGTCCGAGTTCAGGTATCCTTATGGTTGCTGACTGGGACTTAACGACCCTTGCGTTGAGTGTTTTGTCACCCACCTCGATTGTGTACCTTGATGGTTCCTTCTGCTCAAGGCAGATTATATCTGTGCTTCTGTAGCCACACCTGCTGCAGATGAGTACGGATTCCATTATCTCACCGAAGTAGGGGATCTTCTCAACCCTACTGATGGCGGTCATACACTTCTCTCCACTGCAGACTGGGCAGTCGATCTTCATATTCTGCTGGTTCAATCTGTCACCCCTGTACTCCTGATTACAGAACGCAAATTAAGTGAATGGATCATCAAATTTACACTGTGATATTCAGTTCTCTTCCTGGTAGATAAGTCCTGATGTTCAGTTCTCTTCCCGGTAGATAAGTCCCTTTTCCTCAAGTTCATCCAGTATTGCCTGAAGACTTTCGGGATCCGGTGCACATATCCTGTGGCTGTGGATGTTATCTGAAAGCGTGTAAAGCCTTTCAAGATCTCTTTTTCGTTTTGGACTTTCATTTAACCGCTTGAGAAACCTTTCAGCCTCAACTGGATCGTATACGTTGACCTCACGTTTGAGTGGCTGTGAAAATCCAGGTATTGGATATGATACGTCAACGATTCTTCCGCCATGTCTCTTAATGATGATGTCTATAACCTCACCGAGGCGTTCAACAGGGTGCTGAAGCGTTACCTCGGCGCAGTTTTCCCTTATGAATGACAGCATCCTTTTGATGGTGCATTTTATGTCGTCGTTGTTGATCACCGGTACGTCATGCTCCCTTGCCTTTCTTACAAGGTAGTCATGGATGACACGGTTCTCACGGAAGTATTCAAGGTGTTTTCCACCCCTCTTTACCTCCATGGCCCTCTTAACGAAGCGTTCCTTATGGACATTCTCCTCGGCAGAGAGGACAAAAAAATGAATTGATGCGTTTTCCTCAAATTTTTCAATGTCCAGGAGGCCGGGAAGGAGGTGGACGCCCTCTATGGTCACATCATCAGAGTCAGCAACAGCCCTTTCAATAACCTTCTCAACTGCAGGAATAACGAATGAGGCGTGTTCCTCAAAACCCGCACATATCAGTGACTCAATGTTGTTGTTGCGGAAGCGCTCTTTGTCCCTCAGTGTTGTGTAGGCATCAAATGAGGACTTATGGAGCGCGGGAGCATAATCTGGTCCTATTATGCCCCTTACGATCTCCCTTATGAAATCTGTTTCTATAAGGTGCTTTATGTTTAACTCCCTGGCAAGTTCCGATGCAACGGTGGACTTTCCAATTCCTGAAGCACTTCCTATAAGTATCACATAGGGTTTTCTCAATTTTCACGCCCCATATTTAAAATAGAGGTTATGTAAGGAGATCCTTAACGCGTTCGGCACTTCTCCTCATCTCGATACGGATAAGACCAAGATTTATATCAACGTCGGTTATCAGTACAAGTATTCCCTCCCCGGCGTCTATCATGAGGGTCTTACCCCGGGTACCCTCAATCATAACCTGTTCAAGGGGCTCATGCTTTATTTCCTCGGCGGACCTTTCTGCAGTACCGAAAACTGCTGAAGCCATTGCAGCGACCAGTTCCCCGTCTATGTCGGATGGAACCTCACTTTCGATTACAAGACCATCCTTACCAACAACGAGGGAACCATTTACCCCATTGATCCTACCTAAATCTTTAAGTATTCTTGCTATCATACTATGCCTCCATAAACAGAGTATTCTACCCAAAATATATATGCTTTAAGCATTTATTAATTAAATGAGTATGACTAACTAATTAACAGTTTCTATTTGATTCCAGCAAGTATTAAAGGAGTGATTATTTGCACATATTATCTTCTGTTGAGGAACTGAGGGAGCTGAATCCGTTTATAATCATTGGATGTGGCGGTGGAGGAGAAAAATTTGCAAATTTTGAGGGAGTCGAACCTGTCGGATTTGTTGACGATGACCCCAGAAAACATGGAAAGGACTTCTGCGGATTTAAGGTATCATCAAGCCTCCTTAAGCTTATAGATGAGACCGATGCAAGAAGTGTTGCAATAATGCTCCCCATAGGTGCAGAGGGCACCGCCCTCAAGTATGCTGTGCAGGCGATAAATGAGGGTAAAAATGTTGTGACCTCATTCAGATCACTCCCACTGGCAGATAACACTTCCCTCATAAAATTTGCAGAGCAGATGAATGTAACAATCAAGGAGATAAGCCCCCGCCTTGACAACGTAAGGAAAATATTCGGGGTTGCACCCCCACGCTGCACAGAGGTACTCCCCAAGATAAAATACAGGCACAGGGCACCTGTGGTATTTGTTGGGGGCACCTCACAGGAGTGCGGCAAACGCACAACCACAAGGCTTCTGGGAAAGGAGGCAAAGGAAAGGGGTCTTGAGGCGGGAGTTATCTCAACCGATGAGATGGGACTTGAACAGCCGGTTGACATAAATTTCCGGGCAGGGAGCCTCTCTGTTATGGACGTTGCAGCGGCTGTTATGGGTTCGGTGAAGTACCTTGAGGAGGAGAAGGATCCGGATATAATATTCATAGAGGGCCAGTCAAGCCTCACTGAAAGGAAAAACCCCCACCCGAGGGGTTTATCGGCCTCAATACTTATAGGGGCGATGCCCGACGTTACGGTGCTCTGTCACAGGCCAAACCATCCCTACAGAAAACCAAGGGGGGTAAAGGAGGAGATAAGGGCCATAGAGGCAATCGAGCCAACGAGGGTTATAGGGATTTCCTTAAATTTAAGAAACATGAATGACAGATCAATAATGGAAAGGTATGAAGCACGGTTTGGGCTTCCTGTTGTTGATGTTAAGAATGGGGGGGCTTCAAGATTAATGGATGTGATCATGGAGCACATAGGGGAGATTTAGTTGAGGGACATTCTCGAAATGCTGAAGAAAAGCGTGGGACTTGATGAGGAAGTTAAGGAACCTGAGGAGACGGAAACCATAATAGTGCCGGAGCACTCCTTCTATGAGATCATTCTCCTGAAGGCAAAGTCCATTGGGGATGTGGACGATGCCCTCTCTCAGGTGACCGATGAGAAGAATCCGGTTATACTTGATCTCACCGAGATCCAGAGAGATAATCCATCGGATTTCAAGACGGTGGGGGAACGCATAAAGGATCTCAGGGAGAATCATGGTGCAGAGGCGATACTCCTCTGCAATAAGGAGAAGAATGTGGTGATAATAACTCCACGGGAAATTAAACTCATCAGAAAGGGGTAGTGGACATATGGAGCTTCCGATAACCAAACCATCCAAGATTTCCTACGGCGATGAGATAGATTTCAGTGAACTTCTTGAAAAACTTGCCTCAGATGAATACAATGGATTCATAAGGATTACCCATGCGTCCGATGAGGGCTACATTCTATTCAGGGATGGGGTACACGTTGCAGCGTCATACGACAGATTCATGAAGGAGGAAGCTCTTGAAAGGATAATGGAAGTGGCAGATAAGACAGATACCCTCATAGAACTCTTTGATCTTAAAAGATCACAGCTGGATTACCTCATGGATATAAACAGGATCTACATAATAGAGCAAAGAGATGAGAGGGTAATCGAGCCTCAAACGGTGGAAGAGGAAGACTACTTCAATCCAAAGGAGGCAAGCTACAGACAGCCCATAACAGATGAAGAGACGCCCGAAACGTCTGAAATAGCCGTTGATACTTCCCCTGACATTGAAGATACTGAATTCACAGGTGCTCTGGAAGGTGAAGATGCAGAATCAACTGAAACCCAATCAAAGCCTCAGGTAGATGTTACAGGAGAAGTTACTCAGGAACCCCAAACTTTAAAGACTGAAGAGTCCCCTGAAGTTCCCGTCGCTAATGAATCGACTGATGCTGACACTGAAAAGGAAGAGGAACTTGAGAATGAAGCTTCAGAATCCATGGATGTGACTGACTCCAAACCACTCAGCAGAGACGAGCTCATGAAAAAATATGGCCTCAGGGATATAGGTGAAGAGGAGGTCGAAAAGGTCCTTGAGACATATAAGGGTGGCGCGATCACAGATATCGATCCTGAAAGGGTTGAACTGACCCTTATGAATAAAATAAAAATGTCTATACTTGGAATACCCCGTATAAAGGGTGCTGAGGTGATCGTTTTCCTTGACAACACATATGACCTTAGTGGAAGGATCAAGATAATGGTTGAACATGAGGGTAAGGGTATCTTCTCAAGGATCATGGGGGATTCAAAGGAGGAGGAGAACCTCAAGTTTCATATAATGGATATTGTTGAGATGGAACTCAGGAAAACATTCAGGGATTTTCCTGAGATAGTGGATAACTTTGAGGTGAGTATTGAGGTTCGGTGATCTGCTTTTTGCTGTACTGGACATCAATATTTATATTAGGATGACTGTTATTATCTATGTGGAGGTATTGGAATGACAAGAGTGATTACAGTCGCATCAGGTAAGGGAGGTGTGGGGAAGACAACCATCACTGCTAACCTGGGTGTTGCCCTCTCAACCTACGGTGAAAGGGTTGTTGTGCTTGACGCTGATATAGCAATGGCAAACCTTGAACTCATCCTGGGGATGGAGGGAAAATCCGTCACACTTCATGATGTTCTCGCAGGTAACGCTTCAATTGAGGACGCGGTTTATGAGGGTCCCAATGGCGTGAGGGTGGTACCTGCCGGTATATCACTTGAGGGGCTCAGAAACGTTAAACTTGACCGCCTTGAGGATGCCCTTGCATACCTCATAGAGGATACTGATATACTCCTTATAGATGCTCCTGCAGGTCTTGAGAAGGACGCTGTTGCCGCACTTGCAGCTGCAGATGAACTTCTGCTTGTCACAACACCCGAGGTGCCATCAATAAGTGACGCCCTCAAAACAAAGATCGTCGCAAGTAAACTTGGCATCAACATAATAGGTGTTGTCATAAACCGTGAGCAGTACGATAAAACCTTCCTGAGTGTTGAGGAGGTTGAGACAATACTTGAGGTTCCTGTTATTGCGGTGATACCTGATGATCCCGAGGTGAGCAGGGCAGCAGCCTTTGGTGAGCCCATAGTCATTAAGAATCCAAAGTCACCTGCAAGCAATTCCCTGATGAAACTTGCAGCGGACCTCATCGGTGAGGACTATCAGCCAATAGAACCAGACAAGCAGGGTGTTATCGCCAAACTCATAAGCGGTTTGATGGGGCGAAGGTGATCACCCCCGGTGATTTATTTTGATGAGTGTTGTCAGTGTTGGAACCTGCAACATGGATTTTATTTTTCGGGTGCCAAGATTCGTTGAACCAGACTCTGAGATGAACATAGAAGATTTAAATGTCATTCCAGGGGGGTCCGCGTTCAACTTTGCCGTCTGGATCTCCCACCTTGGATTTAAGGCCGGGGTTGTGTCATCGGTGGGCAGGGATGTTTACGGGGACATGATAACATCCCTTCTGGAATTCAGGGGAGTTGATACATCCTTCATATCAAGGCAGGGTGAAAAAACTGGTATGGCCTTCATATCAGTGGATGATACTGGAAGGAGGTCCATTTACTCCTACATGGGTGCAAACGCCAGTCTAAAGATTGGTGAGGCAGAATCAGAATATATAATGGCTGCAGATGCAGTTCATCTCAGCGGCTGCTACCTTGAGGTTGCCAGTGCGGTTTCAGGTATCAGGAACGTCTCCTTCAGCCCAGGCACACTCCTGGCATCATATGGCATTGAAAGGCTTTCAGGTGTTCTTGAGAGAACCAGCATAATATTCCTTAATGATGATGAGCTTGAGATGCTAACCGGCTCCGGGAGGTCAGGGATTGAAAGACTTCTTGAGGCCGGGGTCGGGAACGTTGTTGTGACCCATGGACCCAGAGGGGCATCCTTCTTTTCAGAGGACCACTCAGAGACCCTGGAAATTGAGGCTGAGGATGCGCTGGATACCACTGGGGCAGGGGACGCCTTTGCAGCGGGTTTTATGTCAATGTGGCTTAGAGGTTCAGAGCCAGCTGAGTGCCTGAGAAACGGTCACAGGGTGGCACGCAGGGTGATTTCAAGGATTGGCGCATTTTAGATTGGGCTGATTTTAAGGAGATCCCTTATGTTTCCATCAGAAACCCGCCTTATGTCACTGCGGCTGAAACCCTCCATCTTCATTCTCTGAACCGTTCTTGGAACTGAAAGGGGATCAGATGGCGCTGAGCTCATGTCACTGTTAAGTACAAACCTGTCTGTCCAATATTCACGCAGAATTTCAACGGCTTCTTCTGGCGTGAGCTTTTCAGGTGGCACAGTCAGTCCCAAGCATGCATTCAGTTTCCACAAGCTCCGGGAGAACCTCCATGTTAACATGTTCAACCACCACCATGGACTCATCGATTGTACCGTCGATTACATCCATTATCTGGGGGGTAACATCGGCCTTTTCTCTCCTTGGGGTGTGGACAATCACAGGGTAATCAAGCTCATCAGCCACTTTTAGCTGGGATTTAAAGACATCCTTTTCAATGTCTGAACCAGAGTCAAGACCCACCTCACCAACAGCAACCACAGACGGATTTTTGAGGAGATCTGGGAGTTTTTCAATCACCCTTTCAGGGTCGCTGGGTATTGCACGGGGGTGTATTCCAAGGGCCGTATAGACTTTTAACCCGTTGCGGGCGGCCCTCTCAGGGTCCACTGTTAGTAGTCTCCTGAAATGCGCCATGACAACATCCGATGATGTCATCTCCAGGGGGTCATGGGCACAGGTAAGGGCCCCCTCTATGCCACTCACAGCCATTAGCTCAAAATCTTCAAAGGGTCTCGTATCCGCATGTATATGGCTATCTATCAGTTCAAATCCTCCTTTAAACCACTACAACTGTAAATTACTCAATAAAATATTTAAAATCTGATGAATATAAAGACATAAGGAGGCTGTTTGATGTACAAAGAGAGGCTCACTGACGTATACGAATATCTCTATGAGGATCTTCAGTTCATCCTCAAATCCAGCATAAGGTTCAGGATAATGGTTTCGCTTCTCAGGTCACCGAAAACCTTTGATGAGATTAAAGGGGAAGTTAAGGTGAGCCTTCCAGCACTTTACAGTAACATAAAATTACTTCTTGAGGAGGGGGCCATCACCAGGAGGGGGAACTCTTACAGCCTTACATCAGAGGCAACCCTCAAGACCCTCTCAGCACTGAAATTGATGAACTCTGTGAGGGTTATGAATGGATTTGATGAAATGTGGCTGAATCATGATATCAGCGGGATTCCTGAATACCTCATTGAGGATATTGACTGGCTCATAAATTCTGAACTCATCAGGTCAGCACCTGAGGATATATACAGGCCCCAAAACACCTACAGAAGACTTATATTGGATTCTGAGGAGGTTTATGGCGTATCCCCCATCTCTCACAGGGACCTGGTTGATATCTATGAGGGGTTCCTGGAAAGGGGGGTTCCTGTTGAACTTGTCCTCACAGATGGCGTGATACGGGAGATGGTTTTAAATGCAAGTTTCGGGCTCCTCAGGACTGCAATTAAGAACAGAAACCTTAAGGTTCTCCGATTTCAGGGCTCATTGAAGATTGCGTTCACGGTGACCGATAAGTTCCTCTCACTGGGTCTTTTTGATAGCAGAGGATTTTATGACCAGAACAGGGATATCATGAGTACTGACAGTAGAGCCATTGAGTGGGGCTTCCGGCTCTATGAACATTACAGGGAGAGATCTGAAAAGCTTGGCATCAGAAACCTGACTGGAATAATGTTATCAATGTAGGGGGCAGAGGATGGAACTTAACAGTGATTTTAACCTACTTTCAGGGTTTTCGGATGACATTCATGATTTGCTTGCTGAGATCAGATTTATAGCAGGATCCCGGGTGCGATCAGGTGTAATACTCAATCTTATGGACGGAGAAAAAAGGGTTTCTGAGATCAGGGACATCATAAGGACCTCAAATTCAGCCACCACACATGCACTCATGGAGCTGGAGGAAAGGAGGCTGGTGGAGAGGTCCTCAGATACATGCAGACTAACTTCAAAGGGAAAGCTTATGGGAATCACCCTATCAAAATTTATGAACTCAATGGATGCTGTGAGGCTTCACAGGGAATTCTGGAACAAACATTCAATTGGATCAATTCCAGCGCGGTTCCTCATGGACATAAACGTCTTTAGGGACGCCTACATTGTTGAGGCAACACCAGATGACCTCCAGAGACCATACACAACCTACCTTGAGATGCTGGATAACGCCACCCGCCTCAGGGCAATGCTTTCATCCTGCCTTCCCAGGCACACAGAATCAATAGCAGGGTTCGTTGAAACTGGCGGAAGGGTGGAGCTCATACTGACACCTAACACATATCATGTTTTTCTTGGGGAGTCTGGCTTAATGAACCTCCATGAACTCATGGATTCAGATTTACTGAGAATTGGTGTTCTCCCTGAGAATCAGGAGATCTCGTACCTGATATCTGACACTTTTTTCTCAATGAGCCTCTTTAAAAGGGATGGCTTTGATTCATCAAAAACGGAAATCCTGTTGGGTCATGGGGATGAGATTCTCCAGTGGGGGAACAGTCTGTTTGATTACCACTGGAGCCTCTCATCGGTACTGGACAGTGAATCTCTGGGCAGCGTCAGGGAGACCCCGCTTCCTCTGGAGGAGTAGTTTCAGGATTTTATAAATTCCTCTAACTTTGAATCCAGTTCCTCAATCTTCAACCTTATCTGACTGCAGTCATCCCTGCTCCTGAGGGTCACTGTTCCATCCTCAAGGGTTTCATGGTCCACTGTAACCGCAAATGGAACCCCTATTTCATCTGAACGGGCATACCTTCTCCCTATGGTCCCTGAGGAGTCAAATTCAGCTATGAACCCTGATTTTCTGAGCTTTCTTTTTATTTCAAGGGCAACCTCAACCATTTCTTTCTTGTTTACAAGGGGGAACACGCTGACCTCCACCGGCGCAACATGGGGTGGGAGTCGGAAGTAGGTCCTGTCATCTTCATCCACAAGGGAATGGAGGAGAAGGGTGTAGATTATTCTGTCTATACCGAATGATGGCTCTATGACATGTGGATAGACCTTTTCTCCTGTCACAACTTCCTCCACATCCTCAAAGGTGACATCATCTGGCAGTATTTCGAATTCACCGTCAAGGATGAATTTGCCCTCATTCCTGAGTGCTTTTTCCACTTCATCAGCTTCAATTTCACTGAGTGCCTGGGCTATCCTTGCAGCGTCCTTGCGGAACCTTGGACCGAGTCTGCCCATGTCAGGTTTAACAGCGCGCCTTTTAATTTTCTTTGGTTTTTCGTATTCTATGAAAACCCTTAGGTCCTCGCCGCTGTACTGGCTGTGGGATTTTAGATCATAGTCTGTCCTGTCGGCTATCCCTATAATCTCTATCCAGCCATAGGAATCTGTGAATGCCTCAACGTCCCAGCAGTCAATTGCATAGTGGGCCATTTCAGAGGGAAGGTGCTGCCTGAACCTCAGGGCATCCTCGGGTATTCCTATATCTGTGAGGAACCTCTTTGCAAGGCAGAGGTGGTATGTCAGTATTTCACTTGATACAATGCCCTTTTCAACTGCTTCAGCAGCGGTCATCTCAGAGGGCTCTGAACCATCAAGCTGGTCATCTGCAGAATATAATCTGAGTTTATCCCCTTTAACAGTATCAAAATCAGGGTGTGACTTGTCTTCAGGGTTGACGAATATCTCTGCCTCTGCCTGTGTGAACTCACGGAGCCTTATAACACCCTGTCTGGGTGATATCTCATTGCGGTATGATTTGCCCAGCTGAACAACGCCGAATGGCAGGCGGTTTCTGAAGAACCTCAGAAGCCTCTTGAAGGGTATGAATATCCCCTGGGCAGTGTCAAGTGTGAGGTACCCTGTTTTTTTTCCTTTAGCCCCTATCAGGGTCTGGAACATGAGGTTGTAGCTCCATACATGGGTGAGGTGTCCACCACACCTCGGGCACCTTATAGCCTCATCTGATATGATCTCTGTAAGCTCCTGGTTTTCGAGGCCCTCAACATCCCTTCCTGTTGCATCCTCGATTATGTGGTCGGCCCTGTAGACATCCATGCACTCCTTGCACTGGGTCATTGGGTCATTGAAGTGGTCAACGTGTCCTGATGCCTTGAGGGCCTCCTCTGGCATTATGGTGGGGGACTCTATTTCATAGAAGCCCTCCCTGACCACATAGAATTCACGCCACCTGTTCATTATCTTGTTCTTGAGTGTTGCTCCAAGTGGTCCGTAATCCACGAAACCTGCCACACCTGAGTAGATTTCAAATGAAGACCACAGGAAACCTCTCTTCCTTGCAACGGTCATTGTCTTTTCATGATTCAACATGATCACTCCTTTTCATCAGATCCTTGAGGTTCTTATTTCATAATCATCCTTTATCCTGCTTGTCTGGGGCCTTGTCTGGCCGATGTATTTGCTGTCACGTGATGGGTGACCATATGGTTTCTCTGCAGGACTTGTCATTGTCTCGAAGACTATCTGGCAGACCCTCTGGCCAGGGTAGAGGGCCACCGGCATCTTACCTATATTGGATATCTCAAGGGTTATCCTTCCATGGAAGCCAGGGTCCACGTATCCTGCAGTTACATGCATGGTTATGCCGAGTCGCCCGATGGATGAACGGCCCTCAACCCTTGCAACAAGGTTATCTGGGAGCCCTATGTATTCATAGGTTGTTGCAAGGGCAAATTCACCTGGATGTATTATGAATGGACCCTCCTCAACATGAAAGGTTTCCATGTATGATTCTATATCCGCAGGGTCCTTGGGGTCTATGCAGGGTTTTCTTATAACCCTGAATCCCCTGAATTCATCGCCTATTCTAAGGTCAACTGAGGATGGCTGTATCTGCCTTTCAGGGTCATCAAGGGGGTCTATGGTTATCAGTCCCTCCTCAAGGTACCTCTTTATGTCACGGTCGCTGAGTATTGCCATTAAAACATCTCCTCTTTATTTTTGGGGGTATTTTTCTTTTACCTTGCTCTTCCCAAAGCATCTCCTCTTTATTTTTTGGTGCTGTCCTTTTCTTTCACCCTGATCTCTCCGGGGTTTTCAACGGCGTCAGGTATGCCGCTGCTGTTACCCACACCGATTATGAGGATTGAATCTGCATCTGATCTGGATATTATATCCTCTATCCTTGAGCGGGCGACGCTGCAGGCGTCAAGTATTTCCCTCGTCATATGGGACATCGCCTCCTCGGGGGACATCTTTATTATGATGGCGTGGGTTCTGTGTTCAAGTATCATGTTCTCCATGAACCACTTTTCAACCCCCAGGCCACCTATGGCCACCCCGACCCCCTCAGCCACTGTACCTGTTTTTTCACCCTCCATTTTAGCGGCAGCATCCACCATTATAACCTCGTCGAACTCATCCTCACTGAGGATCTCCTCAAGGGCCTTCACCACCATTCCAAGCCTTGAACCGGGACCATGTGGCTTCAGAATACCAATATCCTTATCCATGAATCTTTTCCTTACATAGACCATTTCATGGAGGTGTTTTTTTCTGTCCTCTTCATCTATGAGCATCCCTGCTGTGAGGGGGCCGGCACCGTCACCCAGGGGGAGGGAGGATGAGATTGCCTGGCAGCCATCCAGGTATGCCCTGGCGGTCCTCATGATCAGCTCAAGGTTCATCTGGAGTGCAACCAGAATCTGAAGGTTTCCTGTCTTCCTTGATAGTTCAAGGTTATGCCTGAGAAATTTGAGGATACCTCTGATACCTGCGGTCACCTTCATGCACATTATTATGGTTAGCCTTTTTTTCACTGTCCGCATCTGGGGGAAAGTACTTCAATCATCTCCCTGATACGGAGGTCTCCCATCTCAAGGAGCCTCCTGAATTTATCTGCAAGTCCTGATGGATCAATATCCGAGGGGGGTACTATGAAGAACTCCAGGTAGTCCTCCAGGAGACCCTCATCTGTGATGCCGCTGAGGTCCATTATTATCTTTCTGGCCTTCTTCTCCATATCATCCAGTTCCCTGATGGCCCCCTCAACCGCAGAGAACATCCTCATCCTGATTATAACAGGCAGGAAAATGATGAGTACGATGAAGATAATGATACCCACCATATCAAGTAAACCGAAAAACAGACCAAGACCTCCTGAACCTTATTCTTTCATCCTGTTTTTTATTCTCCGGAGGACACCCTTAAGTGTATGGTCCTCCCTTGCTGTTCTGAAGGCCCTCCCGGTCACATTCCTGAACACCCTCGAGGCAACCCTCTCCTTGTGTGGGGGAATGTCAATCAATGAGAGTATCTCGTCCATCTCATCCACGAGAAGTTTTTTTTCAACTCCTGAGGCATCCTCAAGTCCTTCGCAGTCAAAATCTCTTTTTTTGAATATCTCATAAAATATTATTGCGGCGGCGTGGGTTATATTCATTATGGGGTATTCCCTATCTGTGGGGATACTCACCACCATGTCGCATAGGCCGAGCTCCCTGTTTGAGAGCCCATCCCCCTCACGCCCAAAGAGGATGAAGGTCCTTGAGGAGGGGTTGATGGCTGAGGCGAGCTGGGATGGTCTCAGGGGTATTCTGTCAACGTTGTAGCTCCCTCCAGGCACACCGGTTGTTCCAACAAGAAAGTCAGGTTCAAGGTTTTCTATCATCTCATCAAGGGTCTGGTAGATGATGGCATCCTCAACAAGGTCCCTGGCATGCATTGCCTGGTAATAGGCCTCATCCTCAAGGCTGCAGGGGTTTATGAGGATGAGATTTTGAAGGCCGAAGTTCTTCATGGCCCTCGCAAGGAAACCCACATTCCCAGGGGTTTCAGGTTCCACAAAGACGACCCCAATGTTTCTGGAGAGGAGCTCGTAAACTTCCATATCCAGCCCCCTCAGTCATCGGAATAGGCCATGTCGAGGAGTTCAAGGATGTTCATAACCTTCACGTCCCCAAGACCCTCCTTCTCAAGGGAATCCTTTATATGGAGCTGGCAGAAGGGGCATATTGTTATCACGGCGTCAACATTGAGTTTGCGTATCATCTCAGCCTTCTTCTTTCCCAGGCTTTCGGCTATCTCAGGTTTACCGGATTTCACACCTCCACCTGATCCACAGCACTGCCCCTGTTTTTCCATTTCAACAAATTCAAGGCCCGGGATGCTGTTAAGTATCTTCCTTGGCTCCAGTTTAACGCCCTGACCCCTCAGAAGGTGGCAGGGATCATGGTAGGTCACCCTCATATTGACAGGCTTCATTTTAATGTCGTCGATCCGATCTGCCAGGAATTCGCTGATGTCAAGGACGTTCAGTTCAACGCCATAACGGGGATAGTCCTTCTTGAGGGTGGCTCCGCAGCCAGCACAGACTGTTATTATGGTGTCATACCCCTCGAGGGCCCTCCTGTTTCTCTCAACAAGATCCTCAACAATGTCGAGCTGTCCTGTCCTTATCATGGGTGATCCGCAGCACACCTGACCATCAGGGACGTCAACCTCGAAGCCGTGTTCTCTCAGCACCCTCAGAAGTGCCATTCCAACATCAGGCATCCTGTAGTCGACCAGGCATCCTGTGAAGAAACCTATCCTTGAGCCCGGGTTCTGCCCCACTGATTCAATGAAACCCTTTCCTATATGGTCAACGGATCTGCCTGTCTCTGAAATGAGTTTTTTGATCTTTCTGTGGGCATCGAGGGGTCCTGCGCCCTCTCTGCATGCCATGGCCCTCAGCTTTTCAATCGCATCCCCGGGTACATTGAGTTCCTTGGGGCATACCTCGGCACATTTACCGCAGGTGGTACAGCAGTAAAGTCCTTCCTCCACACCCCCAGCGGCTCTTTCGGCCTCATCACGTGGATCGAAGGCAAATTTTGATATGTACCTCATGAAGTAGGGTCCTGCATACTCTGTGCTCTCCTTTATAACAGGGCATGAACTTATGCAGGAGAAACACTCTATGCATCCCCTCAGTTTTTTGGTGTCCTGGTAGTCCTCTGGTTTGATCCTCTGGATGCCCCTTGCTTCTGACTGGAGGTAGAGGCCCATGGCCCTCACCTTATCCTCTATTTCGCTCCTGTCAACCATCAGGTCCTTTATAACCGGGAGGTCCACCGGCTCAATAACGGCACCATCCTCCACCTCTGCCCTGCATGCCAGGACAACCTCTCCGTTCATCTTAACAGCACATGAACCGCACTGCCCTGCCCTGCATGAGCTTCTGAAGGCAATATTGGCATTATACATTTTATTTATAAGCTGAAGGGCATCAAGAACCTTCATTTTTTCCTTTGAAGGTATATCATAACTTTCAAGATGTGGTTTCTCATCTACACCTGGTTCAAACCTTAAAACCTTAACATTTATCATTTTTATCTCCGCACCGAATCATGTGAAGAAATTATTTAGAATTAACTGAATCCTAATTGTTCATGGTCCATATTAAGGTTTGTGATTCCAACTGATAAATTTTTTATAAAATGTTAATAGATGTATTCTGAGTACGGTTGCTATGTGTACTGACAGGATGTATCGCCTTGCAGGCCATCCACAGCAGAGTACTTAAATTATTACTCCGAGGTGATTTCATGGAACTGGATGATATCCTTGACGCCGGAAGGGGCGATAGATTATTCTTACTTGGTAACGAGGCAGCGGTGAGGGCCGCAATAGAGTCGGGGGTTGGTGTAGCAAGCACCTACCCGGGGACACCATCATCAGAGATAGGAAACGTCCTATCAAAGATTGCAAAGAGGGCAGGGATCTACTTTGAATTCTCGATAAATGAGAAGGTGGCACTTGAAGTCGCCGCGGCAGCCGCTGCATCAGGGGTCCGCTCATTCACATTCATGAAGCATGTGGGGCTGAATGTTGCATCAGACTCATTCATGAGTGTCGCATACACCGGTGTGAGGGCCGGAATGGTTGTCCTATCTGCCGATGACCCCTCGATGTTCTCATCACAGAATGAACAGGATAACAGGCACTACGCACGCCTTGCATGGGTTCCACTCCTCGAACCCTCAAATCCACAGGAGATCCTTGAATACATGAATCATGCCTTTGAACTCTCAGAGGAATACAGGATACCGGTACTTTTAAGGACCACAACCAGGGTCTCACACATGAGGGGAGTTGTGGAGGCTGGCGAGAGAAGGGCGGAACCAGTGAAGGGGTTTTTCAGAAAGAATCCAGAGCAGTTTGTACCTGTACCTGCAACCGCAAGGGTGATGCGCAGGGAACTTGTTGAGAAGATGAAGAAACTTAAGAGAGTTGCAGACACCTCAGAACTGAACAGGGTACTCAATGAGGACTCTGAATCGGATCTGGGAATAATTGCATCTGGAGGGGCTTTCAACTATGTATACGATGCACTCCAGACACTTGGACTTGATGTCCCGGTCCTGAAACTGGGATTCACCTACCCCTTCCCTGCGGGACTTGTAGCCGAGTTTCTCTCTGGACTTGAAGGGGTGCTTGTTGTTGAGGAGGTGGACTCTGTAATGGAGAAGGAGGTCCTTGCAGTCGCAACATCAGAGGGCCTTGATGTGGGGGTCCATGGAAAACTGGACGGCACACTCCCTGAGATATATGAGTACAGTGAGGACATAGTTAGAAGGGCCATTTCAGGACTCACAGGAATCAAAAGCCATGAAAAGGGAATAGAAGCGCCTGAGTTACCTGAAAGACCCCCTGCACTCTGTCCCGGATGTCCCCACAGGGCCATGTACTATTCGGTGAGGAGGGCCGCCTCTGAACTCGGTATTGAGGGGGAGGATCTCATATTCCCCACCGATATCGGGTGCTACACCCTTGGGATAGAGCCCCCCTACTCTGCGGCAGATTACCTCCTCAGCATGGGGTCCAGTGTGGGTACCGCCTGCGGGTTTTCGGCTGCAACATCCCAGAGGATAGTTTCTTTCATAGGGGATTCCACCTTTTTCCATGCAGGTATACCGCCACTCATAAATGCTGTCCACAACAGGCAGAGGTTCGTTCTGGTTATACTGGATAACAGGACAACTGCAATGACAGGTGGACAGCCACACCCGGGGCTCCCGGTTGATGGGATGGGGGAGGAGGCCCCAGCCATATCCATAGAGGATATCACCAGGGCCTGTGGTGTTGAATTTGTGGAGACCGTTAACCCAATGAACATAAGGAGATCCTCTGAAACCATCAGAAGGGCCCTTCAGCACGAATCTGTGGCCGTGGTTATATCCAGATACCCCTGCATGCTATCTGAGGGCGCTGTCCGCGGAAGGCCGGTGAGGGTTGATGAGGAGAAATGTGACCTCTGTCTTGAATGCCTCAATGAACTTGCCTGTCCAGCGATAGTTGAGGAGGATGGAAGGGTATTCATAGATCCCCTCTACTGCAGGGGATGTACCATATGCCTCCAGATATGTCCAGCAGGAGCCATAAAACCGGAGGGAAAAAGATGAGCTACAACATTTATGTGTGTGGTGTTGGCGGTCAGGGGATAATAAAGACATCCGTTATAATCGGTGAGGCCGCCATGAATGAGGGAATGAATGTTGTCATGAGTGAGATCCATGGGATGGCCCAGAGGGGTGGTGCTGTCTCAACAGAGATAAGGTTCGGTGATGTGAGGGGTTCCATCATACCTCAGGGTGAAGCTGACCTCGTAATAGCCTTCGAACCCCTTGAGGCCCTGAGGGCACTTCCCAAAATGTCCGAAGACGCCTGTGTAATTGTGAATACATCAAAGATACCACCATTCAACCTGATAAAAAGCCCACACCCCTATCCTCCCCTAGAAGAGATAATTAAAACTCTCGAGGAGAATGCAGGAAGGGTGAGGAGCTTCAATGGGGAGAAAATCGCTGTGGAGGCAGGTCACATACTATCACTCAACATGGTTATGCTGGGCGCCGCAGCGGCCACCACTGGGTTTCCACTGGGTGAAGAGACACTTATAGAGTCCATGAAGAATAACCTGCCCCCAAAGTTGATGGAAGTAAACCTGAGGGCATTCCATGAGGGATTTGAGACTGTTAATTGTGACTGAGGTTTAAGTATTTGGAGGATGTAGATATCCTCAGACGTAGGAACTTAATTGTGACTGGTGGTTAAGGGTTTAGAGGATGTAGATATCCTCAGATGAAAGTACGGGGATCCCAGCATCCTCAAGTGCCCTTATACCCTCATCAACATCCTCTGTCCTTATAACAACGACTGCCTTTTCCCCCTTTTTCTCAACGAAGGCGTAGATGTATTCCACGTTTATATCCCTCTCTGTGAGCACACCCAGTATACCGTCAAGTCCTCCAGGTTCATCAGGTACCTCAACGGCTATAACATCGTTGACCCTCACCACGAAGTTCTTCTTCTCAAGGGCTTTCCTTGCAGCTTCAGGGTCCGAAACTATCATCCTCAGTATCCCAAATTCGGATGTGTCCGCAATGGAAAGGGCCCTTATGTTTACACCCTCCTCTGAAAGGGCGTGAATGGCATTTTTCAGCCTGCCCTTTCTGTTTTCAAGAAAGACTGATATCTGCTTCAGTTTCATTTAAGGCACCTCCATTAGTCAAATTTCCTCTTATCTATTACCCTTATGGCTTTACCCTCACTTCTTGGAAGGCTTCCTGGCTCCACAAGTGTGACGTTAACACGCAGACCTATTTCGCTGTGTATATGCTTCTCTATCATCCTTCTGGCCTCTTCCACATGTTTAACCTCATCGGAGAAGAGTTTGGGGGACGCTTCAACCTGGACCTCAAGCTCATCCAGAAACTCGGGCCTTGTGACCACTATCTGGTAGTGTGGTTCAAGACCCTTTATCTTGAGGAGGGCCCTTTCGATCTGTGATGGGAAGACAATGACACCCCTGATCTTGAGCATGTCGTCGCTTCTACCGGTTATTCTGTCCATCCTCACAAGGGTACGGCCGCAACCGCATTCATCGTTCCTGAGGGCTGTTATATCCTTTGTCCTGAACCTGAGGATTGGCATACCCTCCCTTGTGAGTGTTGTGAGTACCAGCTCCCCCTTCCTGCCATAGGGGAGTTTCTCTTCTGTTTTAGGGTCTATTATCTCAGGGTAGAAGTGATCCTCAAATATGTGGAGGCCGTTCTTCTCGGTACACTCCTGGGCGACTCCTGGCCCTATTATCTCTGTGAGGCCATAGATGTTGAGGGCGGTGAGTCCCAGCCTTTCCTCTATGGCATTTCTCATTTCTTCGGTCCACATCTCGGCACCGAATATGCCTGATTTGAGGTTCAGACTTTCAATGTCGACGCCCTCCTTTTCAAGGACCTCTGCAAGGTAGAGTGCATAGGAGGGTGTGCATGTTATTATTGTGGTCCCGAAGTCCTGCATTATCTCGATCTGCCTCTTGGTGTTACCCGCTGAGATTGGGATGACGGTCGCCCCGATCTTCTGGGCCCCGTAGTGGACACCAAGGCCCCCTGTGAAAAGCCCGTACCCATAGCAGTTCTGTATACGGTCCTTCTTTGTTGCCATCCCCATGGTCAGGGATCTCGCCATTACCTCCGACCATATTTCAAGGTCCCTCCTGGTGTAACCGGAAACAACTGGCTTACCGGTGGTTCCTGATGATGTGTGGACCTCCACTATATCCTCATCTGGCACTGCAAACATCCCGAAGGGGTATGCGTCCCTGAGGTCATTCTTTGTGGTGAAGGGCAGCTTCTCTATATCATCCAGTGTTTCTATGTCCTCTGGAAACACCTCTAAATCGTTTAAACGTTTGTTGTAGTATGGCACGTTTTCATAGGCCCTTTTAACTGTCTCCTGCAGTCTCCTGAGCTGTAATTCCTGTTTTTCTTCCTGACTCATGCATTCTGCTTCAGGGTTCCATATCATTTTGATCTCCTTTGAATGTGATTCTCTCAGTTTTCTTTCTGTAAAGACTTATATGTTAATTATCATTATCGTTAATTATAAATTGTAACTGATAAACGTAAGGAGGATGTTGAATGGATTTTCTGGTACTGGGTATCGTTGTTCTCATCTACTTCCTTCTTGTGGGCTACGTTGGTTATGTGGCCTGGAGGAGGACGGAGACCTCAGAGGACTACATGGTGGCCGGTAGGAAGACCCATCCTTACATCATGGCCATGAGTTACGGCGCCACGTTTATAAGTACGGCGGCGATTGTGGGTTTTGGTGGTATGGCCGGTGTGTTTGGGATGGGGATACTCTGGCTGGTGTTTCTCAACATACTTGTGGGTATTTTCATTGCCTTTGTGTTCTTTGGTAAGCGCACGAGGAAGATGGGTCATAACATGTCTGCCCTCACCTTCCCGGAGTTCCTGGGGAGGAGGTTCAATAGCAGGTTCCTCCAGTCATTTGGGGGGGCCATAATATTCCTGGGAATGCCACTCTACGCATCAGTGGTCCTTATAGGGGCCGCAAGATTTATTGAAACTACCCTCGGGCTTAACTTCAACATAGCCCTCATCCTGATGGCTGTTATTGTTGCTGTTTATGTCGTGCTGGGAGGTATACGTGGTGTGATGTATACTGATGCCCTTCAGGGTACCATAATGTTTCTGGGTATGATTTTCCTGGTTGTGTCAACCTATTACATTCTTGGTGGTGTGGTGGATGCTCATCAGGCCCTCACCAGCATGTCTCATCTGGTGCCTGCAAAGGCCAGTGCTCTGGGTGCAACTGGCTGGACCAGCATGCCTGTTTATGGCAGCCCCTACTGGTGGACCCTCCTGTCAACCATAATACTCGGTGTGGGTGTGGGTGTCCTTGCCCAGCCACAGCTAATAGTGAGGTTCATGACGGTGAGGTCCAACAGGGAGCTCAACAGGGGTGTTCTGATAGGCGCACTCTTCATATTCGTGATGACCTGGAGCGCCTATGTGGTCGGGGCCCTTTCAAACGTTTACTTCTTCAAAAAGGCAGGTGTAATTGCCCTTCAGGCTGCTGGCGGCAATGCGGATAAGATAATACCTGTCTTTATCAATTCTGCCATGCCTGAGTGGTTCTCCTATATCTTCATGCTGACCCTGCTCTCTGCCGCAATGTCCACACTCAGCGCACAGTTCCATGTGCAGGGTACAGCCATAGGAAGGGATGTGTATGAGACCATAAGAAACAGAAAGGGCGAAAGGTCAGTCCTCATAGCAAGGGGCGGTATTATCATTGCGGTTCTGATCGCGGTTGTTCTGGGCTACCTGCTGCCAGGGAGTATAATTGCGCAGGGGACGGCTCTCTTCTTTGGTATTTGCGCTGCTTCCTTCCTGTCGGTTTATGCTGCGGCTATTTTCTGGAGGAGGGCCACCCGTGAGGGCGCGATTGCAGGTATGGTTTCAGGCGCCATCGTGAGCCTCTTATGGCTTCTTTTCGAGTATAAGAAGACTGCGGAGGCTCTTGGGATTGCCAAGGCCATCTTTGGAGGTCCTGTTATTTCTTCGATGCCCTGGCCTGTTGTTGACCCGATACTGATTGGGGTGCCTGTCTCAGCGATCTTCATGGTTGTTGTGAGTCTTCTTACGGAGCCACCGTCCCGTGAGCATGTTGAGAGATGTTTTGAGGGAGTCTGATGTGGAGGTTCTGTGATGGTTTATTTGCAGGAAGTTTCTGGAGACTCTGATGTGGAGGTTCTGTGATGGTGCTTGGTATACCTGATCCCTGGGTCTGGAGTGCTTACCTCCTCTGCATCCTTGTGACGGTTTTCTGTGTACTTTATGGTATTGTGAACTGGAACCGTGGAGGTGAGGATGAGGAGGAGCAGATAATGGAGGAACTCCAGTGGGAGGAAGAAGAGAAGAAGATGGAAGAGGATGAACTGGGCCTCTAGGCCCCCCCTTTTATTTATCAGGCGATTATTGTTGAAACCATTCTCATGATATGGGCCATTAAATTTCTAAAAACTGCTTTCTGCTGAAAATTTTGAAATCGTTCGGGATGTGATAATTTCCTAGAATCACAATTCTGCCAATAAAAATCAGGATCAAGCCTATCTGGCAAAAATAAAAATAAAAATAGTTTAATCAGAAAAGACCGCTTTCTTCTAGTTTGCTCTCCATCCAGTGGGCCCTTTTATCCATTTTCTCCTTTACAAGTACCGTGATAAGGAAGGTCACCACGGGGAAGAGGGCAAGAAGTGCCATGTTCTTCCAGTAGATACTCCAGATCACACCAGCGACCACCTCCCTCAGAGCACCCACAGCGTAGGTGAGTGGAAGGTACGGGTGGATCGCCTGGAAAAATGGTGGCAGGAGTTCAACAGGGAATATGCCCCCTGTACCCGTGATCTGAAGCACCAGAATTATTATTGAGAGGGCCTTTCCTGCGTTCCCCAGGGCAGATGTGAGGGAATAGATTATGAGCATGGAACAGATGCTCACATAGAGGGCTGTCAGCAGAAACAGCAACGTTCCTGTTATCTGCACCTGGAGGAGCAGGGCTCCGGCTGCAACAACAAGGGCCTGACAGATGGCTATTATGATGAAGAGCCCCATCCTTCCAAAGTACACCTGTATGCTGCTGTATTCACCGTACTTCACCCTCATGCTTATCATTGCAACTGCGATAATACCTCCTATCCAGAGGGATATGGGTATGTAGAAGGGTGCAAGCGCGGATCCGTAATTCTTCACAGGGTAGATGTGCTCCTTCTCCATCTTCACAGGGCTTCTGAAGTATTCCCTCACAGCGGAAGGATCAATGTCAGCCAGTCTCACAAGGCTGTTGAGGTCATCCTCACTGATCATGCCAAGCTTTCTGTGGGCGTCCTGAATCGCTGACCGCATAACTGGCCACTTGGAGTTTGCAATGCCCAGTTTTGATGACGCATCCCTCATGGCAGCATCTATCTGTGCCCTGTTATCCATGAGCTTGTTCAGTGCACTGTCCATTTTGTTGAGGGATTCTCTGAGCTTCACAAGGCGTTCTGTGGTCCCCTTTGTTTTGAGGTCTGTCTCTATACCCTCAAGTATGCCCAGAACTGAGTTGGCCTTCTGGATATTGGCGTCTATCTGGTCCATCGCTGTTTTTAACTTAGGATCCCCGGTGGCGGAATATAAACTGCCAAGAACGGCCTTCAGGTATTTCATTGAGGCTATTGCCTCTGAAAGATGGGACTCCATGGACTGGACTGTTGATAGAGCCTTAGCAGGGTCTTTTCCAATGTAACTCTCCAGTAGACTGTATTTCTCCTTCACAAAGTTTGCGTTTTCCTGAATTTCTGGCAAATCACTCTTTAGCCCTGACCAGAGGTTCTGCCCCTTTTCGAGATCTGAATTTGCTGTGCTGAGGGTTTCATCGATTTTACCAAGGTTTGCATTTAGTTCGCTGATGAATTTCTTTGTCCTGAGGATATCATCCCTGTTTGCCCTTGCAAGTTCACCGGCACTGCTTATCTTACCGAATATTATTCCGTCAATGGTCTTAACGACTTCACTGTTTATCTTTGCCTGAAGTGCATCTGCCCCTGCGTTCGTTATTCGTGGAGCCACAGGGTTCAGCTTGTCATTCACTATGTACTCGATGCTGGCCTGCCTGGGGGTGCCGTTCTTGATGGACAGGAGGTCTGAGCTGAAGTTTCCTGGTATTATGAGTACGGCGTAGTAGTCCCCCTCCCTGAGTCCATTCATGGCCTCTGACCGATCAACGAACTGCCAGTCGAAGTTCCTGTTATTCCTGAGTTCATCCACGAATTCTGCACCCACATTGAGCTTTTCACCCTCAAAATTCACTCCCCTGTCCTCATTGACCACCGCAACCTTGATGTTGGATGTCTTTGAGTATGGGTCGAGGGTTGCCTGTATGTTGAAAACTGCATACAGTGCCGGGATACAGATAATCACTGCAATGACGAATAGCACCACAGGACTGTTTTTAACGGTCTTGATGTCATTCCAGAATATTTCCAGGGCTTTTTTCATTGGTTTTATGCCTCCAGAGAATAAAGTATATTCATGTAAGAAAAAGAAGATAGTGAATTTCATCGTATAAAAAGGTTTTGGTTCACCGCATTTAAAATTTTAAATACCCATGAGAACAATAATAATACAGTGACTGAATGGTGGTACCATGAGGATAGTTGAAGAAATAATCGGCAAAGAGGTTCTTGACAGTTCCGCAACGGTGATAGGCAAGGTAAAGGACGTTGAGGTTGACATAGAATCCCAGACAATAGAGGCACTCGTTCTTGGAAAGGGTGGAATATCAGAGGGTCTTGGGCTATCAAAAGGCGAGACAATAGTTCCCTACGAGATGGTTAAAAAGATAGGGGACAAGATACTCCTAAGGGGCGGCGAGGAATAACAGGGTGAAGGTCCTTGCAGCTTAAGGGGATCTGCGGCCTCTGTGGCAGGGCGGACTTTCTCCACACCTGCAGGCTATGCGGATCAATGGTATGTTCAGGTTGTTACAGCGCCGAACTGGGGGTCTGTAAATTATGCAGGTCAAAGATCAGGAGAAACTCAGAGAGACACTCATAAAACTTCTTTCAGAGAGAAATGTCATTCAGAGGGGTAAGTTTGTCCTCTCATCAGGCAGAGAAAGTGATTATTACGTTGATATCAAGCGAGCTATAACCGACCCTGAGGTCCTTGATGTGATAGCGAGGCTCATAAAGGGTGAGGTGGAGGGTGCAGACAAGATTGCGGGCCCTGCCCTGGGCGCGGTCCCCATTGCTACCGCAGTGTCCCTTTACTCCAGAAAGCCCCTCCTCATGATAAGAAAGGAAAAGAAGGGTTATGGAACATCAAAACTCATTGAGGGTGAACTTAAAACCGGTGAAAGGGTCGCTGTTGTGGAGGACGTCACAACAACTGGAGGATCACTTCTGAGGGCCGTGAGGGCGATCCAGGAAAATGGAGGGGTGGTTGAGAGGACATTTGTTGTGGTTGACCGTGAGGAGGGGGCGGTTGAGGAATTCAAAAAAAGGGGTATTGAACTCATACCGCTGATATCGGTCTCTGATTTCAGGGATGATCACTGATTAATTAATTTTTTTTGAGCTTCTGATTTCAGGGGATCATATCCTATTTGAGAAAATCTGCTTTCACAGTTAATTGTCCAATGATTGTCTCATGATAGGGCACTCAAAATGATGCAGAATCCTCGAAGCATCTTTAAAAAAAGCCATATTTATTCCCTGAGGTGCTTAACAAGGTGGCCGAGTTCAGGGACAGCAATTTCAATCCCAAGTTCCACCGCGTTCGGTGACCCTGGAAGTGCAAATATCAGTGTTTTTCTGTATACACCCGCCGTTGCCCTGCTGAGTATCGCCCCTGCTCCCAGCTTTTTAAATGAGAGGTACCTGAATATCTCACCGAAACCATCCAGTTCCTTTTCAAAGATACCCCTTAGGGTCTCCACTGTTATGTCTCTACTTCCAATTCCTGTGCCACCGGTGGTAAATATAACGTCAGCACCCTTATCTATCATATCATCAACTGCAGATAGAAGTTCATGTCTGTCATCAGGTATTATCCTGTATTCCTTAACAGAGTAACTTTCAGACAGTGCCTCCATGAGTTTTCTGCCTGATAGGTCACCTTCAGGTATTTCACCGGTTTTTCTGAATTCCTCATATTTTGAATCACTGAGGGTGATGACACCGCAGATTATGTCCTCTGGAGCCAATCTCCTGTGCTCCTCCATGCTGGCACTTTTCATATCAATCAACCAGTATCTTAATAATGAACTGTGGATGTAACATGCTATTTATTGTGGGTGCAATTTATAAGTCTTTTGGTTTTTCTGTAAGCGAAAGTGAGTATATCCACGTTTCTGACAAGGAGAGAAAAGTAATAAAAATTTATGGCGGTTTGGTCTGGGTAGGGTTTGATATTGGATTGGAGGCGGTTTCAATTCCAATTTAAAAGACCAGAATAAGTTTAAAAGTCCTGGACCCTACCCGTTTACTATATATTAACACCACTATTTATAAAGTTTTCGTTAGATTGGTTCAACCGTTCTCAAGGACTTTTAAGCGCATTTAAGGGTTTTTAAACCATCTAAACATGAAAATAACTGTTTTAATTTACTTTACAGAACTTCATGGTAATACTTTTTTACACCTGCCCGATTATCCACATGGTCTGTTGATGGGGTGTATCTGAGGTTCTTCCACAGGGAAAGCCCAAACCCGGTACTTCCCCATGTGAGGGTAAATTTATTACCATGCTTCACCAAACCTCAAAATGGAAACTTATTATATTATAATCCCTGATTAATACGTGGTCTTAATGAAGAGGGTTCTTGATGCATCTGCATTCATAAACGGATACATACCTGAGGGCACTGAAAACTACACCGTGAAGTCTGTAACAGATGAGATAAGGGACTTCAAATCGGTCATGGTCCTTGAGAGGGCACTCAGTGATGGCAGACTCAGAATAATGGAACCTGACCCTGAGAGCATGAGGGAGGTGGATGAGGTCACCAGCAGATCAGGGGATGCCATGAGACTCTCCAGTACAGACAGGGAGGTTATAGGGCTTGCCGTTTCACTCAGAAAGAGGGGCGAGGTAACTGTAATCACCGATGACTATACGATACAGAACACCCTCAGAATTCTTGGAATAGAGTTCAGCAGTGTCCTCACATCGGGTATAAAGGAGACCTATCAGTGGAGGAAGATATGCACTGGATGCAGGAGGGTGTACCCTCAGGACTACCAGTTCGGGGAATGTGAGATATGTGGCTCAGAGATAAAGAAGAAAAGATACAGGTCCCGCCGTTAGAGGGGATCTTGCAGGAAGCTCGGGTGATCTTATGAGAATAGGCGTGGTTGTCCACGGACCACAGATAGTTGACTCAGGATACGCAGCAAAACTTATAGATTTTCTAAAAAAATATGGGGAGGTCAGGGCAAGACTGGGGGGCACCATGGGGCGGACCGCGGTCTATGACGCCCACCTTGAGGATGTTATAGACATCTCAGAGAAGAGACTCCCAAGTGAATCGGTTGACCTCTTTGCAGATGAGGGCGCCGGCATTGTTGTCCTCATGAATTACGGAAAGTCCCGTATCACAGGGCATGGATTTGGATACAAGGTTTTCCAGAGATCAGAAAAAAAACCGCCAGTTGTTCAGATAGAAAGACCAGGTGAACCCGATGGAAGTGTTGTGGCATGGAAGAGGGAGGCCGAGTCATTCGCAGAGAAACTGGCACGTGAACTTGAACTCGAGATGGTGGATCCAGAGGAGGTATGCAGGGAGATCTTCCATGGAGAGCCATGCGGTGAACAGAAGCCTGACAGAAGGGAGTACCGGAGGCTCGTGGGTGTCTCAGAGAATGAGAACATATTCGTAAATGGTATAGTAGTGGGGGTCTCAACGTCAGACGACGTCACCCTCGTCGCAGAGGACGGCGTGATCACTGAGATAATAGGTGGGAAGATAAAGGAACACGGGGTTGAAAAGCTTGGAAGGGTTAACCTCAAGGACGCGGTAGTGAAGACGGGACTTCTCCGCCGCTCCGAGGTAAAACCCAGAAAGGTGAAGGTAAGGGAAAATAATAAAAAGAAGTACCGGGTTTCGTTCTTAAACCACGCAGCAGAGGACATATACATGCTCCATGACTCTGATCTTGTTGTCACGGTTGGAGATGATACAACGCTCGTGGCTGCAGATATACTCTACAGATTCGATGTTCCCATAATAGGGATAACAGACGGTGATATAGATAGGGTGGTTAAGAAGGGCTTCAAATGCGCAGATTCGATCATAATAGAGTTTGAGGAGGGATGGGACGATATAGTTGGTGAAAGAATCCACAGGGAGCTCTTCAGGGGTAAAAAAACCATTGAAACCAATGATTTGGAAACTTTTAAAAGGGATCTACTACAGATTATAGATAATATAGGTGCAAGCTACACCGTGAGATACACCTAAACCGATAAAAAGAGGTGTGGAATTGGATTTAGATGATATCATCCATTCCCTTAAAAATTTTGAGGGTGTAACAAGAAAACGGCCAATAAGAAATATAGTTTCTATTCTTAATGATGCATTCAGTGTCTCGGGAAAAACACATCTCGGTTACGGTGATGATGCATCGGCCATCAGGATTGGCGACGGAAAACTTCTTTTACTGGCAGCAGATGGAATATGGGGGCGTCTGATGGAGGCTGACCCCCACTGGGCCGGTTACTGTTCTGTACTTGTTAATGTTAACGATATTGCAGCCATGGGCGGTAAACCCGTGGGCATGGTCAACGTTCTCTCAATTAAATCACGGGAGACCTGTTACAGTGTGATGGAGGGTATAAGAGAGGGGGCAGAGAAGTTCGGGGTCCCAATGGTGGGGGGCCACGTGCACCCTGACACACCCTACGATGCACTGGATGTTTCAATTGCAGGTATAGCATCGGAGGATGCTCTCATAACAAGCTGTGACGCAGAACCCGGTGACAGGGTTATAGTGGGCATAGACCTCGATGGAAGGCCACACCCATCATTTCCCCTTAACTGGGACACAACCACCCATAAAACACCTGAAGAGGTGCAGTTCCAGATTGAGGTAATGTCCATCATCGCAGAAAGAAAGCTGGTAACTGCAGGTAAGGATATAAGCAACCCGGGGACCCTTGGAACACTGGGGATGCTGCTTGAGGCATCGGATGTGGGCGCACGGGTGGAACTGGAATCAATACCACGTAACAGATCAGTTAAGTGGGAGGACTGGCTTCGAATGTACCCTGGCTCAGGTTTTGTGCTGACAGCACGCCCAGAAAATGTTGCTGAATGTATTGAACTGCTCGAGTCTGCCGGAATAACCGCATCAGACGCCGGGGAGATAGTATCCGAAAGAAAACTCCACTTAGTCCATGATAATGATGAAAGGGTCCTCTTTGACTTTGAAAGGGACATCATAACAGGTGTGATAGAAGAAAAAATATGAGGGAGATCTGATGTTTGTTAAGGTTAATGGACTGGATGTTGAACTCCCGGAGGGGGCCACAGTGAGGGATGCCATCGATGCTACAGGAGCCCCCTATGTGAAAGGCGCCCTTGTGGGCCTCATAAGCGGCACAAGGGAACTTGAAAGGACAATAGACACATACCGGATCAAAACAACAGCAGGAAGCATCCTGATTGAACTGCTCCCTGAGGAAGCACCTGAAATCGTTGAGACATGGAGGGAGGTCTACAGCAACCTTGAAAACCTCCGTATAAGGTGGACAACCCCATCCGAGATTTCAATGGGACCCCTGAAAACAGAACTGGAGCCGTCAAGGAAGGAATTCTTCTACGACGAGAATGAGGTTATAATGAGCCTCTCAGGGTTCAGCCCGGATTCAACCCACATAATAATCTCCAGGGACCCCCATTCATCAGTATACGGCGCCCCGGCTGAGAACAGGGGTGTTTTTGCAAGGGTAACCGGCGGGGGAAGAACCATTGAGCGGCTGACAGACCGCGACGTGATAAGGTCAGTGGAACCAGTTGTTGAGAGAAAAAGCATAGTTGAGAGCGCCGCAGTGACAGACCTTGAAACACCACTTGAGGATGGAAACCAGATATTCACCTACGTTAAGGTAAAACCATCCCACGAGTCCCCCCAGTCTGTTGAACACTTCTTCACAATGGTGGAGGAGGGGAAACTGAGGGTCGACTATGAGGCCAACTCATTCATAGGTTTCTACTCCCTTCAGGGGATAAAAAAGGATCCTGAAAAAATAGCAAAGAGAAACAGGGGCACAGTGACCCTTAGGAACACAGGAAGGGGTGCTGGAAGGGTTTACATATACAGGGAGGACAGGGTTTCAACACCATCCCACAACCTCATAGGAAACGTTACAGATGGAATGGAACTGGTGGATATAGCAGGGGAAGGGGACCACATCACGGTGGAGTGCGAACCCGGCAGGATAATGACAGTATCCATGACCCAGAAGGAAGCAGAGGAATACCTTAAAGGATACGGTGTCGAGCAGATACGGGACGGCATAATGGTTGACGATGCAATCGTTGTGGCCCAGGACCCACCCTACACCATGGACATACTCAAGGAGGGAAGGGTCAGAACAGTGGGCATAGAGGCCGATAAAATCCTGGAGGTTGAACTTGACCCTGATGCGCCAAGATCCTCATGGTACTTCCGCAGACTCACAGGCCTCATCGACACACCCATCGGATCCCTCAAGGTACACTTCGCCTTCCCAGGAATGAAGGTGGTGATGTTTGAGGGTGACAGATCCCTGGCAAAGGGCCTTGTACCGGAGAAAACACCTGAAAACTGCGTTAAAAAGGGCAGCATTGGCATAACAAACATGTCAAGGAGACACATAGGTATGGTTGGTGTCAGACTCGAGGACAACGATGAATACGGCCCAACAGGGGAACCATTCAACGGTACCAACATAATAGGCAGAATCATAGAGGGCCTTGAGAATGTTGAAAAATTCAAAGAGGGGGACACAGTCTATGTCCGGGAAAGAAAAAAACCATGAGGAATCAACAAGAATGATAATACTTGGGCCGTCATCAAGGCTGAGCTCATCAGAACTTGTCCAGAGGCTCCACCTCCTTGGACTGCCACTGACCATAAAATCAACATGTTACGGTGCGCTGGTGCATGGGGACACAGAGACTGTGATGGAGGCTGTCAGAAAAATACGCAGCCTGGACCCGACCAACATATTCACAAAGGAGAGGGGGTTCCCACCTGGGGACCCCAGGAGATGCAGAGGACACAGAGGAGCAGCAAGGGAGGGTTACCATCAGCTTGAAAAGGAATTCAAACTACTTGGATATGTGGGCGAGGCCCTTGAAAGGCCCCAGAAGGCCGAACCCGAAAAAAAGGAGAAGGTTTCTGTTGATGAATTTCGCGATGTAGTTGAGAGGAGTCTGAAATCCAGACAGAAAACATAGGGCTGATTGAAATGAAAATAACTTCATCATCCACTGGAGAGGAACTCAAGGAACTTGGAATGTGTATACATGAACTTGTAAGTCGTCTTCCCCTCACAATAAGGAGCCGGGAAGCAAAGGGTCTTCGAATAGAGGACGGCAAGGTGATCGATGACAGCTACACAGGACCCGTACTTGAAAAGGTCCTTGAATCAGGTGAGATAGCAAGGGAGACACCTGAGAGGGGACCCTACAAGGGGATACCCGTGGTCGTGGTACCCCTGAAGGAGAAGGGTGAGGTTCTCTGTGCGGTGGGAATCGTTGATGCCACAAAGGGCCTCTTCACAGACATGGTTGAAATAGCCAGAAGACCCCAGGAGGGAGACAGGGGGGAATTCTATTGAAGATAGCGATATTTCCACCAAATTCACTTATACTTGCAGATCTTGTTGAAAGAAGGGGACATGAGCCCCTTGTAATCCAGAAAGAAATCAGACAGAAGGTCACAGACCCTGAAATTGATTCACCACCCTTCAACATAACCGAGGAGGACCCGATAAGGGGCCTGAAGTATGCGGCAATAGAGGTTCCCTCAGGTGTGAGGGGGAGAATGGCAATCCTTGGGCCCCTCATAGAGGATGCGGATGCCGCCATAATAATGGAGGAAGCCCCCTTTGGTTTTGGATGCATAGGATGCGCAAGGACCAATGAACTCTGCGTATTCCAGCTCAGAAAGAAGGGCATACCCACACTTGAACTGAAATATCCCACAACAAGGGAAGAGACAATAGATGTGGTTAACAGGATAAACAAATTCCTGGACGAACTGGAGGCTCAAAATGGTTAAAATAGCCCAGATTTCATGCGGAACCGACTACAGCGGTGTTCAGAAGGAAATTGAAAAGGCAGCGAGGACTTTCGGGGCCGAAATAGTGATCCCCGAGGCCGACCTTGACTACATAGACGAGGCCTATGAAAAATTTGGGTTCAACTGTGCCAGTTCAAGCCTGAAACTCATGATAGCAAGGGCAATGTCAATCGTTGAGGGCAAAACAGATGCCGACGCGGTTTTCATAGCAACCTGCTTCAGGTGTGCAGAGGGAGCCCTTGTAAGGAATGAGATAAGGAGGTTCATACAGCAGAACACAAGGCTTCCGGTTGTAACCTACTCATTCACAGAGAGAACAAAGGCCGATGAGCTCTTCATACGTATGGAGGCGCTCTCAACAATAGTGGCAAGGAAGAGCATACTTGCAAGGGAGAAACAGGAGGGCCTCACCCTTGGAATAGATTCAGGTTCAACAACCACCAAGGTAGTGCTGATGGAGGATAACGAGGTCATAGGAACAGGATGGCTTCCCACAACAGATGTCCTTGGCTCCGCAGAGAAGGGTATAGAGGAGGCCCTCGCAGGTACAGGTTACACGATTAAGGACCTTGATGGGATAGGAGTCACAGGTTACGGCAGGTTAACCATAGGGAAACATTACGGGGCCGACCTCATACAGGAGGAGCTCAGCGTGAACTCCAAGGGTGCAGTGTTTCTGGCAGACCACCAGAAGGGGGAGGCAACGGTCCTGGATATAGGGGGTATGGACAACAAGGTCATAACCGTCAACGATGGAATACCCGACAACTTCACCATGGGGGGTATCTGCGCCGGTGCATCATGGCGTTTCCTGGACATAACAGCCAGGAGGCTTGGAGTGGAGATAGATGAACTTGGAAGCCTGGCAATGAAGGCCGATTACGAGAAGGCGATGCTCAACAGTTACTGCATAGTCTTTGGTATACACGACCTTGTAACCGCACTTGCAGCGGGAGTTTCAAGGGAGGATGCAGCAGCCGCGGCATGCCACTCGGTGGCCGAACAGGTATATGAGCAGCAGCTCCAGGAGATAGATGTGAGGGAACCCCTCATACAGGTGGGTGGAACATCCCTTATAGAGGGCCTTGTTAAGGCGGTAAGTGATATTCTGGGAGGTATCGATGTCATCGTACCCCCGTATTCACAGCACATAGGCGCAGTTGGAGCGGCCCTCCTTGTTTCTGGAATGAAAGACATCAGTGAGGGTTAAAATGGGGATAAATGTTGAGTGCTACGACCCCCGGGGTGCAGAGGTCTATGAGATAATAGCCCGCCAGGTTCTTCAGGATCTCCAGCTTGCAAGGGCAGTTGATGACCTGAGAATATGGGTTGATCCTCGAGAGCCGGTCTTCATCATAGCGGTTAAGACACAGAGGACCTCTGAGCCGATTTACCTTGAGGACATGGTGGAGATGGAGGTTGATAAGGCCACCGGAGCAGTCCACCTGAGGATAAGGGATGAGACGTACCTTCCACAGCTACTTGAAAGGCTCTGGGAGACACAGGGGCGTGGCGGGGTACGGCAGCCATCCCGATTTGAGGTGGTGGTGGAGGACCCCATCTCGGATATCAGCGGAATGACGGTCCGCGACCCCTCAATGAACCTCGAGAAGAGGGTGTACGATGCAATATTCCGTATAATACCCGAGGGATTCCGGGTTATAAGGGACCTTTCAGAGGATAACATAATAGCCCTTGGATGATACCGATGAGGTGCTCATGGATGAATGGATTTTAAAGGTCAGGGAGATAATAGACGATATGAGGTGAAAACATGCCCGATCAGAGACAGACACGCTTTGCCCACATAACAAAGGGTCAGCCCTGCTTCAATGAGAAACTGCATGACAGGGTTGGAAGGATCCATCTGCCCATCGCACCCCGCTGCAATATCCACTGCAAGTTCTGCACAAGGGATATCAGTGAATGCGAAAACCGGCCAGGGGTCACTGCAAGGATCATGACAGCTGAGGATGCAGTAAAGCACGTTGAGAAGGTTAAGAGCGAGATGCCCATAAGTGTAATAGGGGTCGCAGGACCCGGCGATGCCCTTGCAAATGAGGAGACCTTCGAGTTCTTCAAAAAGGCCAGCAAGAAGTTCCCGGATCTCCTTAAATGCCTCAGCACCAACGGTCTGCTCCTTCCAGATAAGGCTGATGAACTGGCAGAGATTGGTGTTAACACAGTCACAGTAACCGTGAACGCCATTGACCCTGACATAGGTGAGAAGATATACTCCTTTGTTATCTACAAGGATAAGGTCTACCATGGAAGGGAGGCCTTCGAGGTTCTCTCAAGGAACCAGCTTGAGGGTATAGAGAAACTTGCAGAGAAGGGTATCATTGTTAAGGTCAACAGTGTACTCATACCTGGCCTCAACGATGAACACATAGTCGACATTGCAAGGGAGGTTAAAAAGAGGGGAGCCTCCCTCATGAACGTTATACCACTCATACCGATGGGTGAGATGGAGGACTACCCACGGCCAACCTGTGAGGAGATCGAGAGGGTCAGGAATGAGGTTGAAAAGATAATACCCGTATTCAGGGCATGCACACAGTGCAGGGCAGACGCCTACGGCATCCCAGGGAAAAAGGGTGCCGACAAGCACCTTGACATGACACCAGCGAGCCACTACTGAAAATCCCGTGATAACCATGAAGACACTGGAATGGAAGGACAACCGACTCATTCTTATAGATCAGAGAAAACTTCCCGATTCACTGGAGTACTTTCAGTGTGAAAACTACCGGGACGTCATATACGCAATAAAAAACATGGTTGTAAGGGGCGCACCGGCCATTGGGGTAACAGCAGCGTTTGGAGTTGCCCTGGCAGACCTTGCAGGCGAGGACACTGAAAGGGCTGCAGAGGAGATAAGGTCGTCAAGGCCAACCGCAGTGAACCTTTTCTGGGCAGTGGACCGTGTAATGAAATCCGGGTCCCCACTTGACGAGGCCCTGAAGATCTACAGGGAGGATATGGAGACCAACAGGGCCATAGGGGCTCATGGGGCCAGCATAATCCATGATGGAGATACAATCTTAACCCACTGCAATGCAGGCGCCCTTGCCTGTGTTGACTACGGCACGGCCCTGGGTGTTGTGAGGGCCGCCAGGGATCAGGGAAAGAATATAACGGTTATATGTGATGAGACAAGGCCCGTGGGACAGGGCGCCCGTTTGAGTGTCTGGGAGATGCAGCAGGAGGGCATACCTGTTAAACTGATAGCGGACGTTGCAGCAGGGTACCTCATGCAGAGGGGAATGATAGATAAGGTTATAATAGGCGCTGACCGTGTGGCAGAGGGCGGTGTGGCAAACAAGATAGGGTCACTCATGGTTGCACTCTCAGCAAAACGGTTCAATGTACCCTTTTACGTTGCAGCACCACTCAGCACCTTTGACAGGGAAAATTCAATTTATGATGTTGAGATCGAGGAAAGAAGCCCTGAAGAGGTCCTATATTATGGCGGCTGCAGGATAGCCCCGGAAAATACCGAGGTCATCAACCCTGCATTTGACATAGTACCCTCTGATCTTATAGACGGCATCATAACAGAGGAGGGTATAGTTGATCCATTGTGATTTCAGCTCTTTTAGGTAATGGTTGGCGTGTTCTTAGCGTGTTCTGATCTCACCCCTTTTTTATTCTTGCGTCGATACCAATATGCCACACACCTGGGCTCCTTGACTTCACCCTTCTCCTATCCAGGATCTCCACTTTGAAGGGTGCCGCGGCGTCCCTCAGGCGTTTCACAGGGGTTTCGAAGTCCCTTGAAAATTCATAGTAGTGTATGATGCCCCCATCCCTGACTGCCCGGATGGCGTCATCAAGAAATTCGCAGGCAGTTCCCGGGAGATTCATGATCACATGGTCTGCAAAGCACTCCTTATCATTTAGGAAATCCTGCACATCACCCTCAACAGGGACTATGATATCCTCTGCCCGGTTCAGACGGGCATTTTCTCTGATGTAACCGACAGCAGCGGGGTTTATGTCAACAGCGTATATCCTGGATGCCTTTCCATGCCTTGCAACTGCAACTGCAAAGGGCCCGGCACCTGCGAACATGTCAAGGACAACATCCCCCTCCTTCACCTGCCTGGCAACGATCTCCCTCTCATTGGCAAGGCGGGGGCTGAAGTACACACTCCTTATATCAACCTTTATACGGCTCCCGTACTCCCTATGGACGGTTTCAGATACCGGAGAACCTGCAATGAGTTCAAGGTCCCTGGTCCTTGTAACACCCTTCACCCCACTCCTCTTCATGTACACGGCACTCCGCCCTGTGAATTTAAGGGCGGCCTCACCTATTGCATGCCTGTACTCATGGAGCTCCTCGGGTATTTCAAGGATAACGGTATCCCCTATTATATCAAAGGACCGTCTGATGGATGCAAGCACGTCCTCAGGGATCCTGGATTTTAGCATATCAGTAAAACTTCGTGGGGAGCGTTTACTTCTCTCAAAAACATCATCGATGACCTCAACATCATCAAATTCCCCTGCAATCCCGGTGTCGATCACCGGTATGTAAACATGGCTTTCATCCCTCTTTATCCTGTAATCCCTGTTAAGGAGAGACTTCTCAGTTAAAATCCTGATTATGTCATTGGCCTTTTTCTTTGGAACCTTTAAACCCTTCATGGTGAACTTCCTGTTACAGTTTAAGCCACTTATATACTGGTTTTCCTGAAACATTATATAACGTTATGATTTATGAGAGGGTGAGAGATGCTTTACATAATTGGACTTGGACTTTACGATGAAAATGACATATCAGTTAAGGGCCTGAAGGCCTTAAAGGCCTGCAGCAGGGTTTACGCTGAATTCTACACTGCAATCCTTCAGGGTGCCAGTTTATCTGCAATTGAGGAGTTAACCGGTAAGGATATAGATATACTGCGCAGGGAGGAAATTGAGGAGGAAAGGATACCACTTCTTGAGGCAGAAAAATCCGATGTGGCACTCCTTGTCCCGGGGGACCCCCTCGTTGCAACCACACATACAGAACTGATCCTGGACGCAAGGAGGAGGGGCATAGAGACAAGGGTCATTCATGCATCATCAATAATATCCGCTGCACCGGGCCTTGCAGGGCTGCAGGCCTACAAATTCGGGAGGATAATTACGGTACCATTCACATCAGAAAATTACTTCCCAACATCCCCCTACGTTAATATAAGGGATAACCTTGAGAGGGATTCCCATTCACTGGTGCTCCTGGATATAGAGGCCCATAAAAGGAGGTACATGACTGCAAATGAGGGCCTTGAATACCTGCTGCGGGCATCAGAGAAACTTGGTGATGACACAATCAATGAAAAGACCCTGGCAGTTGTAATTGCAAGGGCAGGTTCTGAAAGACCCCTTGTGAGGGCTGATGCAATATCCTCACTTATTAAGGAGGACTTTGGGGATCCACTTCACTGTCTTGTTGTCCCCGGCGCACTCCACTTCATCGAGGCCGAGTACCTTGTTGAGGTTGCAGGCGCGCCCCGCTCCATTGTGGAGGGGATGATAATCTGATTACCTTAGGAGGTATTCGCACTTTTCAACGTTTTGCAGGGGTATTATTATCTCCCTTTTACCGAACTCCCTCTCAGAGAAGCTCACCAGTATAAAGCACTTCTCCTTATCAACCTTTATATTTTCCACCCCAAACTCACCCCTCTTGAAGTGGTGTACCGTGCCATTTGTCATGGTGAGCTCCATCTTTTCTATCATATTAAGACACCATTTAATAATTCTCTCCCGGCACCTATTTATAAATGCCTTCGGGATCCGAACATCACTTTTTAAAGCACTGTAATGATGCTCTTCATTGGCGATCCAGTTTGATCATGTTGGTTAAAGCACTGTAATGAACTGCAAAATCAAGGGTTAAGATCCACCAGGGAGATCGTGAAAATTTTTATCATATAAAAAAGAGATACAGTATGGTGTTAACATGGCCCGTAAGATCCATGTCGATGGCGGTAAATCGACAAGGGACCTCATAGATGCTAAAAAGCTCATTGAGATGCTTCCATTGAAGGCCGGGGACACGTTTCTTGATGCTGGCTGTGGTGATGGCTTTATTTCACTTGAAGCAGCATCTGCTGTTGGTGATGAGGGAAGGGTCATCGCGGTTGATGTATACCCAGAATCGGTTGTGATCCTGAGGTCCAGAATAGGCAGAAGGAGTAACATACTACCCCTGGTTGCCGATATAACCCATAGACTGCCGGTTCCTGATAGAACAGTTGACATTTACTTCATGGCCAACGTTTTCCATGGGATAGTGGTCAACGGCGAGGTTGAACCACTGATGGCCGAGGTCAAAAGACTCCTCAGCAGGAGTGGAAGGCTGGTGGTGGTTGATTTTAAAAAGGTAGATGGAACCCCGGGACCGCACATGGATCTAAGGCTGTCAGAGGATGAGGTCATAGAGATCCTTGAAGATCATGGTTTCACTGTGGAGTCCGTGGGGGATGCAGGACCCTATCATTATCTTATAATGGCGGCGCAGGGCTCTGAAAACCCCTATCAGTAGAGGGGGGTGTACTTCTGGAGGAATTCCTGCATTTCATGGTCCAGGATTCTGAGTGCAGACATGTTCTGGGGTGAGGAGGCAGCACGCTCCTCTACGAGGTTTCTCAGTGTACCGTTCTTTATGTGTTCACGGACCTCCCGCAGCACCAGATCCAGTGTCAATCTGTTCCTTTCAATCAGTTCATCTGTACTGTAACTGCAGATCCGGTAGGTGTCCAGGGGATAGGTATGGGTCTCGGTGAACAGAACGTTGATCATACCATAGAACTCTGCAGCGGCGTCTGAGAACACATCCACACCCATATATGCAAGCAGGGGGATGAAAGCTGGAGGGGAGAATGTTGAACACAGCATGGTCTCAGGTTTTATGGCCTCACGTATTCCAGTCAGAATCCGAACCATCTCCATGGGTCTCTGGAGCAGTTCATCCATATTTGCCACTATGAGTTTCCTGAAACCAGTTTCCTCAAGTTCAAGGGCGCATCTTACTCTGAGGTCAGTATAGCGGGATCCATGTATGAATGCGTATTCTGCATCAGATTCAGAGGCCAGCTCCAGGGTTTCAGTGACACCCCACTCTGCGATTTCCCGGGGTACATTGTGCGGGATGGTTTCATATGGGGCGATATCCATCTTTTCATATTTAACAAGCAGGGGAGTTTCAGAATCTCCGAGAAGACCCAGCCTTGCGGGTCCGTCATGTAATTTTATCTGGTATTCAGTCTTGCTCATTGCTTACACCGTCTGTTATTTACTTGGAGTCAGGGATTACTTAACCATTACAGTCTTGCTCAGGGTGCAGTCTGTCACTTACCGGTATCTTAGGATACAATCCTCAGGTGTCACCTTAAAGGTTACACATCGGCAAATTTTAGGAATCTTTATATACCCATAAAAATCACAGTCTAATAAGAAAAATCTGAGGTTTGCTAACCAGGGATCTTTCAGGGTGTGAAAACAATGTCAGTTCTAAAACGCCTAAAAGAAATGTTGATGGGTGAGAAGAAGGAAGAGGACAGTAAAACAGAGGAGCCAGAGAAAACAGAGACCCCAACAGAGTCCACCAAACAGGAAGAAAAACCTCAACCTCAAGAAAAACCTTCAGATGAACCCTCAGTATCTGCAGAAACAGAAAAACCAGAGGAACCTCAAAAGGTTGAAGAACCTGACGGGGCCTCTGAGGAAGCATCAGCTGAAGAACCTGAGACTGCAGATGTTGAGGAGGATGAATCTGAAGAAACTGCTGAAACCTCCCATGAAGATGAGGAGGTAGTTGAGGATGAAGACTCTTCGGAGGATTCTGATTCTGAAGAAGAATCAGAGGAGGAAGAGGAGAAAAGCGAAAGGAGTGATATAATGACCCTACTGCAGAGAGAAGAAAACATAATCAGAAAGGGTAATATTGACAAGGAATTCTCCGAGAAAATAAAGGCCGCTGGCGGTGACAGTCTGGAATACTGTTTCCAGTGCGGTACATGCACAGGATCCTGCCCATCTGGAAGAAGAACCCCTTACAGGGTAAGACAGATAATAAGGAAGGCAAATGTTGGATTAAAGGATGAAATAATCTCAGATCCAACCCTCTGGATGTGCACAACATGTTACTCCTGCCAGGAAAGGTGCCCACGTAAGGTCAAAATCGTGGATGTCGTGAAACTTGCAAGGAACGAAGCAGCCAAAGCAGGATTCATGGCACCAGCACACAAGGCAGTTGGATCATTCGTTATAAAAACAGGTCACGGAGTACCAATCAACGACGCAACAATGGAGCTCCGAAAGGCTGTTGGCCTTGGAGAACTACCACCAACAACACACCAGTTCCCTGAGGCACTTGAAGAGGTTCAGAAAATCATCAAGGCAACAGGCTTTGACCAGTTAATAGGCTACAACTGGGAAACAGGTGAACTTGAATAAGGAGGCATGCAAATGGAAATCGCATACTTTTTAGGATGTATCATGAACAACAGGTACCCTGGAATTGAAAAGGCAACAAGGGTTCTATTCGATAAACTCGGAATCGAACTGAAGGACATGGAAGGAGCATCCTGCTGTCCAGCACCAGGGGTATTCGGTTCATTCGATAAAACAACATGGGCCGCAATAGCAGCAAGGAACATAACAATCGCCGAGGACATGGGCGCAGACATCATGACCGAGTGTAACGGATGCTTCGGTTCACTCTTCGAGACAAACCACCTCCTCAAGGAAGACGAGGAGATGAAGGCAAAAATCAATGAAATCCTCAAGGAGACTGGCAGGGAATACAAAGGTGAAGTCAACGTCAGGCATTTTGCTGAAGTACTGTACAACGATGTTGGACTTGACAAACTCTCAGAACTAGTTGAAAAGCCCCTCAACCTCAACGTTGCAGTGCACTACGGATGCCACTTCCTCAAACCAAGCGATGAGATAAACATAGACAACCCTGAAAGACCAACCATACTGGACGAAATCGTTGAGGTAACCGGTGCGAAATCCGTTGAATACAAGGACAAGATGATGTGCTGCGGTGCCGGTGGTGGAGTGAGATCAAGGGACCTGGACGTTGCACTTGACTTCACAAGGGAAAAACTCACAAACATGAAGGAAGCCGGTGTTGACGCAATAGTAAACGTCTGCCCATTCTGCCACCTCCAGTTTGACGTTGGTCAGATGGAGATAAAGGACAAGTTCGGCGAGGAATTCGACATTCCGGTACTTCACCTCGCACAGCTACTTGGACTTGCAATGGGTCTTCCAAAAGAGGACCTTGTGGTTGACGCCCACCAGGTATGCGTCGACGAGTGCCTTGAAAAGCTCGAGGAACTCGACCGCCTGGCACCTGGAAGCGGTTAATACCACAAATTAATTATTTTTTTCAGGGATTTAAAATCCCAAAGTGAGGTGTTTTTTTGTTTATAGCTACTTTGAAGGGAATATTTACTTTGAAGGATCTTCCAGAAGAATTCAAACCCTTTGTGGACTACAAGGCAGGCCTTGAGAAGAAGGAATTATCTGATGACGACGAGGTGGCCATACTATCCATCCAGGGCACACAGAGCAACCATGTGCTCATCCTCAGCTCCTACAGTAACGTTGAGGAGATCCGAAAGGAACTTGAAGAAGCGGGTGCAAAGATAAACCACACAACCCTAAAAATTCTGGAAGGACATCTATGACACTCCCTGTTGAACAGACATGGTTCGTGCTTGTTGAACTCCTGACAGACCTTCGAAAGAAGGATGTTGATGTCCCAGTGGAAATTACAGAGGATATAAGGCTTGTGAGGACATCAATCAACTTCTATAAATCAGATACAGAGAACCCTGAGATGATCAGGGAGCTTAAGAGAATAAACGATATGCTCAACTCAATCCAGGAGAAACTCCTTGAACTTGCAGAGGCAGTGGCCCCTGATTACCCTGAGGAATGGATTGAAAAATTAAAGAGGGCCTCAAGGGGTGAGGAGGTCCACAAACCCCCTGAAACAAAGTCAAGGTTTATTGTTGGAGCCCCACCGGGATTTGCAGCTGCAAGGGTGCACCTTAAGGAACCAATAGCCGAGGACAGGGTCCAGGATATCGCTGAGACCCACAGCCTTATAATTGAATTTGAAGAAGACGATCTTATAGCTGTTTATGGCGATTCAGAGGACATAAAAAAGGGTTTAAAGGAGATAGGCTCCTTCTTCAGGGAATAATGTGGAGCGTGATTTTTCATGAAAATCCTCGCTGTAAGTGATCTTCATGGTTCAAACATACCTGAACTTCACAGGTTTATAATGGATAACCGCGTTGACCTCATTGTTGTGGCAGGTGATATAACACACTTTGGGCCGGCGGAACTCGTTGAGGAGCTCCTGAATGACCTGGCATCCCACAATATCCCTGTTGTTGCCGTACCCGGAAACTGCGATCCCCATGGGGCTGTGGCTAAAATAGAAAACTCAAAGGCCGTGAATATACATGGAAGATCCATTAACATCAAGGATATTGCCATATGCGGCCTTGGGGGTTCAAACCCAACACCATTCAACACACCCCTTGAACTGGATGAGGATGAAATAAAATCGGAACTGGACGACCTCATGGAAAAGTCTGGTGAAGGAGATGTTCTTATTCTTGTAACCCATGCACCACCACATGGAACATCGCTTGATAGAATTCCATCCGGGGATAATGTTGGAAGCAGGGGTGTGAGGGATGTTATAGAAAGACACCAGCCCTGCCTGAACATCTGTGGCCATATCCACGAGTCCCCGGGAGTGGACCGTATAGGTGAAACCATCGTGGTCAACCCGGGACAGCTTTCAGATGGCAGAGCAGCCCTCATTGAAATTGAAGATGATGGATCCATAACTGCTGAAATTTTAAATCTCAGATCCAGTTAAATATATAAAAACTGGATTTCAGAGTATGACAAGTTCTTTTTGAGGTGAGACCATGATCATGGTTCAGGGAGAAGTAAGCGGAAAAAAATACACGGAGCCCTTCTCCAAGGGCGTTCTGGCACGTTCACTTACCAGGGCAGAGATGGACCCTAACAAGGCATACACATTTGCTTCCAGAATTGAGGCTCACCTTAAAAAGAATAAGGTCGATGTCATAACAATAGAGGAACTCGTTGATGTGGTCTCAGAGCACCTGAAAAGGGAGGATCCTGAGGTAGCAGAGAAGTACATGCTCTGGAGACGAATAAGGCAGTGCAAGGAGCCCCTGATAATACTCATAGGGGGGGCCTCAGGTGTTGGAACATCATCAATTGCCTTTGAGGTTGCAAACCGCCTTGGCATAAGGAACATGATAAGCACCGACATGATAAGGGAGGTAATGCGTAAAATAGTCTCCAGGGAACTTCTCCCGTCCATATATGAATCAAGCTACACAGCGTACCAGTCCCTCAGAATACCCCCACCACCAGAACTTGACGAGGTTCTCATTGGATTCAGGGATCACGTGGACACTGTGAGCATCGGTGTGGAGGCCGTAATTGAGAGGGCCCTCACAGAGGGTATAAGCATAGTGATTGAGGGCGTGCATATAGTCCCCGGATTTATAAAGGATGACCTCATAAACAAGGAAAATGTTGCAATGTTTGTCCTCACGGTTTCAGATGAGAACGTCCATAAGGGGAGGTTCTATTCACGTTGCAGACAGATGTGGGCCAGAAGACCACTTAAAAGGTATATAAGTTACTTCTGGGCAATAAGAAGAATTCACAGATACATTGAGAGCCAGGCAAAGAAACACAATGTGCCTGTTATTGAGAATATAGATGTTGTAACCACGATAGACTCAATTATAAAATCACTGACAAAAACCAGTGTTAAGGGAGGAGAGAAAGGTGCTGAAAAAACTGAATGAAGTTAAGGTTAAGGATGTAATGACAGCTGATGTTATAACAGTTGAACCATCTGAAGATGTGGTTTTTGCATTTGAGAAACTCATGAAGCACAGGATAAGTGCTCTCCCTGTCCTTGATGAGGGTAAACTTGTTGGAATTGTAACTGCTTCAGACCTTGGTCACAACCTGATACTTGACAACTATGAACTTGGCACAACAGTCGGGGAGGTCATGGTGAGGGATGTTGCCACGGTGGCCCCTGATGAGACACTTGCTGACGCCATTGAGAAGATGAATGACTACTCATCGGATGAGGGAATAATAAATCAGCTTGTTGTCATGTCCGATGGTGAGATGGTGGGGATAATTGCGGATGGGGACATTATAAGGGCCCTCAAAAGCCTTTAATGTTCATATAAAGCCTGTGATAGTATAAATTGCAGCTGATAGGATGATGCATGTGGGTATCGTAACTATCCAGGTGTATGCTATGTGCCTTATCACGTCATACTCGACTGTTGATGTCCCATGCGCAATCCCAACACCTATCACCGATCCCACAAGGGTCTGTGTTGGCGATACAGGCATACCATAACCCAGAAAGAGGTAAACGATAACTGCCGCCGATAGCTGGGCTGCAAAGCCCCTGCTTGGTGTGAGGTCTGTTATTCTTCTTCCAATTGTTTCTGTCACCCTGTTGCCAGCCAGCAGAATTCCTGAAGCAAGTCCAAGAGCCCCCAGTATTCTGATCCAGTAACCACCAGCATAACCCGTCGCAAATATAACACCTGTTGCAACTGCTATATCAACAGCCCCAAGGTTAAGGGCTGAAAACGAGGAACTCAGTATCTGAAGATATGAAAATACCTTTTCAAGTCGGTCTCGCATACCCATACCCTGAAGCGGTTTTATTAAAACCCTTCTGATGGATCTGTAGATTACAAATCCTGTGAGAAAACCTGCAACCGGTGACATAATCCAGCTCAGCACTATGAAGCCAACAACATCTGTTCTCATGTTCTGAATGCCGATACTTGCTATTCCGGCACCAATAACTGAACTTACAATGGCATCGGAACCTGAAATTGGTATCTTTTTTATGATGGTGAAGGTTATCCAGATTGATGATGTTAATGTTATAACAAGGGCTGTTCTGGGGCTCAGGAGCCCCTGGGGGATTATTCCTTCACTTATTGTTTTTATGACGCTCCCACCAAGGAACAGCGCCCCAACTAATACAAAAAATCCCCCCAGCAAGAGGGCCTTTTTCATCCTGAGAGAACCACTCCCAACAGCAGTACCCACAGAGTTACCTATATCGTTTGCA
>NC_014408.1:1340000-1634695 GCF_000145295.1 Methanothermobacter marburgensis str. Marburg
CCGCAATGGCCCTCATCACTGCACCCTGAATGAACTGTAGCGGTAGGCTATGTTGCAGGTTCCCTCCCTTGAAACCATACAGGCCCCCACAGGCTTCGTGGGCGTGCACTGGGTCTTAAAGAGTGAGCATTCCTCTGGCCTTGCAACTCCCCTCAGTATTGCGCCGCATATGCAGCCAGTTGGCACCTCAACGGCGTCAGCAACATCAATATCGAATTTTTCCCTTGCATTGAAATCCGAAAATTCATCCCTGATTTCATATACAGATTCAGGTATGACAGGGAATCCCCTCCACTCCCTCTCGGTTATGCGGAAAACCTCATCCATCGCCTGCTGGGCCTTTATGTTACCCTCAGGTTTCACGGCCCTCCTATATTCATTCTCAACCTTTGCCTCGCCCCTTTCGATCTGCCTGAGTATCATGTACACTGCCATTAGTATGTCAAGGGGGTTAAAGCCTGCTATGACCTGCGGTATTCCATAGTCCCTTGAGAATGGCTCATAGGGTTTCATGCCGATTATGGTTGATACATGGCCCGGCTCTATGAGGGCATTGAGGTTAACTTCACCTGATTCTATGAGGAATTTGAGTGCTGGAGGTATCAGCCTGTGGCAGGATAGGACTGAAAAGTTCTCTGGGGGGCCTGACAGTATCTCCGATGCTGTTGTTGGTGCGGTGGTCTCGAAGCCGGCCGCCATGAAGACCACCTCCCTGTCAAGTTTCCGGGCTATATCCACAGCATTTCCCACCCCGTAGACTATCCTGACATCGGCGCCCTCGGCCCTGGCATCAGCAAGTGACCCCTCCGAACCAGGGACGCGGAGCATGTCACCGAATGTTGTGATTGTAACGCCCTGCCTTGCAAGTTCGATGCACTCGTCTATCTCCCGGGCAGGTACGCAGCAGACAGGGCACCCCGGCCCGGCCACAACCTCAACCTCGTCCGGGAGTAGTGATCTTACTCCATGCTGCATTATAGTGTGTTCATGTGAACCGCAGACGTGCATTATCTTAACAGGACGTGATATCTCATGTATCCTTGAAACCAGTTCCCTTGAAAGATTCTTCATAGGCTACCACCAAATTACAGTTAAGGTCTATTTATCATGATCCATATATATAACTGGCAGTGGATTTATTAAGCACGGGGATTATCAATCATGACACCCATCATCCTAATACTAATCTTCTGCGCCTCACTGCTCGGTGTTATAAGATCACCGGACATCTTTGTGGACAAGATCGTTGATATTGGAAGGGCGCTTGGAATATCCAGATAATACTGGGAGTTACGGGTAGCTACAGGGACATCTCTACCGGAATTCGGGTCCGCCATGATCTCTGTCCTTACAGTTAGCCTGAACTCGGTGTGGGTGTGGTGATAGTTTCAAACATATGGAACATTGCAGGTATCATAGGAATATCTGCCACTCTCTCCTGTGCTGTTACAACAAACAGGGATGACCCGGAGGGATGGACTATTCGGGCTTCTCAGCATCCTGATACTTTCATCTTTCATGCCCATGGGACCCATAGGCCCGCTTACAGGTGCCGTTCTCCTCAGCATCTATTGTGTTTACCTTTTAATTCTTATAAAGAAGCAGAGGAAATATTACACGAGCCACCTCATAGAGGGTGGTGATGCTGGCTGGAAGACCATTGTAACTGCAGTTTTAAGTTTCGCCGGGCTTGTGGTGTTCTGCAGGGTACTGGTTTACAGCGCAGTTGAAATTGCCGTGGTTCTCCATATTCCTGAGATGATAGTCGGCCTGTTTGCCCTTGCCATCGGGACAAGCCTTGCTGAACTTGTTGTCGCCGTTAACTCCGCAAGGAAGCATATGTGCAGCCTCTCACTGGGCACTGTACTTGGGAGTAACATATTCAATATCCTCATAGGCATAGGGATTCCATCATTATTCGTGAAAATTCCTGTTGAGCCCCTCTCAGTTGTGCTTGATGCCCCCATTTTGATAGTTGTGACAGTTATTGTAATGTACTTCATGTGGACGGATATGGAGCTTAGAAGAGTGGAAGGAGTCGTGCTTCTCATTATATACATAATCTATGCTGCCTTAAGAATAGCAATCACAAGGTGAATTCTAAAAAAATAAAAGGAAAGGGTTTATTTTCTCCTGGATATCGCTGAACCTGCTGCCACAAGAAGCATTCCTGCAACAAGTGCAGTTAAAGGTGCTCCTGTTGGCTTCATTGGTACAGGTCTAGGTCCCGGTGATGGTCCCGGTGATGGTCCTGGACCTGGTGATGGCTCAACATCGATCTCAACGTCCGTGGTGTTGTTACCCCCACTTGAACCTGAGCTCACGGTTGCAACGTTGACGAATGTGCCGCGCCTTATGAGCTGAACCACGATGTCGAGGACTGCACTTGAACCTGCTGGGAGGTCTCCCACCATCCAGACACCAGTTGCAGGGTTGTATGACCCCATGGTGGCGTTGGAGGATATGTACCTCATGGCATCTGGCAGCCTGTCGGTAACCATTGTGTTGAGTGCTGTGTCGGGTCCATTGTTGGTTACCGTTATGGTGAACCTTACGTTCTGACCCACACGCACAGCCCTTCTATCCACTGTCTTGTTAATGGTGAGCTCTGCCCTTGGGTTAACTGTTACAGTGGCATTGGCGCTTGTATCCGGATTCGGGTTGTAGGTATCCGCCGTCACATCCGCAATGTTAACCAGAGTAGTGTTACTAACAGCAACCCTCGCAACAATCTCAAGCGTTGCAACAGCATCCTTAACCACTGAACCCACCATCCAGGCACCAGTCACACTGTCATAAGTACCCTGACTAGCAACATGGCTCAGATACACAAGACCAGCCGGAAGCAGATCCGTGACAACAACACCAGCCGCAGTATCAGGACCATCATTCCTCACTGAAACCGTAAACCTCACAGTATCAGTGAAGTTAGCAACAGTCGCATTGACCACCTTATCAATCACCAGATAAGCAGCCGCAGGTACCCTAACCGTAACCTCAGCAGTATTGTTCTCAGGGTAAGGATCAAACTCTTCACCCACAGCAAGAACCCTGTTTACAACATCACCAGTCCTATTCACAAGAACAGTGAAGTTCAGAGTCGCTGATGAACCAGGAGCAAGATCCCCAACTATCCATATGCATGCAAGTGGATAGCATACTCCCTGTGATATCGCATGAGACACATAGACAAGTCCTGCAGGCAGGCTCTCTGTTAAAGTGATTCCTGTTGCATTATCAGGTCCATTGTTCATAACAGTCACATAGAAGGTTATCAGATCACCGAAGTTCGGTGTACTGTTACTAACCGTCTTAGTGACTGCAACATCCGCAGCCGGGTCAACGGTGAGTACCGCTGTTGCATTGTTGTTTGAAATATCTGGATCGTACTGGTCGTCTGCTGATGCATTCACATAGTTGGTGAAGATACCAGCAGCATTTGCAAGTACCTCAAGTACTAGGGTTGCTGATGACCCATTGGCGAGGTTGCCCACTGTCCATACACCGCCAGCGAAGGTTCCCTGTGATGCTTCTGAACTCACAATTGTGAGTGCTGCCGGTAATATATCGGTTACTGTAACACCTGTTGCATCGTTTGGTCCGTTATTTGTAACGGTAACAGTGAAGTTGGTGCTCTGTCCATTTTTGATGGGTGTTAAAAGGACCGTCTTCTGAACCGCGATGTCTGCAAGTGGACGTCCGTTAATTACAGCTGCTGCGTAGTTGTTGGTCATGTCAGGGTCATATTCGGTTGCTGTTACTGAGACGGTGTTTATGAGTTCACCTGTTGCGTCAACAAGGGCCGTCAGGTTGAGTGTCTCTGAGGCACCAGGTGCAAGTGAATCAACAGTCCATACATAGAACTCTGGGAAGTAGACCCCCGCAGATGCCACATGGGACTGGTAGATAAGGCCTGCTGGCAGTCCGTCAACTGTCCTCACAACTGTGGCAGTGTCAGGTCCAAGGTTCGTTACCGTGATGTAGAACACGACGGTTTCACCGAAGTCCGGTGCGGTGTTGCTCACGGTCTTGGTGATCTTAACATCTGCTGATGGTCTCACATCGACTGTAACGGCATCAACGTTGTCCTGTGGCATTGGGTCGGGCAGTTCTGATGATACATTGACTATGTTTGTCTGGAATCCTGCCTGGGTTGCCCTCACAAAGAGTGTGAGTGTTGCCTGGAATAGGGCTGGAAGTGATCCCACATTCCATGTGCGGGTTGCCTCACTGAAGGTTCCCTGGGTAACCGTGTATGATATGATGGATAAACCTGCCGGGAGAAGATCCGTTACAACCACATTTGATGGCGTATCAGGTCCGGCGTTCCTCACGGTTACTGTGAAGGTTGCTGTTTCCCCGTTGTTTATAACGGGTCTGTCAACGGTCTTCTGGATGCTGAGATCGGCTGATACCGCATTAAGGACTGATATGGCATCATTGTTGGTCCTGTCCGGGTCGTATTCATTACCGGTCACTAATACCGTGTTATTTGAATCTCCCGTGGTGTTAACAAGGACCGTGAGGTTCATCAGAGCTGATGCGGCATAGTTCAGTGTTCCTATGGTCCATACCCCTGTTAATGGGTCGTATGAACCCTGTGTAACCGTGTGGGTGAGGTAGACGAGTCCCGGTGACAGTATATCAGTCACATTGACTCCCGTAGCCGTGCTTGGACCCAGATTTGTAACTGCAACTGTGAAAGTCACATTGGATCCGAAGTTGGGCCTCGGGTTATTCACGTTCTTTATGATGCGGAGATCCGCCACAGGAATTCCGCAGACATCCCGTGTTACGTTGTTGTTATCAAGGTTCGGGTCAAAGTTCGGTGATGTTACATTTGCAAAGTTTGTTAAGATGCCAGTAGCGTTGACCTTCGCGAGTATGGTGAGTGTTGCCACCTCAAGGTAGTTGAGTGTCCCCACGTACCATGTTCCCATGGTATAGATGCCCTTGGATGGTGTTGCACTGACCAGTATGAGACCAGCAGGTAGAATATCCTCCACCACAACTCCCGGTGCATTATCAGGACCCCTGTTGCTCACTGTGATCGTGTACTGGATTGTCTCACCCACGTAGGGTTCAGGATTGCTCACGGACTTGTCTATGGTGAGGTCTGATGCTGGTGGAGAATTCAGTGTTACTGATGCATAGTTGTTTGCCATGTTGGGATCAAACACATCACCTGTCACATTGGCATTGTTAACTATGATTCCCGTTGCTTCAACCATGGCTGTGATGTTAAGTGTCACCGTTTCAAAGTAGTTGAGGTTTCCTATGGTCCATATGCCCGTGTTATTATTGTAGGTACCCTTGGATGCAGTCGCTGATACAAACTGGAGCCCTGCTGGAAGTTTGTCAATCACATAAACCCCTGTACCGTTGTTGGGTCCATAATTTACAACCGTCAAGGTGAAAGTAACCGTGTCCCCAATATTGGGTGTTGCATTGTCAACAGTCTTTGCTATGGCAAGGTCTGCCTTCTCAACAGCCTTTATGGTTATGTTCTCACCAAAGTCTGAGTTGTAGTGGTAACTTGAACCGCTCCTGTCTGTTATAAGACCAAAGAGGCTTGTTACGCCAGCACCGGTCACGTTGAAGAGCCAGACTGATACAAAGTTCGTCTGCCCTGGTGAGTCAAGGCGTACATTGTTGCTGGTGTTGGACCCATATGTTACTGTTACATTCAGCGGCTGAAGAATAGCCGGGTTGTAGTTTGTAAGTGGAAGGTTAACAACATCATAGGTGGCTGAAGCCGTCGTTGATACAACGGTGACAGCAATCACATCCCCTATGGCTGGTGTGGGATTGCTCACGGTTATAGAGACCACATCGTTACGGTTCTGTGATACAAGTTTCTCCACGTATAGTGTACCATTTATGGTATCTGCTGATCCAGTGTTGGTGCCACCAACCATTACTGTGTAGTTTCTTGATGTTAGATACGCAAGGGTATTTCTTGAAACCTCCACAAGATAGAAGACGTCCACAGTGACCCCTGGAGGTATGTCCCCAAGATATTTGTTTGGGGTTTCATTTGCAGCCAGATAAATGTATGGATTTATTGAAGTGAAGGTTAAATTTGCTGTTACATTGTTTGCAGTTGTTAGGGCATTGTTCTTAACCCTGATCTGGATCAGGTACTGGTTTGGCCCAACATTCACATTGTTATTGTCAAGTCCAAGGGTATCCCATGAACCCTTGGTCAGCTGCAGTGTACCGAGTTTGAAGTCAGCTGTGGCCCTACCTGATTCATCAAGGGTCACGGTCTTTGATGGTATCACATGCCCGGGAGCAACCGCTGATACCACAAATGTCCTATCAGGTGACTGAAGACTGACAGAGTATCTTCCATCAGGACCTGTTACACCTGAAGCAAGATTGGAACCGTTCATGGACGCCACATTTATAACTGCGCCCTCAAATGGTTCTGTACTGTTACAGTATGTTACCGTACCAGTGATAACTGAATCCGAGTCGGTCTGGTTGTCAGTGTCTGCAGCGCTTGCAGTTCCAACTGCAACCATTAGAAGAAGAAGCGCTAGTGTCAGTGTAAATTTTCTCATTTTTCACCCCCCCCTTTAGTTTTTTTACACAAACATTTTTTATGTAAGCCATTGTATTTATAATGTTCTAAATGACTCCAGTATTACATGAAAATCATTAAAGTATAGCATCCAGCCGTAACTGAAGAAAAATTGGCAGAAAGCCCATATTTTGATGTCATGATATATATGGCCACCTCAAAATCCGACGATTTTGAATGAATACTTATATAATAAACTTATATAATAAAAGTAAACACATATTTATGAAATCAGTACTTCTCCTTGGAAGGGGGCTCTCAGAGTACACCGACATGTTCAACCTTAAAGATGATGAACTTGCAGGAAAGAGGATACTTGATTGCGCTGCAGGTGTAAGTTCCTTCAGGAGTGAAATGAAGGGAAGGGGTTTTGATGTAACTGCAGTTGACCCCATCTACACTAGAAAACCAGATGAACTCGAAGCCCTGGCAGAAGAGAGTTTCAAGAGGCACATAAAATTTCATGGTGATTTCCTCAGTGGAATTAAGGTTAAGGGCGTGCCACTTGAAGATTACAGGAGGGCCGTGTTCAGGGAGTTCCTGAGTGACTACAGGAAAGACCCTGCAGGTTACATTGCCGGGGAGCTGCCAAATCTACCATTCAGTGCCCTGCAGTTTGATCTTGTCCTATCTGCAAATCTCCTCTTCCTCTATGAGGAGAAACTGAGTTACAGGTTCCATGCTGAGGCTGTGCGTGAGATGCTGAGGGTGGGAAGAGAGGTGAGGATATTTCCAGTTACCAACATTCACAGAAGAAGGAGGTCCATATACCTTCAGGAGATAATGGAGGAATTTGCTGATCATGAAATACTTATCCAGCGCGTCCCATACCATGAGGAGACCGGCTGTAATGAAATGTTGATTATAAAATCAATTGATAATTGATGATTATGGGAGGTGTTTCTGTGAAAAGAGTTACCATCGCTGCTTTAATTGTAGCGATTGTTTTTGTCGGGTCTATGGCCTTCAGTGAATCTTCCTATGGCCTTATATCCTCCTCAAAGGCCATTAAGGTTGTTAAAAAATCCGTTCCAGGGGATTACAGTAAGTTAAAGTTGAAGGCGAAACTTATAAAGAAGCCCCCAAAGTACATCTCAGGTTTTAATACGAGGGGGAAGATTGTCCGCCTTAGAATTAAGAGGCCCGTCTACCATGTCCTGGTGTATGACTGGAATCCCTCCAGTCCCTCCTACAAAATGGTGATTGGTGAGGCATGGGTTGACGCTGTAAGTGGAAGGTTTCTCTGTGGGGCCGGATGAGCCCTCATTTTTTATTCGTTATAGCTATATATTACGAATTTAAATATGTTATAATCCTAAGGACCGAAGCATTGGAACATTCCCCCCTACAATTACTATATTGTTGACTCCAGATCAGAAGAAATCTAGTAAATTTTCGAAAAATGCCACTGATGGGTGATCGGTAATGATCAAAGAAAGTTTCAATCCATTCACCGCGTTCTATAAGGTTAAAAAATATGAAAAAATATGTAATCGGGTGAGTACAGGTCAAACAACAGCTATGGGGATAATTTGTATAGCTGGTGGTTCAACCTTTGTAAAGATTGGAGGTATCTTAAATTCTTTCTTCATATCCTTTAAAGGATCTTCTAAGGAAGTAATCATTTCTTCACTCAACCCCACCGCTGTACCTTCTAATAAATCTATATATTCATCATCTTCTAGTTTTCTAACCACTTTTCCTAAAATTTTAAATTCTCCATAAGCTAGCTCAACACCAGCGAGATCTCTTATAAACTCATGAAAAAGATAGGTAACGATTTTATGATCTTTTAAGTCCCTTAACTCAATTACATACTTCTGAAAATTATCTTCAGATAAACCCTTTAATGCCATCTAATATTTCTTTTAGATATTAATTTCTTCCTCATCATTGTTATTGTTGGGGTGTGGCATTAAACCTTTTTCAGTGAAACAAATTAACAAGTCAAAAAGATTATCAAGTCTTACTAAGGAGTTCACAATAGGGTTAGGGACGAAGTTTCCCCGCGATTCTATAAAATCAGACACAGTAATATCATTCCAAGAATCCTCATCTTCGACTTTTTTAATTAAACCTTTTTCATTAAGATTTTTATTAAACGGTTCATTAAAGAACCATAAGTATGAAATCTTTCTTCTTCCCTCTCTTCTGCAGAATCTGCACTTGATTCTTTTTATCCAGAGCCTTTAAAGCCTATTTAACAAACTATAAACGTTTATTCCAAAGCTAGTATCTCCTGAAATCTTATTAGCATTCGATTGATTTTCTTTTGTTGTTATTTTACTTGCGGTGCTAAACCCGTCTTCCATTGAAGCAAGCAGATCTAATAATGCATTTGTATCTAAATAGATAGGTATTCCTAAATGAGCGTCGCCCATAATCCCTCATTTAATTGATTCTGCCTCCCGATTGGGCCTTGTCATTATAGAATTGTAATACTTACTATAAAACTATTGATGCATTTATAAAAGGCACTGGTGACCTTAAATGACTAAGAAATTAATTAACCATGAAGCCTTCAAATAAGAGCTATCATTATCTAACATGTGACACCGCATAACATTACTAGACAACATGTCTTCCGCAGTCAGAGCCATCACGGTTTTCCTTTGATTTCCCTGTAAACACTTTCAAAAAGAGCTTCCTCAAGCGATTCCCTAATTTTCTCGTCGTCCATAACTTTCTTGAACAAGTCAGTATTTTTTTCTAGCATCTCAAGCATTGCATCCTTAAAGTGATCTCCAAAGATTGCCTTCACATTTTCAGGAGGATTTTTTTCAATCTTTTCAACAAGTTCATCATTGGATTTGAGCTTGTTTTTAACTTGTGAAATATATACCATCTCATCCTCACTAAAATTAGTGCCATATGTCTCGTTAATTTCGGCTATGATCTGTGACAACCGCTCCTTGACATCTTCAGTAAAATTGCCTGCACTCTCTGAAATTGGGGGGATTAGACCTCCCCCTTTGAGTCTTATATCAACCACACCCTTTTCCTCTATTTTATAGGACTCTATATCCACATCTTCAAGTATGCTAAAGGGTAGTGGGTTGTTGATAGTTGGTAATTTTTTGTTAAGGAACTTGTTGAATATATAAAGCTTCTCAAGGTCAACATCACTGAAGGGTATGAGTTGTGACAGGTATGAATAAATATTCTGGTACCTTCGGAGGGCCTTTTTGAATTTAACCTGCTCTTCAACTGAAAGTTTAGTGAATAGGTTCCTGATAGGATATAATATGCTGTGAAGAACCGGTTGTGGATCTCCATTCTTATAGGCCATCACAAATTTATCAACAACAAACCTATCAAATATGCCAAAGTCAAAAAGAACATCCGCAAGTTCGTAGAGTTTATGAGGGTCTGTACCCTCCTCAAGACATGTGGTCTCATAGTAGGGTTCAAAAGCTTTCTGTATTGTTTCCGGTTTGTTTGCAAAATCAAGTATGAATGTATCGTTTTTGTTTTTCATGATCCGGTTGACCCTGTTAAGTGTCTGAACTGCTGCGATACCATTAAGCGGCTTATCAACATACATGGTATGTAATAATGGCTGATCAAATCCAGTTTGGTACTTATTTGCAACAATCAATATTCTGTATGGATCCTCCTCAAAAGCATTCTCTATTGATTTAGATGGAGGGATATCGTTCATTGACGTCTCAGTATACTCCTCACCATCATGCTTGACCGTGCCTGTAAAAGCAACAAGCGTTTTTATAGGGTAATTCATCTCCCTGATGTATTTATCAAATGTTTTCTTGTACTGCACTGCGTGTAGGCGGGATCTTGTTACAACCATTGCCCTTGCTCTGCCACCAATCTTGTGGATAGTAGAGTTCATGAAATGATCCGCCATTATCTCCGTTTTTTTCCTTATTGAATGGGGGTGTTCCTCAACGAACTTACGTAATACTCTTTTAGCCTTCTTTTCTTCAAATTCTGGATCTTCTTCCACCGTCTTAATCAAATTGAAATATGTCTTATATGAAATGTAATTTCTGAGAACATCAAGAATGAAACCTTCTTTGATAGCTTGTTTCATTGAGTAAACATGAAATGGACGGTATTCCCCATACTCATTTCTTGTCCCAAACATTTCAAGTGTTTTGTTTTTTGGTGTGGCTGTAAATGCAAAGAAGCTCACATTTTTAAGATCTCTAAAAGATTCTATTTCATGGAGTAGTTCCATTTGAACGTCATTACTTACATCGTCAATTAAAGCCGCTTCTTCAAGGCTTTTAACACTTAATACCTGCTTCATCTTCCTGGCAAGAGAACCCGACTGGCTTGAATGTGCCTCATCTATTATAACTGCATACTTTCTCTTTGGGAGATCTCTTACTTCCTCCATTACAAAGGGAAACTTCTGTAGAGTCGTCACTACAATGTTACTTCCCGTTTTGAGGGCCTCGGCAAGCTGATGGGAATCCCTATCAATTTTTTCAACTATCCCAATCCGCCTCTCAATTGCCTTTATCTGGTCTTGTAACTGGCGATCTATAACCCTCCTGTCTGAAACAACAATTACCATGTCATATATTCTCTTGTCAAATGAGTCAAACTTGTTTAGTAATCCATGTGCCAACCATGATATTGTCTTGGTTTTGCCACTTCCAGGACTGTGCTGTATAAGGTAATTTTGACCCGGCACTGATTCGTCAAGTAATCTGTCAACACATTCCAACTGGTGATACCTTGGAAATATTACTGTCTCATTACCCGTCCTCACATTTTTTTCCACGAAGATGAAATTGTTAATAAGTCTTGAGAGCTTGTTGACCTGTAAGATGTCATTATAAAGGTAACTCGTTTTGTAATCATTTTTCAGGGGCGGGTTTTCGAGACCCTTGTTAAAGGGCAGGAAGCGGGTATGCTCTCCTTCAAGTTTTGTTGTCATATATATTTTCTCATCACTCATGGCAAAGTGCACAAGGCATCGCTGGAATAATTTTTCATTTGGGTCCCTATCTTTCCTGTACTGATCCATCGCTTTTTCAACACCTTGAGTGAACGTATTTTTAAGTTCTATGGTGAGTATAGGTAGCCCGTTGATAAAAATTACAATGTCAAGGCGATCTTTTTTTCTCTCATGATATTGAAGTTCGTCAATAACTGAAAATATATTACTCTCAAATTTCATGAAAAGGTCGGGGTTACGGTTATTATTGGGCTTGGGGTAGAATAGTTTAAAATGGGCACCCGCCTCGTGAAATCCATTTCTGAGGAGATAGATAGTTCCTTTTCTTTCGAGTTCGGAAATGAGCCTATGGAAGAATTTCTTTGTTGCGTCTTCCCCATAAACTCTTTGCAATTGCTCCCACTGTTCCAATTGGGTCTCCATTATGAATTGTAGGGTAATTTCAGGGTCAATACAAGCTGTTTTATCATAGTTATGACTTTTTCTGCGCTGGTAGCCCGTGCTTAGAAGATAATTGATAATGTGCTCCTGAAATCTCTTTTCAGACGTATCAGTCGACATTATGGATCCTCTCTTATGTACACAATTATTTTTGTAATGTTTTAAAATTTATCTCGGTTCATTTTTAATAAAATTACCAATTCTTGATAATTCATAGATAGCTGCTTTTAACACTTGTTCACAAAGCAAAGCTGTGTGTTTGTTTGGATAAAACTTATCCTCTAATTGTTTATATGGATGGATATAATTTCTAAAATCTCGTAAATAGTGACTAAATACTTTCACGTCCCTTTTTAAAAATCCTATTTCATAGGATACGTTAATTAAATCATTTAATTTCCATTTATCAAATTTCTTAACCTTACCATTTTTCTCCCGCGGCGATGAATTTGCTCTTCCATATTCTTCAGGATACTGAGAAGCTATCCCTAATAATATCCCCTCTAAAGTGCTGCCGATGAGAAAAATAGAAGCTAAATAAGCCTCATTATTTAAACAGATACGGATCTCATTCATTCTTGAGTTAAGCATAGTCACAATATTTTCATCAAATCCCAATGAAAAAAAATCGGGGACATCAAATTCCCGCTGTAAAAAAAATTCTTCGCCGTTAGAACCAGTTTCCAGTGATTCATCTAATATAAACTTAGCTTTTTCGAATAATTTCCAATTTTTTTCATTGTCGCAATCATAGAGATATTCATAGTAGTCCAACAAATCTCTTAATAGTTTATGAACGGTAGCATCGGATTCTATATCCCAGAAACATCTTAATCTGTTTGCTTTTGAGTGACTAGGATAACCCAATTCGTCACATGCTTTTTCATAATCCTCATCAAAAATATCTTTACCTACACTAGTTCTAACAAAATCTCGAAAGGTTTTATTTGAAAAGTCTAAAACATAGCCTGTCTTCATGTTAAATAACTTTTCAAATATTTGTCTTTGTAATTTATTTAAGGTCGACATTTTTACCGACTCTTTCTTTCACATCAACTTTTCCTGTGACAAGGTGATAAATGAGCGATTTCTTGTATTCCTTAAGAAGATCAACATTTTTTTGGATTTTTTTGGTTGTCAAATTAATTTTTGAACTATTTTGATCCAAATAACTAACAATAATTTTCTGTTCCTTAAGAGGCGGAACTTGAATTCTTAAGTTTTTAATTACATGCTGGCTAATATTCGGCTGCCCTCCACCATCACTTAAAGATATGATATTATCTCTATTACTAAAAAACCAATAGAAAACAAACTTAATGTCTAATATATTACTGTTTGACAATACACAACAAGCTTGATTGACACAAGCATCTATGTTAAGTAAAGATATCTTTCCAATTGTAGCGCCATACATGGCAACTATTAAGGAATTCTTCTTATAGATTTTTAGAGCACTATAGTCCCTCAAAGCTTTTTTTGTGATCCTTTTTGATGTTTCATTTAAAATAGAATCATTTAAATCCCCAGTAATGACCCAAGGGATGGTGCCTCTATTATAATAACTTCCATCTTGAGATTTGGGCGTTGTTCCACTGCCAATAATCTCAAAACTTCGAGATATTTTTCTTAATTCCCAATTTTGAGGAATTTCACCAATCCACTTAACACCAGAATACTTCATTTTTACATTAGGATTCAGACCTTTCGTCACCGCCTGATTTATTAATGCGTTTCTTTTTTCTTGTAAAAGATCGATAAGTCGAGTATACTTCTCTATTGTTAGATCAATTTTAGATATCTTGCTATCTAGAAAGGACGCTATCTTCCTTTGTTCTTCTAAACTAGGGTATGGGATTCTAATAGTTGCCAATACATTATCTTTAACATGAGGAATACCCATCCCCGTGGTCAAATCCTTCAACAAAGGCTCAAAAGCCTTGCATAGATACTTTGAGTACCCCAGATCCATCTCTGACACAATTAATTTAACCATTGTGGACGATAAATAACCGTCTTTGCCTTCTAAGAACTCTCCAGCATTTGAACCATCCCATAACAACAACAAATCCCCATCATTAACCCTAACAGCACCTCCATCAGAATCACAGTAAAAAACCTTAGATTCTCTTCCTCTCAGATAATCCATAGTAAGATACGGAAGAGAATCCCCAGATGGAGTCTCTCGAAGATCTTTAGGAACCTTTCCTTTTATATACTTAAAATGGATTTTAAACCTGTGCACATTCCACCCACAAGGTATCTCACCAATCCACTCAACACCAGAATCCTTATATTCAGGGTAAGGTTTTAAATTCATGAAAAACTACTCCCAAACCCTAATCATCCAGATCATCCTTTATAAGTTCCAAGATCTCACTAGTCAATTTCTGGATATCACTATTAATATCCTCTAGAGATCTTGGAGGTTTATACTTGTAAAAGTACTGGTTGAAATTTATTTCATAACCTATCTTATCCTTTTTTCGATCCATCCAGGCATCCGGATAATATGGTAAGACTTCTCTTTTGAAATACTCATCGATATCCTCCTTTAGGGGTATCCTCTCAGTATCCCTTAACTTAGGATCAGGTTTTATATTACCCCTCGTATCAGTAACATAGTCAGCAGTTTCATCATGTTCAGAAAGGGCATGTATAATATTTCTTATAAAGGCGTTTGAAAGTTCAAAATTTTTCAGGGTCCTTTTAACTTCCTTTTCAAAATCCTTCCAGTTTTTATAGTGGCCATTAATTTTCTGGAGCGCCCTAATAATGTCTAACTGCAATTTTTTCCCTTTCTCCTCCTCAATCATTCTCTTCTCAATATTTTTATTCTTGCTCTCAGCCAATTTTCTGAATGCATTCATAGAGTATAGATTCTGCAGTCGCTCTTCAGTCACTTCAAAGTTCAGTTGCATGGGTCTTTCTACAGTGACCTTTACGTAACCAAAGTCATCGTTATCAAATATTTTAACCATATCGTTTTCACTGAAGTTTCTGTAGAAAGTAAGAATATCGTCTATATCCCTGTCACTTAATTGGTGTCTCTTCTTACCAAGACTTTTTCTCATCTTCACGTACTTGGAGGATGCATCTATTAGCTGTATCTTACCAATCCTATCAGGGGACTTCTGATTTGTCAGGATCCATATGTAAGTCCTTATGCTCGTGTTATAGAATAACTGATCTGGAAGACCTATAATGGTCTCCAGATAATCATTTTCAATTATCCATCGCCTGATGTTACTTTCTCCAGACCCAGCATCGCCTGTGAATAGGGGTGAGCCATTTGTAATGACGGCTATTCTGGATTTTTCATCATCCTTCATCTTTGATAACATGTGCTGTATGAAAAGAAGCTGCCCATCTTTTATTCCAGGGAGTCCTGCTCCAAATCTCCCATCAAATCCAAGTTCAGCTTCCTTTTCAACAACCTCTTTATCTTGCTCCCATTTACGACCGTAAGGAGGGTTTGATATCATAAAGTCAAATTTTTCATCCTTTAACTGATCATCAGAAAGAGTGCTTGATGGTCCCTTTATATTTTCAGCGCGCTCGCCCTTAATAAGCATGTCCGCCTTGCATATTGCATATATCTCTTCATTAATTTCCTGACCATACAGTACCACATCAATCGTGTCGTTTATCTCCCTTACAAAATTCTTACAACTTGTTAACATGCCCCCTGTTCCACACGCAGGGTCGTATATCTTCTTAATGAGGTTCTTTTCCTTCAGATTCTCTCCATTCTCCAAAAAAAGAAGATGAGTCATGAGCTTAACAACATCACGTGGCGTGAAGTGTTGTCCCGCCTCTTCATTTGACTGTTCGGAGAACCTCCTGATGAGTTCCTCAAAGATGATTCCCATATCATGGTTGGATATCTTATCCGGATGAAGGTCAACCTTGGACTCTGAAAATTTCTTTATGAGGAGGTATAAAAGGTTGGCCTTTGAAAGTTTCTCTATATGCGTTTTGATGTAGAAGTTTTCAAAGATGTCCTTAACATTTGGGCTGAAACAGTCCAAATAGTGCATAAGATTCTCCTCGATATGATCAGGGTCTTCAAGGAGGGATTTAAAGTCATATTTTGAGTAGTTATAAAATCCAAGCTTTCTTCCATCTTTATCGACGGCAGCTGCCTCTAAAATGGGATCAAGATTTTCTATCTTATCTTTATATTCGTTGTACTTTCTTAGGACATCATCTTTTGAGTGTTCTAGAACGCAGTCAAATCGTTTTAAAACTGTGAATGGGAGTATAACCTTTTGGTATTCGTTTCTTTTGTATGTGTCCCTCAGTAGATCAGCTATGTCCCATATAAAAGATACTATGTCCTGATGGTTTTCCATTAAAGCACCGCCACAATTTTTTCATGTGTTATTATTGATTTCAATGATATTACAAAGCATGAATTATCTCCTATCTAAAATGGAATCCAAGGTGTGTGTCAGTAAATCATCGACCTGAACAACATATAAACTGCAATCTACAGTCTGTAGTTATTAATCAGTTAGTTTATTACTTTTTTAATTTTTCTAATTGGCGTCTAGCGATTTTTGCAACTCGTTCCTCACTTTTTGCAATATGAAGCCACGTTTTTTTGCTGAAATTGCAGTATGGACAACGTATATCATACCAATAAAATTTATCAACCTGCTCTAAGTCGGTTTCGCATTTTGGACATCTAGGACCTTCAATATTAACAAGCCTTTCATTTACTTGACTGCGATTTACTGGGTTGGGAGTCCTTATTCTCCATAGTAGTCCATCATATCTCAATTCAAAATTAACAACCCATCCCATTGCAGATCCAGCTGCATATGGATGAACCATATATCGCATCCTCCTGCGGATGAAGACTGTGATAATCCATACTGTTATAAGTATTATTGAAAATTGGCAAATCATGTTTGAGTAAGAATAAACAAATTTTAGATTAAATCTTATTAAATGTGAACAAAGAAAGGGGGCGACAAAACTAAAGATTGCTGCCACAAGAGGAGAACAATAGCTAGTAATTAAAATTTCTTTTATGTTCATCTTTTTTTCTCCCAAGAGCCATGTCAACTTAACTATTCTCTTCGAATTCTATATCTACTAGTTTAGAATATAACATCTACTAACTTAAATATGTTTAAGTATTGTGAAAGAGCTTACATATGTCATGTCATTTTTATAAGCGAAAAGTATCAGTATTAACATTCAGAGGCTATGAAGAAATGTGTAAAGTTTGTATTTAATCGATTGGTGTTTCCATGCCAGAGGACCTATTTTAAAGTAAAAATCCCAATTTGGTCTGATTTCAAGAAATAATTGCAGAAACGACGTGATTGTACTTGTATTTTCAATCCCAATTTGGTCTGATTTTACTTTAATACAATATGTAACTATAGTCTTATATATTTATTGAACTGACATGTTAAGTTAATGACCCGCATAAAAAACTTATAAAAGATTTTTTTCAGAGTAATAAATGAAAACTCAGGTTAACCGAGACGTTCTCACACCATCTACAGAAAGATTTTCCACCCAACCCCTCTTTCATTATAAACCTTCTTGAACGGTCTGTCTCCAGGTTTAAGATTGTTCTTGAAGAACTATTCCAGACAGGCCCCATCCACAGGGAAATGCGCTCCAGGAGAGATTACCATGGTTCAAGGCTCTACACTGGCTCATCACTGAATCTATCACCCTACAGGATCTACATTAAAAGCTGGCATGACCATGAAACCATACTCAACAGGATGATATCCCAGACAGCATATTACCTTATGTGCGCAGCTGAACTTGTGGGTGGAATGGTTGATGGTGAAAGGTCTGAATTATGCCAGACTCTCTTCAGATCAGCGGCTGGAATCATGGACAGGTACCATCTCTGGGCCTTTTTCACCATCGATATTCTTGAGGAATCAAAGATCCTTGAACGACTAATATCAGAGGGAAACAGGCTTTACAATGAAATTTACAGCATCTTCCGGATGATAAGGGACACTGTTATTTACCTCAACCTCATCCACCCTCTGCAGGGGGATGGAGTGGAGATGCCCCTTCAGGAATTTTACAGTATATATGAACTCTGGGCGATCTCAAGAATATGGGATAAATTCCGCCAGATGGGATTTCATATTAAATCTGTTGAAAAGGCGCTTTCACATCTTCCATCATCGAAAATATCCATCAGGATGGAAAGGGGCAATGAAAGTGCCACGATAATATGGGAAGTGAAGCTAAATGCAATTGAACACTCAACCTACTATGGTGACCTCCTGCAGGCTCTCGGAGGAGGTGGAAGTGTTATAAAACCCGATATAACCGTTCTCTATGAATCTGAAGGTCATAAGAGGGCTCTGGTGGGGGATGTTAAGTTTTCAGTTACAGATACCGGACTTCCCCGACTTGAATCCATCTATAAAGTTCTCAGTTATGTGGAGGATCTCAGAAAATCCCCCCTGTTCAGAGGATGGGATCTTGAGGGGCTCCTGGTATACCCTGGAATGGTGAGCCCAGTTAGCGTTCCCTCCTCACTCGTTGCATACCAATTTATACTATCGATTATACTAATGGTGAGCCCAGTTAGCGTTCCCTCCTCACAGAGTGGCAGCCATATCCATGTTTTTCCGCTTAACACATCAAACAGGGAATTTGGGGTATTTGGTTAATTACATTAAACTCTGCTCCTTCCTGTTGAAGAGGAAGGCCGCTGCAAGGACGGCTATAACTGCAAAAACCGATATCACTGCAATGTTAACCTCAAGTGGAAGCACCGAATTTCTCAGTATTGTGAACCTGAGGGCGTCTACTGCATAGGTCAGTGGGTTTATATAGACCGCGCCCTGAAGCCAGGCAGGGAGTCCGGTTATTGGGAAGAGAGCCCCACTCAGGAGGAATATTGGGAGCACTATGAAGCTCATTATGAGGTTGAACCCCTCCATGCTGTCTGTGAAGGCCGCTATCATGAGGCCCAGGCCGCCGAGACCCATGGATATTATGAGGGCTATCACCATGCTAACAGCGAAGCAGATGGGGGACATTGTAACTCCCACTATGAATGATAGGACAAGGAGGATGACCGCCTGTATCATCGAGGCAGTGCTTATCCCCAGCGCCTTCCCGATCACTATTGAGGGCCTTGATATGGGTGCAACCAGTATCTCCTTCAGGAACCCATACTGGCGGTCTATTATCACAGAGACCCCTGAGAATATGCTGGTGAAGAGTATTGTCTGACCTATTATACCCGGATAGATGAAGGCCCTGTAGCCCCCGGCCACTGCGCCGAACCTCACAGCAGCCCCCAGACCTGTGCCGAATATTATGAGCCAGAGGAGGGGGGTTACCACAGATGTGACTATCCTTGAACGGTAACGAAAGAAACGCTTCATCTCACGCAGCCATATTGTATATATGCCCTCAAGTTCCGCCATGATATCAAACCTCACCTACTACCCCCAATTTCACCATATCATGCCTCAGTTATACCCCTACCTGTGTACCTTATGAACACGTCCTCAAGGGTGGGGTGTTCCAGTTCTACTGACCTCACGTAGAATCCAGTCCTCGCTGCAAGGTTAACGATCTCGGGTACCAGGTTTTCGCCCCTCTCAACCAGCACCTTGACCTCGTCATCCACCAGGTAGGCCTTCTTAACGTAGTCCTGTTTCACCAGGAGTTCATGGAATTCATCTGCCCTGTCAACCCTGACCGTTATGGTGTCCGCCCCAAGCTCCCTCTTGAGGTTTGAGGGGCTGTCAGCCTTTATTATCTCCCCACGGCTCATTATGGCCACCTCATCGCAGAGTTTATCTGCCTCCTCCATGTAGTGGGTGGTGAGGAGCACGGTAACGTCCTCCTCCCTGTTGAGCCTCTCTATGTACCTCCAGATGCTCTCCCTTGTCTGGGGGTCGAGTCCAAGGGTTGGCTCGTCAAGGAAGAGCACCCGGGGGTGGTGTATCAGGCCGCGGCCTATCTCGAGACGCCGCTTCATACCCCCAGAGTATGTCTTCACATACTCATCGGCCTTATCACCCAGGGCGATGAGTTCAAGGACCTCATCTATCCTCCTCTTCCTTATGTCCCTGGGGACCCCGTAGAGGGCGGCGTGCATTTCAAGGTGCTCCCTTCCTGTGAGTATGTCGTCGAGGGCCCTTGACTGGAAGACTATGCCTATGGACTCCCTCACCTTCCTGGCCTCCCTTACAATGTCGTAGCCGTTTACCATACCCCTCCCGGATGTGGGGTGTAGTATGGTGCAGAGCATGGATATCAGTGTGGTTTTACCTGCACCGTTAGGCCCAAGGACACCGTAAATGGAGTTTTCAGGGACCTCAAGATCCACGGAGTTAACCGCCAGGAAATCATCATATCTCTTGCTTATACCCTCTGTTTCAATTATGTTACCCATAGGAACCCCTTCAGCTGATGCTCACATCCGGTCGTCACAAGTATTTTATGCCTCCAGTGATTAATATAGTATTAAGTGAAAATCCATTAGGGGGATCACATCAGGGTTTCCCACTATTCTTCCTGTGTGGGGTGGTTGATTGAGGTTCAGGTCCATTGAAAAGTCACCTACCGGTATAAAGGGTCTTGATATGGTAACAGGGGGTGGTTTTCCCCAGGGGAGGAACACACTCATCTATGGTGGCCCAGGTACCGGAAAGACATTCATTGCAGTTGAGTTTCTCCTGAATGGGGCATCCTACTACGGGGAGCACGGTGTCCTTGTGAGCTTTGATGAACCGGCAGATAACATTGTTGAGAACTTCCAGACAGATGACAGGATCCTTGAAAAACTGATTAAAGATGGTAAAATATTTATTGAAGACGTTTCAGGGGCACCTGACCCCAGTATAGGATCCTACAGTCTGGATGCCCTTAAGATAAGGATCGAGGATGCTGTTAAAACCACCGGGGCCAGCAGGGTTGTCCTTGATAAGGTGGACAGCCTCTTTGATGGTGTATCAGACAGGGGGCCCCTCCACATGGAACTGCGCCACCTCATATCCTGGCTGAATGGGATGGGGGTTACAAGCGTATTCACCGCCGGCGACTCGGGGGGTAAACCAACACATGGACTTGAGGACTACATCTCCGACTGTGTCATACACCTCACCCACACCTTCGATGGGGAGGTTGGAACAAGACACATGCGAATAGTCAAGTACCGCGGCTCCAGCCACGGCCTCAACAGGTACCCCTTCCTCATCAATGAGAGAGGAATCTCAATCTTCCCGATAACCTCCCTCAAACTGGATTACAGTGTCAGCCGGGAACTCGTCTCCACAGGGATACCTGACCTGGATGATATGCTGGGTGGGGGTGTATACAGGGGTTCCAGTGTCCTCATATCAGGTACGACAGGGGCCGGTAAGACCACCGTTCTTTCAAAATTTGCCTATGAGGCCTGCCGCCGCGGTGAACGCTGCCTCTACTTTGCCAATGAGGAGCCCGCAGATCAGATAATCCGGAACATGGAATCGGTGGGGATCCAGCTCAAAGATCATACTGATGATAAACTCATGATACACTCCGATAGGCCCACATCACTGGGACTTGAATCCCACCTGACCGAGATGCAGGACCTTGTAATGGACTTCAAACCTGATACTGTACTTGTGGACCCTGTTACTGGCCTTGCAGCTGCAGGTGGACCCTCAAATAGGGTCAGCAATGCAAAGAACCTCTTCATAAGGTTCACCGATTTTCTGAAGTCACGGGGTGTGACCTCCCTCTTCACATACCTTATAAGGTCACCGGTCACCGCAACCCAGACTGAACTTGAGATCTCATCACTGATTGATACTTGGATTGTCCTGGAGCATGTGAGGACCAACGGTGATTACAAGAGGCTCCTCCGCATACTAAAGAGCAGGGGAATGGACCACTCAAGCAGCGTCGCAGAGCTGAAATTCACTGAAAGGGGGATTCTCATCAAGGGGGGATCCTGGTGAGAGTGGGGGATGAGTCATGATCCATCTTCGCATATACATCGCCGGTGATAACCTTTCAGCTGCGGCCCTTGAAAACCTCAGGAATGTTATGGGTGATGATGCGAAGCTAGAGGTTGTTGATGTCCGTGGAGACCCCGAGATTGCAAGGGAGAATGGAGTCATTGCCATTCCGACCCTGGAGAGGATAAGCCCGGGCCCCAGGCGGAGGGTTATAGGGGACCTCAATGACCCTGATGCCCTGCGCAGATTCATAGGTATCTGAGGTGCATGGTATGGAGAATGCAATCAGGAGGATCAATGACCTCATTGATGAGAGGAGAGAGGAGGATACCCTATCACTCATCAGGGGTATGGAAGCAGGGGACCATATCTGCATCATATACGATGATGAGGCTGAGTGGAGGAGGATCATTGTTCCCTTCATCATCGAGGGCCTCAGGAGGGATGAGAGGTGCATATACATAGCCAGCCAGAGGACATGCGAAACCATCAGGGAGGAGCTCGGCAGGAAGATCCCTGTTTCCATGTTTGAAGCCGGAGGGAGCCTCAGGATAATGAATGAAACTGAGGCTTACACAGAGGGGGGTTTCTTTGACCCTGAAAGGATGCTTGACCTCCTTGAATCCGAAACAGAAAATGCGGTTGCCGAGGGCTTCACTGGCCTCAGGGTTACCGGTGAAATGAGCTGGGTCCTCAGGGGCCTCCCCGGGAGCGAAAGGCTGATAGAGTATGAGGCCAGACTCAACAATTTCTTCCCGGGATCTGACTGCCTTGCCATCTGCCAGTACCACAGGCAACTCTTCAGCCCCGATGTGATCAGGGGAGTCCTGCTCACCCACCCCATAGTTGTCTGGAACTCAGGTGTGTACAGAAACCCATACTATATAAGCCCGGAGCTTATCCTCAGCGGTGAAGAATGTGAGAGGGAGGTGGATAACTGGCTCGAGAATATAAAAAGGGAGAATGAACTTTTAAGGTCCCTTGAAAACATCAAAAAGCTCTATGATGAGTTCATAAACCACAGTCCATGGATAGTGTTCCTCAAGGATTTCAGGTCAAGGTACGTGATTGCAAACAGCAGGTTTTCAGAGCTTGTGGGAACAGAGGATATCACCGGAAAGACCGACTTTGATCTGATGGACAGAGAGGCCGCTGAGGCCTGCCTTGAGTCCGACAGGATTGCCCTGAGGGACGGTGAATCCTACACTGAGGAGGAAGTTAAGGGCAGGGTCTACGGGGTATACAAATTTGGTTTTAAGCTGCCCGATGGTAGAAGGGGTGTCGGTGGCTTTGCAGTTGATATAACACAGAGAAAGGTGTATGAGCGGGACATTGAAACCTCGAGGAACAACTTCTTGGGTATCGTTGAGAACAGCCCGGAGCCCATGGTGATAGTGGATCTGGATGGCAAACTCCTCTACTCAAACCCTGCTGGCAGAAAGTTCTTTGGCTGGCCCCCCGATTACAGGGGTGGGCACATCGGAGTACCCCTCAGGAGGGAGATACCGGAGATCAGGGTCCTTTCTGCTGACGGCCAGGTGCGGGTGGCTGAGATGATGGTGACAGACACTGTCTGGGAGGGCAGAAAATCCCTCCTTATCAGACTCCATGATATAACCAGGCTCCGTGAATATGAGATTTCCCTGAAGAGGTCCCTCAGGGAGAAGGAGGTGATGCTCAGGGAGATACATCACAGGGTCAAAAACAACCTCCAGATAATATCCAGCCTCCTTAACCTCCAGAGATGCTCTATCCAGGATGAGAGGGCTGCCGACGTATTCACCGATAGTGTTAACCGTGTCAAGTCCATGGCCATGATACATGAGAAACTGTACCAGTCAGAGAGCCTTGCTGACCTACCATTCTCAGAGTACATAATTGACCTCGTATCTGAGATAAGGTCAAATTATCCTGAAAAAAGGATATCGGTTAATTACGATATGGAGGACATTCACCTGGATATAAACAGGGCCATACCGGCAGGTTTAATAGTCAACGAGGCCGTCACCAACTCCATGAAGCATGCGTTCAAATCAGGTGAAGGTGAACTCATCATACGCCTATTTTCGAGGGAGGGCATGGTCCATGTGGAGGTTGAGGATGACGGACCCGGTCTTCCAGCGGACTTTGATACAGATACCAGCGGCGGCCTTGGCATGGATCTTATGAGGAACCTTGCATCGCAGCTCGATGGTGAACTCAGAATCAGGGGGGATGATGGCGTGCGGGTGAGCCTTGTTTTCCCGGCACAGAAAAACTGAATGTTAAACTATTGCATTGTCCAAAAACCCAATTAAGTGACGATTTTCCCGGCACAGAAAAACTGAATGTTAAGGAGAGGTAATGTCCTGAAGATCGACGTTGATGTTCACACCAGGACCATCATCTCCTGTGAATGTGACCTCATCCCATGACCATGAGGACGTTGACGTGTACACCAAAAAAACCATTAAATCGGACCTCCCGGTGATCCTCCAGCGGCTGTCAGTGTTGTGGCCGGGATCCCTGATGTCCCTCAATACTGTTTCTTGCCGGCGGACTTCTTCTGGCGAGTGGTTTCATGCCGACCAATTAAAGAGGGGCGGCATATGGTTGTAAGTAAGTCTGTTTTCATCTATCTTTTACCTTCTCCATTAAGAACCTTCAGTGCTGCTTAGCCGGTACCACGTCTCTTATGGTTGTCACCATGCCCTATCATGTGCGTACCTTTCATGGAGGGTTGATCCGTGGACCAGGAACCCCTGACGTCCTGGAATGAAGAGCTGGTCCCGGAAAAATCCCCTTGAAACTCCACAGGGCACTTCACCGAACTATTCCCTGCTCTGGAAAATGATAAATAAGCCGGTTTACATATTAATTAGCCGGTGAGGTGCATGATATTCGAGATAATAAGGTCGGAGGGGCTATCCCATAATTCCTATTTTCTTGCATCTGGTGGCGAGGCTGCTGTTGTGGATCCAAGAAGGGATGTGGACGTGTACCTTGAACTTGCAGAAAAAAACAGCGTGAACATCAGGTACATCTTTGAAACCCACCGCAATGAGGACTACACCATTGGCTCTGTGGAACTGGCGCGGTACGTGGATGCTGAGATACTCCACGGGGCGCATCTGGATTTCGAGTATGGTACGGCTGTGGTTGAGGGTGACACCTTCAGACTGGGGAACCTTGAACTGGAGGTCCTTGAAACACCCGGGCACACCTATGAGAGCATATCGGTGGCTGTGCGTGATACCACCGTCTCAGATGAATGCCTGATGGTCTTCACCGGTGACGTGCTATTCGCTGGTGAAACAGGGCGTGTTGATTTCTTTGGACCCGAAAAAATCCCTGAAACCGCAGGGTTGCTCTATGATAGCATACATGAGAAGATAATCCCCCTGGGAGACCATGTTGTGGTCTGCCCGGCCCATGGAGCAGGTTCGGTCTGCGGGGCGGACATAAGGGACATGGATACAACAACGGTTGGGTATGAGAGGCTCACAAACCCCTACCTGCAGATGGGAAGGGACGAGTTCACTGAACACAAGATTTCCGAGAGACTCTACACACCACCATACTTCCGGAGGATGGAGGAGAACAACCTGAGGGGTGCTCCTGTGGAGAACCCCAACCTTGAAGCCCTCCCTGTCCCTGAATTCAGGGAACTGCTGGCTGAAAGCGCCCAGGTGGTTGATGTCCGGAACCCCACAAGCTTCTCATCTGGCCACATACCCGGAAGTCTGAACATCTGGCAGGACGGATTCGCAGCCTTTGCAGGTTACTTCCTCAACTACGACGACCCTGTACTTGTGGTTGATGATGGGAGGGGTGTTGAATCTGTGAGGAGGTCCCTTATAAGGCTCGGCTATGATAACATGGCAGGTTACCTTGCAGGGGGATTCCCCTCCTGGTACATGGCTGGACTCGAGTTTAATGCCATAAGGTCCATGAGCGTCCATGAACTCAGAGAACTTGAAGGTGACATCTTCCTCCTTGATGTGCGTAAGATCACAGACAGGGAGAGGTTCCATATTGAGGGCTCAGAGCACATCTGGGTGGGGGATCTCCCTGATAACGTTGACATGATCCCCGAGAAGGACGTGGTTATATACTGTGATTCAGGTTACAAGTCAACGATAGCTGCCAGCATACTTGAGAGTCATGGTTTCAGCACCACAACTGTACTTGGGGGTATCGGCGCATGGCTGAGGGCAGGTTACCCTGTGGTGGAGGTGTGAGTAATGACTATGGTCAAGATCCCCCTCATGAGCAGGGAGGAATACGATGAGTTCATAAGGGACAACTTCATGAGCAGGATAGCCTTCAACGGTGACTATCCATACATAGCCCCCTTCCTCTATGTATTCGATGGGGAACACATCTACTTCCTCTCAACAAGGTACGGGAGGAAGATAGAGCTCCTCAAGAAAAACCCCTATGTCGCAGTGGAGATAGAACACTACGAGGATGATCTATCAGATTATCGCTTCGTTACACTGCAGGGGCAGATAGTCGAGGAGAAGGACCCCTCAACAAGGAAGAGGGTTAAGAGGATGTTTGCTGACCTCATAGAGAAGCACGGCTTATCAAGGAACATCCTGAAGGCCTTTGGTCATTCGCCTGAGGATCCTCTGACATGCCTTGTGGAGATGGACCGTTCCTATGTATGGAAACTGGTGGATGTGGTTGATATTGTGGGCATAAAAAGCGGTGAGTAGAGGTAAATGAGTGTAAGTGGTTCCAGGTGTTTGGCCACCTGGAACAGGTTAGGGGGGTTAAATGTAGAAAAAGTTTAGGGTGTTGAAGGAGTTAAATGAAGGTTGGGGGGATGAACATCTACTCCTTCACCTACCCTGCTACTCATTCTTCTTCACATAGACTAAAGGTTTTTTGTGAATAATTTCACCCATCTCATATTTTTTGTGACATCTAAATTACCATGGCAGCCATCCCTGTTACGGTGCCGCTTCCAGCAGCAAATGCCAGGAACGTCACCGCCATCCCTGCCTTTATGAGTCCTGAAACACGTGAGGCAGTTTCCCTATCCTGGACTTTGAGTATCATGAAGGCTGCCCTCAGGAAGAAAAGCACTGCAACTGCAAGGACAGGGATATAAAGGATTGAAAATATCCCAATAATGTAAAGGCTTGGGCTTGTGAGGCTAGCGGATAACATGAAGGCAGCCGCAAGGATCCCTGAAACCCTCATGCCATGTGTTATGGGGAGAGTGGTTGCACCCTCAACCTGGTCCCCCTCCACGTCCTCCATGTCCTTGACTATCTCCCTCGCCATGGTCATTAGGAAGGCATAGATTCCAAGGTAAATGGAGGCAGAGAGCTCACCGACAACTATGCCACCAAATACGAAGCTCATCCCTGTTAGAAAGGATATGGTTATGTTGCCAACAAGGCACCTCTTCTTGAGGCTCCGGGCATAGTACACCATGAGCAGGGAACTTGAAGCCACCACAAGACCGGGCAGGGGGCCAAGGTAGAACCCCAGTGCTGACGCTAAAACAAAAAGTAAGGCCGAATAGGTCCCTGCAGCCCTTCTTGTGATCCTCCCTGATGGTATGGGGCGTGATGGCCTGTTGATTCTATCAATTTCATGGTCAAAGTAGTCATTTATCACATTACCTGCACCTGTGGCCGTGAAAACAATGATGCAGGCAATAAGAACATCAACATCAAACCTGCCGGCAATGAGGGCCATGAGTATAACGGTTATTACCGCCATGACAGCGTTTACTGGTCTCAGTATCTCAATGTAAGGGTTCATGCGAAAACCTCCATCAGCTCTACACCTACCCATAAAAGTCCAGCATACCTGAATTACTCGCAGCTTTTAAATATATCAATCATGATAAATCAAAAGCCACTTATACCTTGAGTTACTCCATAATTCCTATGAGCGGCAGTGACATTCTTGGACTTCTGATGGTATATCTGTATGTTGCGGTTTTACTGATTGTATCCGAGAGGCTCCTTGGTGATAGACCAAACCTGAGCCGGAAGTTTGTACATATAATGGTTGGTAACATCCTATTTATATTACCCCTCTTTGATAGCCGGCTGGTTATAACATTCCTGGCGGCGGCACCATTCATACCCCTCACATTCCTCATAAGCCCCTACTCACCACTGAAGATAAAGCACAGGGCTTCCTCCTATGGCCATGGCCTCGGCCTCGTCTACTACTCCGTATCCTGGACCGTGCTGGCCTACCTATTCTTCAACACCCCCTGGGTCACGGGTATAGGAATAGCCGCCATGTCCTATGGTGACGGCCTTGCAAGCCTTATAGGTGAGAGGTTCGGCAGGACAACATTCAGTGTACTGGGGGACAGGAAGAGCCTGGAGGGTTCCCTTGGGATGTTCCTCACCCTCATGGTGACGCTGCCCGTGGTCCTAATCTACTACTCACAGAACATTACCCCGGTTATCATACTGGGGGTCGCCCTGGTATCAACGGTACTGGAGGCCCTCACCCCCCGGGGCCTTGACAACCTGACAGCATGCTTCGGGGCAGTTGCAGCCTACATAATCCTCGGGGGAATGTCTGTTTGAGGTTCATAGTCATAGATGGCCTTGACGGGGCAGGGAAGGACACCCACGCCGAACTCATAAGAAGGAGGTACCTTGAGCGTGGTGAGCGCGTAATATTCAGGTCCCACCCTGAGGAGGATAACCCCTACGGTAAAAGGGCCAGGAAGGCCCTCCTCATTGGGGGAAGGATTAACCACATCAGGGCCGCAGTTTTCTATGCGCTTGACGTCATAAGGTCCCTCTGGCTCTACCACTGGCGCTCCAACCCCGGCCCCGACACCCTCATATTCTCAAGGTACCTCATGGGTGTGGCCTACCTTCCGGGGCCGCTGGCATCAATAATGTACCGCCTGCTCTCAGGGGTCCTCCCCACCACCAAGTACATGTTCTTCCTCGACGTATCACCTGAGGAATCCCTGAGAAGGTTAATGGAGAGGGATGAACATGAGATGTTCGAGAACCTGGAGGACCTCACAAGGACAAGGCAAAAGGCCCTCAGGCTTGCCAGTGACTGGTACATAATAAACACAGAGGACTCCATAGCTGATGTGCAGCGAAGGATAGACGAGATACTTGACCTCCTGGATGGTGATGCTTCTGAAAATTATCTGCCTTGTTGAGGACACCCCAAAGGATCCCCTGATGGGTGAACATGGCCTCTCACTGTACATCGAGTCTGACATCAGGATACTCTTTGATATGGGGCAGAGCAGACTCTTTGCAGAGAATGCCAGAAGACTGGGCGTTGACCTCAGGGATGTGGATGTGGCAGTTATATCACACGGCCACTATGACCATGGGGGTGGACTAAGGTATTTCCTCGAAATCAATGACTCTGCAGATGTCCTCCTGGGGGAGGGGGCATTTACACCACGCTATGCCGTTAATGGTGGCTGGAGGTTCATAGGCCTAGAGGAAATCCACGACGACAGGATAAAGTTCATCTCTAAAACTGAGAGTTTTCCAGGTTTCACGGTGATCCGGGACTTTAGAGATCTTTTCGAGAAACCCGCTGGTAACAGGGCTCTCTTTGAATGTTTAAATGGCGAACCTGTTCCTGACAGCTTTTCCGATGAACTGGCCATTGTCATTGAAGATGAGGGTCATCTTAACCTAATAACGGGTTGCTCCCACAACGGCATACTCAACATTGTCAGTAAGGCCTATGACATCTTTCATAAACCCGTGGATCTTCTTGTGGGTGGTTTCCACCTTGAGGGACCCTCAGAGGGGGTTGCATCCAGGCTTGGAGAATTTGTTAGAGGTCCAGTCTACACTGGTCACTGCACATCAGAGGAGGCACGGCTCAGTCTTGCTGAGGGTCCAGTTAATGTCAATCCACTCCAGACAGGGACGGAAATCATCACATGAGAGATCTTATTAAAGGAGACGTGCAGATATAATACCATGAAGCGGGCCATCATCCTCATCATACTCTTAATACTCATTCAGGGCGCATATGCACACCAGCCCCGCCTTGTGAGTGATGATGAGGTTACAGTCAAGAACCCAGAGGTGTCACAGGCATTCTATGGTGAACTTGAGGGGGAACCCGTCTACTTCAGGGTTGATTCAGGGAGCCCCTTTAGACTGTATGTTAATATTCTGGTTCCGCTCTCACCTGATGCAGAGGCCGTCTCTGTGGATATAATAAAGGATGGTAAGGTTATAGGGACACTTGATGGTAACCTGAGTTCCTGGAGCCCCTACTTCGAGGAGTTTGGTGGTGACAGTTACTTTAAGGGCCCTGAATTCAACAGGACCGTTGGGGCGGGCACATACTACCTCAGGGTGAGTAATCAGAATAACAGGGGGAGTTACGTCCTTGCCATTGGGGAGGAGGAATCCTTCCCGCCGGATGAGGCCCTGAACGCCATTTTCCTTCTCCCCATCCTGAAGTCAGAGGTGTTCGGTGTTCCCGTACTCCTCAATCTCCTCCAGTTTCTGGGCATGGCCATGGGGATGGGGTCATTCATTGTGCTTCTCCTCCTCTCATGGCGCGGTTACCTTTCAGAGAACGAACACAGGGACATCAGATGGATTCTATGGGCAGGAATTCTTTTAATCGTTACAGGGTGGATACCCACCCACCTCAGAAACCCGCTAAATATAATGGGAAACCTCATTAACCTTTCACTAATTTTAATCGTTATACTTACCTGGAGGTTTGATAGGGGGCTTCCAGAACACAGTAAGTTCAGGGAAAGTGTCCTCCTTGCCTCATGGATAATCCTGATTATTCTAAAGGCCTCAATCGTGAATTGGTGATTCCCACCAGAAAAGGGGCGAAACATTTAATAGTTTAATATGCAAATCTTAAAAAGTAAGTTGATCAATTTATAGCCTTGATTTTATGATTATCACAAATCTCTGAAAGGTGTTTCAATTGGATAAGATAAAGATTGCAATAGTCGGTGTGGGAAACTGTGCCAGCTCCCTGATTCAGGGGATATACTATTACCGTAACAAGGATGCCCGTGATTCAATAGGACTCATGCACTGGGATATTGGGGGTTACAGGCCAGGGGACATTGAGGTTGTGGCGGCCTTCGATGTGGATAAAAGAAAGGTCGGGAAAGACGTGAGTGAGGCCATATTTGCACCCCCAAACTGCACGACTGTATTCTGTGATGATATACCCGAGATGGGTGTTGAGGTATCCATGGGGCACGTCCTTGATGGTGTGGCGCCCCACATGAAGAATTACCCTGAAGATCAGACCTTCGTTGTGGCAGACGCCGAACCCGTTGATGTTGTGGAGGTCCTCAGGGAAAGCGGGGCTGAGATACTACTCAACTATCTACCCGTGGGATCAGAGGAGGCTGCAAGGTTCTATGCTGACTGCGCCCTCGAGGCCGGGGTCGCCTACATAAACAACATGCCTGTCTTCATAGCCAGTGACCCTAAATGGGCCGCCAGATTTGAGGACAGAGGGATACCAATTGTTGGTGATGATATAAAGGCCCAGCTTGGAGCCACCATAACCCACAGAACCCTCGCAAATCTCTTCAAAAAGAGGGGTGTCAGGCTTGATCGGACCTACCAGATAAACACCGGTGGGAACACGGACTTCCTCAACATGCTCAACCGTGACAGGCTTGACTCAAAGAAGGAATCCAAGACTGAAGCAGTTCAGTCAATACTGGGTGAGGAACGGCTGGATGAGGAGAACATCCACATAGGCCCCAGCGACTACATACCCTGGCAGAAGGACAATAAGATCTGCTTCCTCAGGATGGAGGGCAGGCTCTTCGGGGATGTACCCATGAACCTTGAGCTGAGGCTGAGTGTTGAGGACTCACCCAACTCTGCTGGATGCGTCATCGACGCCATAAGGTGCTGCAAACTCGCCATTGACCGTGGCGTGGGCGGAACACTTACATCAATATCAGCCTATACCATGAAACATCCGCCGGTGCAGTACACAGATGATGTTGCCGCCGGTATGGTGGATGAGTTCATTGAGGGTAAAAGAGAGAGATAACCCAATAATCTCAATTTCTGGATGGATCCAGAAAAAATCCTCAATCAAACTATTTTTATAAAAGGTTTATAAAAAGGAGTTATCTGGCTGAGGATCAGTCCTCCTCAACCTCTATGCACTCATTTGGGCATACGTCCATGCATACCTCACATTCATTGCACTCCTCAGGGTGCTGGACCTTGAGTTTACCGTCAACTATTATGAGTACCTCCATCGGGCATACATCGACACATTCTCCGCATGCATCACATTCATCATAATCTATGATTATCTTTGCCATTTTGATTCTCCCTTAATATTTGTTGTAAATTTAATGGTTAGGATTAGTATCTCATTCCTTATAACCATTTCAGCCATTGGGATAAATTTATAGAGAATTAATACATCTGCGGTGTATTTAAGGAAGTTCCTACTATGTATATAAAGGATTAAATGATCTCATGAGAGGGTCACGATGAAAGGGATAAAGGTCGTTGAAACAGCATTCAGGGATGCGCACCAGTCACTTCTTGCAACTCGTCTCCGGACAAGGGACATGATACCCATCGCAGAGGAGATGGACAGGGCTGGTTTCTTCTCACTGGAGGCGTGGGGAGGCGCAACCTTCGATACCTGCATACGTTACCTGAACGAGGATCCATGGGAGAGGCTGCAGAGACTCAAGGAGCACATAAGAAGGACTCCGATACAGATGCTCCTTCGCGGTCAGAACCTGGTGGGTTACAAGCACTACCCCGATGACATCGTAAGGAAGTTCATTGAGAAGTCATATGAAAACGGCGTTGATGTGTTCAGGATATTCGACGCCCTTAATGACCTCAGGAACATGGAGTACGCCATAAAGGTTGCCAGGGAACAGGGCGCCCATGTCCAGGGGGTTATCTGCTACACCATAAGTCCCTACCATACACTTGAAAGTTACGTGGACTTTGCAAGGGAACTGGAGGCCCTTGAATGTGACTCGGTTGCCATTAAGGATATGGCTGGTTTAATTTCACCCCACGATGCCTACGAACTTGTAAGCACCCTTAAAGAGGAAACAGACCTCATGGTAAATCTTCACTGCCACTGCACAAGCGGTATGACACCCATGAGTTACTATGCGGCCTGTGAGGCGGGGGTTGATATCCTTGACACCGCAATATCCCCCCTATCATGGGGTGCATCACAGCCTCCAACCGAGAGCCTCGTTGCTGCCCTCAGGGACACCCCCTATGATACCGGACTCGACCTCAAGATCCTGAAGAACATCAAGAAGTACTTCGAGGAGATCAGAAAGAAGTACAGCAGCATACTGGACCCCATCGCCGAGCAGATCGACACAGACGTCCTTATCTACCAGATACCCGGGGGTATGCTATCAAACCTTGTTGCACAGCTCAAGGAACAGAACGCCCTTGACAGGTACGAGGAGGTACTTGAGGAGATGCCCCGTGTCAGGAAGGACATGGGTTACCCGCCACTTGTAACCCCGACGAGCCAGATAGTGGGTATACAGGCTGTTATGAATGTCTTAAGCGGCGAAAGGTACAGTATGGTCACCAATGAGGTGAAGGACTACTTCAGGGGACTCTATGGTAGGCCGCCCGCACCTGTAAATGAGGAGGTCGCAAGGAAGGTAATCGGCGATGAGGAGCCCATCGACTGCAGACCCGCAGACATCCTCAAGCCCCAGTACGAGGAATGCTGGAAGAGGGGTGAGGAGATGGGCATAATAGAGAAGGAGGAGGATATACTGACCCTCGCACTTTACCCTGCCATAGCACCCAAATTCCTGAGGGGAGAGGTGGAGGAGGAACCGCTAGAGCCCCCGGTGGAGGAAAGGGCACCCGCCGGTGATGTGCCAACGGTCTTCCATGTTGAGGTGGACGGTGACGAATTCAACGTCAAGGTCGTGCCCACAGGATACATGACCATCGAGGAGGCTGAACCAGAACCCGTGGACGTTGAGGGTGCCGTCAGGTCAACTATGCAGGGGATGGTTGTGAAGCTGAAGGTCAGTGAGGGTGACGCTGTGAATGCAGGGGATGTTGTGGCTGTTGTTGAGGCCATGAAGATGGAGAACGACATCCAGACACCCCATGGTGGCGTTGTTGAGAGGATATACACAGGTGAGGGCGAAAGGGTTGAGACAGGTGACATCCTCATGGTCATAAAATAAAATTTTTATATTTTTACACCATGGCCATAGCAGACACCTGCGGGTTCTGCTTCAATATGGGGCCAAATACCTACTTTTATGTCCAGGAGATTCCTCTGCATCCCTTAACTGGCATGTGGAATTGCACTCATCTATTTTCTCAGGACCCTTCTTCTATTTTTTATCCTGACCTCAGTATCAGCTGATTCAGGTAAATCCATGAAACAGCTGATCAGTGAAGATCCCAGACCCGCTCAATCCATGATGACATGATGATGCAGCCAGCGGCCGTAAGTAAACCCTCAAGGAGGCCCCATGTTGCTGAATAGATCCCCATACTCACCACTGACCTCATGATGGGGAATACACCTGCAGCCCCAAGCTGGATGCCTGTGAGGATACCTGCCAGCACATATGATGCAAAACCTGCAATGAATCCTGAAAGAACCCTCCTTCCCCCCGAACCCCCAATTGCCCTGCTGTAGATGTAGAATCCCAGGAAACACCCAGGAACCCCCATACCGATCATGTTTGCGCCAAGTGATGTTACTCCACCAAAGCCAAAGAAGATGGACTGTACAAGCATGACAGCAGACATGAGGATAAATGCCAGGAAGGGGTTTTTAAGGATTACTGAAAGCAGAGCGGCCCCGTTAAGGGTAAGCGGTACGCCGTAGGGTACAGGTATGCAGAAAGCCTGGATTAAGAAGATTAAAGGTGGTGCAGTTAACATGATCAGGAGATAACCTGTAAGGTTCACATCATGTGCTCCCTCATCCCTCTTCATGGACAGAAGACCCCTTATCACCCATGCGATGCTCAGGACGAGTACCGCAGTTGCAGTTACATTGTAGAAGACCAACTGCCAGGCAGGGATAAAACCATCAGGTATGTTCATTCACCATCACCTCAAGGTGATAATATAATATGAATACATAAAAAAGTATTCCTGGTTCTCTCATCTAGAGTCTGGGGTTAAGAAAAAACAGATGCCCCCCCGACCTTCCCTCAGTTAAAGAGCCTATGTCAAGAAAAAACTATAATAAGCCTCCAGTGTGAGGTACAGCCCTCTATTCAAGGTATTCTGTGGGATCATCAACACCTGCAAGTTTGAAGGCCCTCCTCCTCCTCATACAGGACTCGCAGACACCACAGTGAACCTCACCTCCACTGTAACATGAGTAGGTCAACTCAAAGGGCAGACCCACAGCAGAACCAACCTCAACGATCTCCCTCTTGGTCATACCTATGAGTGGCGCCCTCACCTCAACACCCCGCAGCGTGCCTATACCCAGAAGCCTGTTGAACGCATCAAGAAACTCTGCAGAGTTGTCGGGAAAGGTCTCGGCCTCCTCAAGGTCCCACCCCACTATAACTGCATCCGCATCCAGGGCCTCTGCAAAGGAAACGCCAATAGCTGTGAAGACTATGTTCCTCCCGGGTACCCAGACCCTCCTTGCCGTCTCAAGGCACTCCTCCCTGTCATCAAGATCTGCTGGTGAGGGTATCTCACCCCCCGCTGTGAGGGCGGAACCCCCAAGTCTTCCAAGCCAGGGGAGTTCAATTGTTGTATGCTCAATGCCAAGGTGCTTCGCAAGTTTTCTGGCGTGTTCAATCTCCATGGCGGCACTTCTCTGGCCGTAATCGAATGTTAAAGCGTGGATCTCATATTCAGATGCTAGCAGTGCTGTTGCAACTGCAGAGTCCATGCCAGCTGATAGTATGCTGATCGCACTACTCATCAGAAGCCTCCCTATGTTCTACCCGTATTCCTATTGACATTCTCATCTCAGGTTTCCCCCATCTCATAATTATTCTTTATCCTTATCCTTCATGAAATCTCTGAACTGTTTCTCGGCCATTTCCATGACATCCCTGAGGGGTACCCCTGTTTCAAGTGATATCCTCCTTGCATCCTCGTATTCTATCCTTGCATTCACAACCCTTGATCCAAGGAGGCCCACCTTGAACCTGGCCCTTCTTCTCCCCTTTATATCAACCTCGGCCTCCATGATTCTCCTCTCAAGGACGCCCCTGTGAACCTGGGGGAATATCCTCACACCAAGGGTTCCTGTCTCAGAGAACAGGTGCTTGAGTATCATTTCATGGTCATTCTCCCTGCATATTACCCTTATTAGCTGTCCTGGACGGTTTTTCTTCATTATAACCGGTGTGAGTGTAACGTCAAGGGCACCTGCATCCATGAGGCTCTCGAAGAGGTTGCCCAGGACCTCACCGCTGAGGTGATCCACATTGGTCTCAAGTAACGTTACTGTGTCATGGTGCACAGCCTCTGAGCCCCTCACCACCCTCAGAACATTAGGGAAGTCTGGATCCATGTCCCCTGCACCGTAACCTGTGGCCTGGATCTCCATTGGAGGGTAGAACCTCCTGTATTCCCTCACCATGTTAACAAGGAGCGCGGCGCCTGTGGGTGTTGCAAGCTCCAGCTCAACCGGGCCTCCGGTCACAGGAAACCCCCTGAGTATCTCAACAGTGGCCGGTGCAGGGAGAGGTATCTTTCCATGGGCACCGCTCACTGTCCCTCCCCCAAGCGCCACAGGTAATGTGTAGACGGTATCCCTGTGAAGGTTGAGGTCAAAATAGGCAAATACCGTCCCCAGGACATCTGCAACTGCATCTGCAGCTCCAACCTCATGGAAGTGGACCTCATCCAGTTTCAAACCATGCACCGTGGCCTCTGCCTGTGCCATGGTATGGAAGACTGCCCTTGCCATTGATAGCATCTCCCCATCAATTGAGGGGTTATCTATCCTCTCAAGGCGTTTTAAAAATTCCATGTAGCCTATGCTTAGGGATTCGTCTGTCCTCACATCCACATGGGTTGCCCGGAGGCCTGACCTCTTAACCTCTGACACCTCCACGCTGGCCCCGCCAAAGTGGGATGCTGCCTCCTCCATGACCTCCGCTGTACGCTCAGGGTGGGCCCCCAGGTCTATGAGGGCCCCCACCATCATGTTACCTGATACCCCTGCAAGCTGGGGGTCTATGACCGTTACCATTCAAGCACCGTTCGGATCACTCTGGTGGTGAATTGACTATTATTCTCCTTATGGGTATCTCTATTATGGTGTACTTCTCATCACCAAGTTCCCTGCTGAACCTCGCCACTATGGGGTCAACGAGCTCCTCGTCAACCACCGAGCATACCAGGACCGCGTCCCTTGCATAGTCATGTATGAGTGAGATTGCTGATTTGGGGTCCTCCTTGATTGAGAATCCCTTCCACTCTGTTGGGGAGACACCCTTGTATTCAACTATGTAGAAACCTGTGACGCCCTCATCTGCCAGTATGTTCATGACGCGACCAAGGTTCTCAACCTCCACGAATACCCGTAGATGCACCTTCATTAATATCACCCTATATAGATATGTGGTGTGTAGATAATAAATCTGATGAGGAATAAAATGGTGCCGGTACCGGTGTCTGGATGATCCCGCTGAGAAAAGGTGCCTATATCTGAAGGTGAAACCCTTGAATGAAAAGTTAAATCTTAACGGTGCAGAAATTGTAATAGAATCTGATCTTGTGAGGGTGAGGGCAGAACCAGGCCTTGTAATTGCCTCCAGAACCATGAAAAAGTCCTCTGATGTTACCCTTGAGCTTTCAGGACCCCCTGAGGTTGCATGTGCCGGTAAAGTGCTCTCGGTATTCTCTGCTGGAGATTTCCCCCATGTAATTGTGGTTTGTGGGGAGCGGTGCGGTGACCGCATACCTGAAATCCTGCAGCTTGCTGTGAGTGAAGTAACATCAGCCCTGGGGTTACTCAGAGAAATCCTGGAGCCCCGGGTAACCGTGGTCTCCATGCCCGGTGATGATGGATTCAGTGCGCCTGACCTGAGGAAGTCCATCAGGCTTTCATCTCAGAACATGCTCCTTGAGGGGCCTGGGGTTGAGGAACTCCTGGCGGGGCATGGTGTGACAGCTGATGCCATGATCGATGCTGGTATGGAGCTAGTGGTTGGGGTTGAGGTCACGGATGAACTGAGGGAGAGGCTGGGGTCAGAGATAAAACGTGCGCTGGGGGATCTGAACGTCCGCGTGCTCCTCGCCGCGGCACTGCATATTGAGGATGACATCAGAAGAAGGAGGATACTTGGAGTGGACCTGACAGATGATCCCGCCTACCTCTACAGTGATGAGGTGATCGGGATGGCGGTTGCGAATCAGGTGGCCGGCACCAAGGCAATATTCAACTTCAAACGCTACGATGAGGAGAAACCCGGGGTGATAGGGGAACTCGGACCCATGGTGGATGATGCGGTGGCGGGGCTCATAGCAGGCTGCATGTCAAGGCTTTTTGAGTGATGGTGGTTTTTAATGGATTTTCTGAGGAAATTCGCTGGTCTCATATCATTTTCAACTGTCTTTCCTGTGGGTTCAGATGCCACCGTTGAGGAGGTGGCCTCCATCACACTCCACTGGCCACTTGTTGGTGCCCTGATAGGGGCCGTTGTGGGTTCAGGAGGTCTTCTAGCGTCACTCATACTCCCCTATCCCGTGGTTGCCTGTGTCGCCTATGCCCTTGCCATATGGTTCACCGGCTTCCACCACCTTGATGGCCTCATAGACATGGGGGATGCCCTCATGTCCCATGGGAGTTTCGAGAGGAAGATAGAGATAATGAGGGATCCCCGTATCGGTACCGGTGGACTGGGACTTCTCATCATAGTCTCCTCACTGACAGTGGCATCAATATACTCCATTCCATCAGATATCATATTCCAGGGCCTTTTAATTTCAGAGGTCTCTGCAAAGATATGCCTGACAGGCTGTGCACTGGTCTCAAGGCCCCTGGACAGTGGTACGGGAAGGCACTTCATAGCTGCAGCCAGGAGCCCCCTGATCGCCCCTGTGTGGGTTATCTGGTCAGCCGCAGCCTACCTTTTACTGGGGATCCCTGGAGCTGCTGGTGTTGCCGTGGCTGCTGCCTCTGGAGTATTCATGGGATTCACTGCAAGGAGAAACTTCTACTGGAGCACAGGTGATGTTCTTGGTGCCTCAAATGAGATTGGGAGGATGATGGGTCTCCTGGGAATTGTTGCAGCCATCCAGTTAACATGATTATTATACTGATTTATGGAGGTCATATAATGGATATCAGGGTTTTAAGGTTAGGTCACAGGAGGTCAAGGGATGCAAGGATCACAACACACGTGTGCCTCACCGCAAGGGCCTTTGGGGCATCTGAGGTTATACTGAGCGGTGAGGAGGACCCGAAACTCATGGAGGGCGTCGATGATGTTGTTAAGAGGTGGGGCGGACCCTTCAGGGTGGGTTACAGGAGAAACTGGCAGGGCGTCATTGAGTCCTGGAAGCAGATGGGTGGGGAGGTTGTGCACCTCACAATGTACGGGCTTCCTGCAAGGGACGTTATACCCGATTTAAGGGAAAGTCCAGCAGGTAAACTCGTGGTGGTTGGAGGTGCCAGGGTCCCCGGGAAGGTCTACAGGCTTGCAGATTACAATGTTGGGGTGACGAATCAGCCCCACTCGGAGGTTTCATCCCTCGCGGTCTTCCTCCACATGCTCCTTGATGGGGGCGAATTCGACCTCAAATTTGAGAACCCCATGATAGAGGTTGTGCCCCAGGCCCACGGAAAGAAGCTGATTGAGAGGGGAGGTGATATCAATGCTCAGGGTGATAGATAACCTTGTTGTAAGGGAGATTCTAACAGGTATAAGGAGGAGGGGGATTGACCCCGCCGGTTTCAGGAAGGGGCTCTCTGATATAGGCCGTTACATGGCCTATGAATTCGCAGATACCCTCAGGTGGCGTAATGTTGATGTTGAAACGCCACTGGGGATTGCCTCAGGTGTTGAGATCACAGATAGAAGCAGAATCGTTGTGCTGAGCATCCTCAGGGCATCATTACCATTCACAGAGGGCGTTATGAGGGTCTTCCCTGAGGCAGAACAGGGTATTGTAGGGGCCTGCAGGTCCGATGATCCCCCCTTCAATGTTTCAGTCGACTATCTGAGGGTTCCTGAACTGGATGGTAAGGTAATGGTAATAGCAGACCCCATGCTTGCAACCGGTAACACGATTATGGGGATACTTGAGGCTCTTGAGGCACACGGCACCCCTGAGAGGACCGTCCTCTTCAATGTTATATCCTCAAGGCCCGGCATTGAGAGGATCCTTGAAATGGATATGGAGGTCTACACCTGCAGTGTTGAGGATGAACTCAACGACAGGGGCTACATAGTCCCCGGGCTGGGGGATGCCGGGGACCTTGCATTCGGAAGACCATCAGAATAGATAAAAATAGATGGCCATGGTGGTGCCAGTCACCTCCCACCACCTGAACAGCTAACAATGAACCGATCAGGGACCAGCCACAATACCAGTACTCCAATGACAATACTGGGTGTGTGGGGACCTGCAAGGATCAGCTGCAAGGCCACAATACCAGTACTCCAATGACAATACTGGGTGTGTGGGGACCTGCAAGGATCAGCTGCAAGGCCACAATACCAGTACTCCAATGACAATACCAGAATGAACCTATCACGGACGAAGTAATGGCTGGATTAACTGATCATCAATCGTGGACTGACCTTCCGCCGGCTGCCGCCACTATACCAGGTATCCCCTCAACCCTGAGCTCAAATATGGCCTCCATACCCTCCTCCTCGAATGCCGCGATTCTCCTTGATTTAATGCGGCTTGTGAGGAGTGCTGCAACAGGTGGTGTTACAATGAAAACCGCCCCAGCATCACCGAGTGCCCTGACGGTTTCATCCTTAAGTTTTCCCTTACCTATATGGACCAGCACCCCCCTTGATGCCAGGTAGGGCATGCTCTCCTCTATGTCCTCCTTGTTGCTGCTTGTGGGGGCTATCCCCGCCTGACTTACGGCCGTGTGCATTATCGCAGCACCCCTCACATCAAATGGCTCCTCACCCCTCTTAAGGGCATCCACAAGTTTAGGGAGCGCGGCATCCCTTCCAGTGTATATGATGCCATCTATGATAACACGGTCCCCGGGGCTGAGCCCCCCAAGTTCACCTCTGGTTGTGGGTGTAGATATCCTCATAATTACCACCATCCAGGATCCATTCTTTAACCAGCTGCAGATATCCTCATAATTACCATCAGGAATCCGCTTTAAGTTTCAGATCTTCAAGATCTGGTTTTAAATTCCTAAATAAGGGTTTTGAGATCATCAAGGAAGAGTTCAATGTGTTCCACCTTGATGTGGGGCATGACAACAACCCTTATGGCTGGTGGGCATGCTGATACAGAGACAGCCCATCCCATCTCCTCAAGTCTGGAGGCAAGTTTCTCTGGACTCATGGATGGGTGATTGAATGCGACTATGTTGAGTTCCGGTTCAATTACCGGTTCATAGCCCAGATCCTTAAGGCCCTCATTCAACCTGGAGGTCACAGCCATCACCCTCAGAGCGAGTTCACGGTAACCGCTGCGTCCCATGTGCCTGAGGACCGCCCATGTTGCAGCTGCAGAGGCCCCCGTCCTTGTGCCGACTATCGTTGACTGCTGCTTCTCTGTGAGGTAGGGGGTCTCTATGCTCATGGCATCGAGGTAGGTTTCGTCCCTGAAGAGTATGCAGCCACTTGGTATCGGGGCAAGGCCCATCTTATGGGGGTCTATGGTGATGGATGAGACACCCGGTAGTTTAAAGTCAAATTCAGGGAGTTTGAAACCTGCATCCCTTAAGAAGGGTATTATGAATCCCCCGAATGCAGCGTCCACATGGAGATGGACGCCCTCCTCAATGCAGATATCTGAGAGCTCCGCTATGGGGTCTATCCTCCCGAGTTCAGTGGTCCCTGCAACCCCAACGATGGCCACGGTGTTATCTGATATCATCTCCCTGACAGACCCCACATCAACACGGTAGTCCCTGTCCAGCTCCGCCTCCCTGAGTTCAAGACCCATTATATCCGATGCCTTTCTGAAGGAGAAATGGGCGGATTTAGGGACGATTACCTCGGGTTTATCCGCTCCCGCCATGTTCCTGGCAGCCCTCATGGCCATGAGGTTGGCCTCGGTGCCCCCTGTTATTATGTGGCCAGCTGCAGCGGGTTCTGACAGGAGCTCCCCCAGCATCCCTATAACACAGGATTCCAGCTCCCTGGTTCCCCTGAAGAGCCCGGGGTCGCCAAGGTTGGACTCCAGGAAGTCACAGTAAACCCTTCGTGCAAGGGGGTGTGATGATGTGCACATGGATCCAAGTATTCTGCCTGAGGTGTAGGTCATGTCCCTTGACCTGAATTCCTCAAGAATTTCGAGGACCCTTTCCTCAGGGAGGCCCTTTTCATCCATTTTTACGCCCAGCAAAATTATGTGAAAAAAGGTTTTAGAGAAGTTTTCTTGCCGCCTTAAGGAGTAGTCTCTGTTCTGCCCTTGCAACCGTCTTCCTAACCTCGGCAACCGCATCTGTGTTGGCGGATACACTGCTTATCCCGAGCTCCACCAGTTTCTCAACTATCCGCGGGATGCTTCCTGCCTGGCCACAGATGCTGGTTTTAACCCCGGCCTCATTGCATTTCTTTATAACCCTCTCAATGAGTTTGAGGACCGCAGGGTGACCCTCCGTGTAGAGGTCTGCCACATGCTCGTTGTTCCTGTCTATTGCAAGGGTGTACTGGGTGAGGTCATTTGTACCGAAGCTCACAAAGTCCACACCCTCTGCAATGAAGTCCTCGATTATAAGTGCGGCTGCAGGTGTCTCCACCATGATACCGAATTCAACGTCCCTGTGGGGCCTGAGACCCGCCTCCTCTGCTATCCTCTTGGCCTTCCTGAGTTCATCAGGGTGCTGTACGAGGGGTATCATTATGCCTATGTTGGTGTAGCCCTGCTCATGGAGTTTCTTTATGGCCCTGAACTCTGCCCTGAGGATCTCCGGCTCATCCAGCTCCCTGCGTATACCCCTCCAGCCCAGCATTGGGTTGTGTTCGTAGGGTTCATTCTCACCACCCTCAAGGGTTTTGAATTCATCTGTGGGGGCGTCAAGGGTCCTGTACCATACGGGGCGTGGGTAGAATTCATCTGCAACCTTGAGGATGTTCTCTGCGAGGATCCTGACAAGTTCATCCTCACGTCCGTCCTCTATGAACTTCCTTGGGTGGACGCCGGTTGTGAGCATCATGTGTTCGGTCCTCAGAAGTCCAACACCATCTGCACCTGTTGCTGCGGCCTTCCTTGCAGCCTCGGGCATGCTCACATTAACCTTGACCTCTGTAACCGTGAGTATGGGTGATTCCACGGTCACGGATTCCGGGGCAGACTCCTTCTTCTCCTCCTCCACAACGCGGCCCTCGTAGACGAGTCCCTTATTACCATCGATGCTGACAACCTGGTTCTCACTGAGAACCCCGGTTGCATTGCCTGTACCAACAACACAGGGTATTCCAAGTTCCCTTGATACTATCGCAGCATGACAGGTGACACCACCCTCATCTGTTATTATACCGCTGGCCCTCTTCATTGCAGGCACCATGTCAGGGGTTGTCATGACCGTGACCAGGATGTCGCCAGCCTGTATCTTGTCCAGTTCATGGATCTCCCTTATTATCTTGACCTTGCCTGATGCAAGGCCAGGGCTTGCCCCGAGACCCCTGAGTATCACATCCCTTGATTTGACCTCTCCTTCCTCCACGGCTTCCCCGAGGGTTGTTATGGGCCTTGACTGTAACATGTAAACCTCCCCATCCATTATGGCCCATTCGGTATCCTGTGGTGAGCCATAGTGATCCTGTATCCTTCTGCCCATCTCTGAAAGGGCAGCTATCTCCTCATCAGAGAGGACCCTCCTGTTTCGAAGTTCAGGGGGGACCTCCTTTTTCACTGTCCTTCCATCCTCCCTTGTGAACATCACGTTCTTCTCACCAACAGTGAACTCAAGGAGTTTACCTGTGCTCTTATCAACCCAGTAGGTGTCAGGGGTCACTGAACCTGAAACCACAGCCTCACCGAGACCCCAGGAGCCCTCAATGAGGATCTTATCCTCCCCTGTTGATGGGTGGACGGTGAACATGACCCCTGCCTTTTCAGCGTCAACCATCTCCTGGACAACAACCGCTATGTAGACCCTGGAGTGGTCGAAGTTGTTCTCCTCCCTGTAGAAGATGGCCCTGGCCTCAAACAGGGATGCCCAGCATTTCCTGACATACTCCATGACATCCTCGGCGCCCCTTATGTTAAGGAAGGTGTCCTGCTGACCAGCGAATGATGCCTCAGGGAGGTCCTCTGCTGTGGCTGAGGAACGTATGGCGACGTAAACATCATCCTTTCCTATCCTCTGGCAGAGTGCATTGTATGACTCTATTATGAGTGTCTGTATATCCTCAGGTATCTCTGTGGATGTTATTATGTCCTTTATCTCCTCAGAAACCCTCTGCAGTTCCTTTGTATCATTGACGTCAAGGTTTTCAAGCATGTCCATTACAATGGGCTGGAGTCCCGTGTCTGTCATGAACTTGTCATAGGTTGCCGCTGTCACCACGAACCCCGGGGGAACAGGTATGCCTGCCTGGGTAAGTTCACCAAGGTTTGCACCCTTTCCGCCAGCGATTCCCACATCATCCTTACCGAGTTCCTCAAAAAACGCCACATACTTAACCATTTTATCCCCTGAACTAGTTGGTATCATTAAAAATGTGAATGTGAAAAAAATAGAATTATTTTACCAGTTCCTCGCCCCTGTCAATCACAATCCTGCATGGAACAGGGAACTTCATTGCAGCCCTTCTCAGGGCCTCCTTGGCATCCTTGAAGTTCTTCTTGTTTGTCTCGATTGTGATTATCTTCTGGTTCTTCTTAACAAGGGCCACTGTGCTTACTGGTTTCCCGAATGCCTTCCTCATACCGTCCTGGACACGGTCAGCCCCTGCCCCTGTCGCCATGGGGTTTTCACGGACTATGTGGTGGGGGTAGACCCTTATCTTAAGGTGGTAACCCATCCTACCGGCCTTCCTCTGCATGTAACGGTTTGAGGCTATCCTGGCTGCCTCCAGGGCATTGTGGGTTATCTGGGTTGGTGCCTTAACAGCAACGCTCAGTGAAATCGGGAATTCAGCTGAGAGGTTACCCATATCATATTGAACTATCTTTGAACCTGGAATCTTCTTGATGTACTCTCTTCTTGTGTATGCACGAACCATAAATAATCCTCCTGTAATCATGTCCATGAGAATAACTATGAAATGAGTATCTCGGTAACCATTAATAAATATTGTCTTGGAAGCCAAACAGTTAATAAATCCAACCTGAAAAATATAAGGATACATATAATTAGCAGGGATGGTTTTTAAAAGTTTCCATGGTGTCATCATGAAGATAGCCATAACCGGTAAGGGCGGGGTGGGCAAGACAACCATAGCCGGTACACTTGCCTGCATATTCTCCAGAAAATTCAGGGTCTTTGCCATTGACGCCGACCCCGACATGAACCTTGCATCCAGTATAGGCATAGAAGATGAGATAACACCCATATCCCATATGAGGGATATTATAAGGGAGCGCACTGGAGCGGAGCCTGGTTCATCCTTCGGTGAGGTATTCAAGCTCAACCCAAGGATAAGTGACCTTCCAGATTCACTCTCCATCCAGCACCCCAGGAGACCCAACCTCAGGGTGATGGTGATGGGCACCGTGGAGCATGGTGGCGACGGCTGTGTCTGCCCTGCCTCGGTGCTCCTCAAGGCCCTGCTCCGCCACCTGATACTAAGAAAGGATGAGATGGTGATCCTTGACATGGAGGCCGGAATAGAGCACCTCGGGAGGAGGACCGCAGAATCCGTTGATCTGATGGTGGTGGTTGTTGAACCTGGTCTCAAATCACTTGAAACAGCATCCAGGATAAAGAAGCTAGCGGCCGATATTGGGGTTAAGAGAATAATGGCCATAATCAACAAGGTATCAGGCAAAGAGGATGAAGAATTCATGCGCGAAAGGCTGGAGGCAGCTGGAATTGACGTGCTTGGCTGTGTGCCCGCAGATAAGACCGTAGTGACTGCTGATATGAGGGGCGAGCCCCTTGCCATGCACCCAGAATCGGCTGCCTTCAGGGCCATAGGAGAAATCTCCGAGAGGATAGCCTCAATGGAGAGATAAGTTAATGGGTGGTAACGTCACAGGACGGAGGCCTGAAATGAGGATATCAGTAACCATAGAAGCGGAATACGAATCAGAGAAGGAAGCCGAAATAGTTATGAAGGCACTTGAACCCGAAAACAGATCATACGTTGAATCTGAAATTGACGGATCAACAGTAAGGTTCACCATGGAATCAGATTCCATTGGAACAGCCCTGAACACCGCAGATGACCTCATATTCTCTGAGATGATAGTCGAAAATATGATGGGCTTTAAATCCGAGAATTCAGAGAAGTAAAGAATTCAGATTTAATCAAGCTTAAGCATGTGGTGATTGGATGAAATTCAAACTTAAGGGAATAATAAAACTCAGTAAAGAGGTTCCAGAGGCCGAGAAAGACATTGAAGAGTTCCTGAAAGAGGCGGAAAAAGACATTCTCCGGAGGGGAGTCCCTGAGGGTCAGGAGAAGGAGGCTTCACATGTAAAATCATGGGAGCTCACGGGGGACACGCTGAAACTTGAAATGGAATCAGGGAGACGTGTGAGGGCCCATGACGGCCTTCTGAGACTCAAAAAGCCCCTGGGACAGCTCCTCGGACCCCGTTACAGGGTCGGTGTGAGGGGTGTTAAGGTTGAGGACTACACCCTTGAAATGGATGCCCCGGGGGTATCAGAAATCCCCGGCCTCAGGGAACTGCCATTTGTGGAGGACGCAGATATCTCACAGGGCATCATAAGGGTGAGATTCCAGCCCCTTGATGAGTCAGAGCTCAGGAAACACGTTGTGGACAGGGTTGTGAAGCACGCCCTCAGCCTCGTTGAATCCTCACAGGACCTCACAACCAGGGTCACAAGGGCAACCCCCGGTGAAATAGTTGCAAGAAGCGAAAAAAGGGAGTTCTTCTTTGATGGAGACCCCACAGAGGAGGCTATGAGGCTCGGGTGGGTTAAAAAGTTTCCCGGGCGTGGACAGTGGTTCTACGGGCCCCAGATAACCGCCCTACACCGTGCCCTGGAGGAATTCCTCATTGAAAGGATAGTGAAGCCCCTGGGATTCGTTGAGTGCCTCTTCCCGAAACTCATACCCCTGGATGTTATGAACAGGATGAGGTACCTTGAGGGCCTGCCTGAGGGGATGTACTACTGCAGCGCCCCAAGCAGGGACCCTCAAACCTTTGAGGAGTTCAAGAATGAACTCATCATAAACAGGGAGGTGCCAATGGACCTCCTCAAGAGGGGCCTGAAGGACCCCGGTTACGTTATTGCACCGGCCCAGTGCGAGCCATTCTACCAGTTCCTCTCACATGAGGTGGTGAATCTGGATGACCTCCCCATAAAGTTCTTTGACAGGAGCGGCTGGACCTACAGGTGGGAGGCAGGGGGAGCCAAGGGCCTCGACAGGGTCCATGAGTTCCAGAGGATAGAACTTGTATGGCTGGCATCACCACGGGACACCGAGGAGATACGCGACCGCACCGTTGAACTCTCATATGACGCCGCCGATGAACTGGAACTTGAATGGTACACCGAGGTGGGAGATGACCCATTCTACCTTGAGGGCAGAAGGGTTGAGGAGAGGGGGATAGAGTTTCCCGATGTCCCCAAATATGAGATGAGGCTCTCACTGCCAGGGCAGGAGAAGGGAGTGGCAGTTGTATCTGCCAATGTCCACGGGACACACTTCATTGAGGGATTCTCAATCAGGGAGGCCCGTAACATGAACATATGGACTGGATGCACAGGTATAGGTCTTTCAAGGTGGATATACGGTTTCCTGGCCCAGAAGGGCTTTGATACTGAAAAATGGCCAGAGTTCATAAGGGAGCGGGTTGATGGTGTTGAGGCCCCCCGTATAGTTACCTGGCCCGGCAAGGACTGATCTGAGGTGGTCATTTGAACTGTGACAGGCACCCTGAACGTGAAGGTGTGGCGTCATGCATTATATGCGGAAGGATACTCTGCGAGGAGTGCCGTCTGAAGCTTGGAGGGAAGAATTACTGTGAGAGGTGTGCTGATAAACTGTTCAGGGAGCGGGTTGAGTCCGGTGAAGAGAAAAGGAAGGGAATGGGTCTTGGTGTTAAGATACTCATTGCCATCCTCATAATCCTGGGTATCCTTGCTGTTCTATCATACCTGATTTACAGTGTGTACCTTGCACCATACTATGGCAGCCCTGAAAACGTGCTCAGGATACTCATGAATGACCCTGAGAGGATAATCAGATTCCTGGGGACAAGGATATCCACCTAAACCCTCCTGGGGTATCTGGGCTCCCTGAACTCTATCATGAATGATGTGCCCCCGGCCGACTCAAAGGTGAGTGTACCGTCAAGCTGCCTCACAAGGCCCCCAACAAGATCCAGACCAAGACCCGCGTTTTCCTTAAGGCTGAAGCCCTCTGGAAGGCCCCTCCCATTATCACTGACCCTGAGAAGGAAGGCATTACCGGTATCCTCGAGGGATACCCTGATGGTTCCGCCATCATCGAATGCATGCCTCAGGCTGTTTGATACAAGTTCATTTAGAATGAGTCCCAGCGGGACTGCCGTTTCAATGTCGAATTTCACATCAACAATGTCCACCTCAATCTGGACACCGGAACTGTGCATGTCGCGCAGGTAGGATAGGAGCCTTTCTGTGTAGGATGCAAAGTCTACTGTGCTGGCCTCTGGATTGGAGAGAAGGAGCTCATGGACCAGGGCCATCGCCCTTATCCGAAGCTGCAGAGCCCTCATGAGTTCACAGAAATCCTGATCCATTCCCCGTGCCTGGAGGTTTATGAGGCTTGAGATGATCTGAAGGTTATTCTTGACACGGTGGTGGAGTTCTGATAGGAGTGTCCTGTTGGCCTCGAGGGACCTTCTTGCTGTCTCCTCTGACCTCTTTATATCGGTGATATCCTCAAAGATTCCCAGGAAATACCCATCAATCCTTCTTATGAGTACCCGTATCCATCCACCCCCCTGCCTTATCATGAACTCCTGACTTTTTCTGAAAGCTGCAAGGTCCTTGTGGAGTTCACCTATAAATCTGTTGTCTGCCGGTTGCCTGAAAATCTCCAGGATGGTGGGATTCGACTCCAGTATCTTCCCATCGGCATCCATGAGGACCACCCCAACCGGGAGTTCCATGAACAGTGACCTGAACTTCCTTTCACTGATCCTCAGTGACTTCTCCTTATCACTCAGTGATCGCAGGTAGAGGCGCAGAACCGCAAAAAGAAAAAGTGATGTCAGTAGTATGAAGAGGGATCCCTTGATGATTGAGAGCTGGACAAGCAGAGGGGGCTTTGCTATGAGATAGAGGATGTGGTCTGATGAGAGTATCCATAGAAGGCTGAAGATTGCATAATAGAGTGCTATCCTGAGCGCATCTCTCTCGGGATCCATATATACTGTTATCTTCAGGGGTCCTAATAATTTTTGGGAAAAGGTGAGTTCTGATACCGGAACATCAGTGAAATGGGGTAGAAGAAGCAATCCAGTCGGGAATAGAAGAAGCAACCCAGTCAAATCCAGAATCCCAGGTGCCCTGAAAGGATAGTTAAGGGAAACAACCATGGTGGATTCTGAGGAGGTTATTCCTCTGAATCCTCCGCAGTCTCTTCCTCCCTCTTCTCAAATACATCAGAAAATTCAACCTTACTGACACCCTCAATGTTCTCCCAGATGTCCTTAGCTATCCTGAACCTTGTGAGGGTAACATCCATGTAGGGCCTGTTATCAAATCGGGTCATCTCATCCATGCAGATCCTCACACGTCCATCATCTATTTCAACCTCTGTCTTGTCGATGTCCATGTTCTGGGAGGGGTAGTGGAGCTGGATCATGCTCTTTACCTTTTCAACATCATCTTTGATTATCTCCTTAACCTTCAGATCGTATTCGAGGGTTTTGCCTGCAAGTTCATGGTTGAAGTCCACCCTCACGCGTCCACCTGAGACGTTAAGGACCCTGCCCTCATGTCCCTCAACGGTCAGTGGCATCCCCGGGTAGGGCTTTATTCCCTGCCTCTTGAATTCGCCCATGGGTATGAGCTGGACAAGTTTAGGGTCCCTGTTACCGAATGCGTCCTCCGGTTCAATCTCAACGTGTTTTTCCTCGCCTTCCTCCATTCCAATAACGGCCTCGTCAAGACCCTTTATGAGGTGTCCACCTCCAACAACGACTGGTATGGGGCCAAAGGTCTTCTTTATCTGAAGTCCGGCCTCCTTAGCCACTTCCTCGTCTGTTGTGTCAAAGACCTCACCGGTCTCCTTGACCTTGCCTGTGAATTCAATTTTTATAAAGTCTCCTTTATTCACTGCCATATCTCTAGCCTCCTGTGTGGTATTCTATCCTTAAATTCTTCAAGGATCTCTTTATCCTTAAATGCAAGAATTCGAATTACAGATGGATAATTTTCTATATATTTATGGACCAGTCCCTTATGAACCTTTGCCTCAAGAACCGAGATTATGCGCTGCCTGTGGTGTCTGCTGAATGATGGGGGTATGGCCTCCTCGACCTCAGCAAGTGAACGGTATGGTCTTTTCCTTACGATTGCAGATGCTGTTAAATCATCCAAGAGGTTGAGAACCTTAAGTTCATCAATTTCAAGGCTGTTTGCGTTTCTGAGTATCCCTGTCGAGAGCCTCAGATCATGCAGGGGTGCCCTTCCCTCCGAGATTTCCCTTTCAAGGACCTCAACCGTCTCAGGGGGAAGCATATGTGTGACTTCACCAATTTCGCCCCTGGATACTGCATCCCGTATTCTGGTTCCGCTCACACCCTCAAGTCTCCTTATGAACATGAACCTGTTTCTGAAGTTGAATCCAATCCTCCCGAGGGCCCCCGCAAGGGATGCTATGACATAGTTGTCCTCCTCAAGTTTACCCTCAAGTACGGTCTCAGAGGTGTCAAGGTCCACTATCCTGTAGGGCCTTGGCACAACCCTGTGGCCCCTTCTGATCCTTTCAAGGACCTCATCAAATCCATCAACCGGCCTGTAGCCGCGGGGTATCCAGTCAGTATCGAGGGCCCTGAACATCCTCGCAAGGCAGAGGGAGTACTGACCTGAACCCATAACACCCATTGGGGGGCCCTCCACCACTATATCAGCCCCCGCCCTGATGGCTATCTCTGCCCTTGCCTGGCGGGTCATTATGTAGGGTACGCCCCTTCCACTCCTCTCAAGGGGCCCCGGTATGATAGCCACAAAGAGGGCGTCTGGTCTGAGCTTCCTGGCCTCCATCATGCAGTGCCTGTGGCCCCTGTGAAAGGGGGAGTACTCTGTGAAGTCTGCCATGATGCCGGGTTCAGATGCATGGTCACCGTATTCCGGTTTATTAATAGCATCCGCCCTGATGAGTTCAAGGTCCCTCTCAATTACACTCCCTAGAAATTTCTCTGAAGGCATGTTAATTAATATAAAGCCGGGGGTAAATAATTTAAGTGGATGATAGCATGCCAGTTGACCTCTTCATTGAGAACTGCAGAACCGAGAGGGGAACCTTCAATATAGGTGTTGATGATGGTAAGATAGTGAAGATAACCCGTGGGAGAATTGATGCATCTGAGAGGATTGACCTTAGGGGTTATCATGTGCTCCCTGGGCTCATAGATGCCCATGTGCACTTCAGGGACCCTGGGCTGGAGTACAAGGAGGACTTCAGGACAGGTTCAATGGCCGCAGCTCATGGAGGCTTCTCAACAGTTATCGACATGCCCAATACACTTCCACCCACCGACACAGCATCTGAGTTCAAGAGGAAAATACAGATAGGTGAGCGTAAGAGCATAGTTGACTTTGGCCTGCATGCGGGTTACTCTGACCCATCAGAGGTTGAGGGAATACTCAGATTGGATCCGGCCTCATTCAAGGTATTCATGGATTCCCTTACCCTGGATAAGGTTGATGTTCTTTTCAGGAGACTCAGGGATCTTGGATCAATGGTGCCAATCACCCTGCACTGTGAAAACCGTGAAATAATAATGCATTACTGTGAAAATATTGGGGGTGTGGAGGACCCCTACGCCTACTCCATGGCAAGGCCACCCCTCGCAGAGGAGGTCTCGATTGCAGAGGCCACAGCACTCGCATATCATTACAGACACCCGGTCCACATATGTCACCTCAGCACCGGGAGGGCCCTTCGGCTTATTGAACCCTTCAGGGAGTATGTGACCTGTGAGGTTACACCACATCACCTTCTCCTGGACTCAGGGTATCTGAGGAGGTTCGGTAATCTTGCAAAGACTAATCCCCCACTGAGGTCAGCTGGAAGCGGATTATCCGTCGGGGATCTTCCTGATATAGATATAATTGGAACCGACCATGCGCCCCATACACTTCCTGAAAAGAAGAGAGGTGTCTGGGAGGCACCGCCCGGTATACCCAACCTTGAGGTCGTGCTAAGAGTGCTTCTCACTCTGGTTTCAGAGGGCAGGATGAACATTTCAACCATAAGGAGAATGCTGGCTGAGGGGCCTGCGAGGATCTTCGGACTGGGTTCCAAGGGATTCATAAGGGAGGGGATGGATGCTGATTTTACTGTTGTTGACCTTAGGAGGGAGGGAGAGATACGCGCCGATGAATTCTACAGCAGGGCCCATTACACGCCATTTGAGGGTTTCAGGTACAGGGGGGATGCTGTGATGACAATTGTCCGTGGGGCGGTTGTTATGGATGATGGTGAGGTCCTTGAAGGGAGGGGGAGGTATATAGCATGTCACAACCAGAAAGAACATGATTAATAATGAAAAAATTTATATTGGAAAATCAATATACTCCCAAACTCAATACCAATGGAGGCCATGATATGTGTGAATCAAACCTATACTCTGAGGATGGAGACCTCCTAATGGAGGATGTTATACTCATCGAGGTCCTTGAAGATGGAATTAAAGCAACCGATGTCCTCAACTCAACGAAGAAGTTTGAAGGAAAACTCACAAGGCTGGACCTCGATAAACACAGAATTTACATAAAGCAGAAAAAATAACCTTTTTCTTAAATATATATTATTCAATAGATCCACCCAACCAGGTCAGTTAAACCACAGGAACAGGGAATTAGTTTTTGAAAAATTTCTAAATACAGAATTCTCTATCAGTAACTTCTGAAACCTGTTTTTAAAAATAAAAGGTTTTATGCTGGAATTATTTTCCAGCTGGTATGATGAGGTCCCTTTCACCCTCTGGCATGAACTCCCTGAGGGCACCTGCTGCGATTGACTTCCTTGGTGATGTGAAGTCAAAGGCGAGGTCCTTATCTGCAAATGCAACCTTTATAAGTGGGTTTGTACAGAAGGCGTCTCCCCTTGCAGCGTGAGGTGCCTGGGCTATACCAGCGTACTCTGGCTGGTGACCCACGTTCATTGCGTAGTTCGGATAGTTAGGTCCACGGAGTTCGTGTATGAGTCCCTCGTCGCTCCTGATTGAGAGTGAATTGGATGCGCCGCACTGGTCCTGCAGGTCGTATCCGTAGAATCCGAGCCTGCTGTGGGCCTCCTTGTGGAGTATCTGGCTGAGGTACCATCCGTTGATACCTGCGTTTGAGTTTCCGGTTGCAAAGGCTGTTGAACATCCTGCTGCTGCGGCTGCAACAGCTGCCCTCTGTGATCCTCCGAAGTGGTCCTCCAGGAGGGTTGGGTATTCCTCGTACTGTTCGAGGCTGTAGAGTGTGACCTCTGTTGAGATGTCCCTGACGACATCCATTGTTGGTTTAGTTCCGCAGATGCCGTACTTGTCATCCACGTACTCCATACCGTAGTAGACGAAGTCGTCAAGGATGTCGTCGGTGTAGGCTGCTGTTGCGTACTGGGTGAATCCGACACCACCTGACATGTAGGATCCGAGCCAGACCTGGTCGTAGAGTGCTGCTGCACCTGCTATGACCTCAAGTGAAACGTTTGCAGGGTCATCTGAAACCCTTGAGGTCTGGACTATGTCTGCGAATGTTCCGAAGGCAACTCCACCTGGCTCGTTTGGTCCCCTTGCCCTCCTTGCAGGCATTATTGTACCCATCTCGATAACGTCTGCGTGTTTTGCGGCGTATGAGAAGTCAGCGATCGCAGCTTCACCTGCACAGAGTTTGTAGGCGGATATGAAACTCATACCGATCTGCATTGCAGACCATCTTGAGACTGTACCGCCGTCACAGGTCCTCACGACTATTGTTGGGACCCTGTTAACCTGGTATGTCCTGTTTCCAATGTAGCTTTTGAGCTGCTCGGCCTGCTCTTCAGGGAACTCCTTGTTTATGTCTATGAGTATCCTCTTGTCCAGTTCATCTGCCAGGTTGTCGTCTCCTGTGAAGATCTTGGCGTAGCAGTCCTCCACGAGTCCCGGGTGGACCTCCACCATGTGCTCCTGGACCACGGCACCGCCTGGGAGTGCGTGGTTGATTGCCTCCATGTACTCGTTGATTGTCTCAGGGGTTACCTCCACACCCAGCCTCTTCTCAAGGACGGCGTGTGCGGTGTCCATACCCACTATAACTGTCCTTTTTATGTCGTCCACCATCTGCTGGATGGCTGCGTTGTTCACGAAGTGGAGGTCGTCACCTTCAACGTAGGCGTCTGTTCCTGAAACCCTGTATGCCATGAGTTTCCTCTGACCCAGTGGCACACCTATGTCAGGGTTGTAGAATGGTATTCCGCCCCTCTTCTCTGCTGCCTTCTTGGCGTACTCTGTGAATTCTTTTTTACGTGCGGACTGTTCCCATCCGCCGAAGCAGTAGAAGTTTGTATATTTTTCGTCAGGGTCTTCCCCCTCAAACTTCTTCTTTAAAGCCTTAAGGAATAGTTTCTTTTCATCCATTAATCATCACCTAGCCTTTTTCTTAGGTCATCCTTGAATACGTCCATACCGAATCCGCCCAGGGTACGGCCGGTGTGTATGTTTTCAACAACCTCAATTGCCTCTTTATCATCCCTCATAGCGATGTTGTCCTTCCTGTAGATTGTGGTGATCTTCTTGAGTTCATCCTCACCGAGGGGCTGGCCCATGTCCACTGGCTCGTCAAGGGGCCTTCCTACCTGGTCCTTGACGTAGACCACATGGCCCTTCTCCTCATCGAAGACGTACCTCTGGAGGGCGTCGAACATTAGACCGTTTTCATCGAGCCTCAGGGAGTGTCCGTGAACTGTTGCACCCCTTATACCGGTTGTTGCAGGGTCAAAGAGCTCGGTTTCCACCAGTTCCTTTGAGACTCCCTCAAGGTCAAGTTCCCTCATCTCAATGACCTGCCTTCCTGAGAGCGTACCTGTGTCAACACCACGGTACCTCCACATGTAGGTCCTTGCCCTGTCATAGGGCTGGGCAGGTGCATTGTACATGGAGTCTGCAAACTGGATGTACCTGACCCTCACACCTTCCTTTGCACCCTGTATGGGTTCAACCATGTCCCTTACGATGTCCTCCTCGAAGTCCATCTCATCCAGTGGTGGGTGCACTGACTTGTAACTTTCACCGGGGTTTCTGTGTCCCAGGACCTTGACCAGGTCCTCGTCTGATACTTCCCTTAATTTACGGAATTCGTAATCAGGGTCCATGTGTTTTCTTCTGTTTTCAGCTATCTGGGTTTCTCCAGGAGTGTACTGGGCTTTGTAAGACATATCATAACCTCACAATCATTTTATGTTAATAACGGTGTCCTTCACCCTTGAACTTGGATCAGCCATACCTATTATCCTGGGGTCGATTTTGTCCTCAAAGTTGAGACCGTATTTGAGGTAATCGGATATGGTGATGTCCTTCTTTGTGAAGGCACCTATGAATAGCTTATAGGGACAGGGGAGCACTTCCCTCAGGATTTCATCGATTTTCTCCATGTTATCCTCCAGGGCCTCCGGGAGTATCCCGACTATGAGCTCTCCGACCTTAACGCGGAGTTCAACCTCCTCTCCACGCACCCTTATTCTTCTCCGGTCACTGTGTTTAACCTCTGTGCCCCTTGCAGGTCCATAGTAAACCCTGTCGGGTATCGACGGTCCATGAACCAGTACCCTGACTATACCCTCAAGGGCGTAGATGCTGTTCAGCAGTTTCTCAACGGTTTCCGGTTTCAGGAGCCTCTGGGGAAATATCTTCACATCGACGAATCCTGTTTCTGGCATTTCAACTCCCCGTTTAAGCCTATAACTGGTCCTTTACCTCTGCAGCACCTTTTGCAACGTTGACTATTGGTTCTCTGAAGTAGTCTATTTCGCTGTAAACTGATCCTATGAGTCCTGATGTCTTTTCAACTGAGAACATCTGTGTTCCTGCGTCAAGACACATGGCTGCAGCCACGCATGGGAGGGCGAATCCCTTACTGTGCCTTGTTACGACGTGGTTTCCGTGGAATATACCTGGACCTCCTCCACCATAGATGGAGTGGCTGAAGAATGAGAATCCCACTGCTGTACCCATGGCCCTTCCGAAGTCCACGCCCGGGAGTCCTGTTTCGTATTCAAGGATGTCGTTGTAGTAGAGCACTGTTGATGCAACGCCCTGGGCTGCCCTTGCTGCTCCCACGTTGACTATTGTTGCTGCAAGGAGTCCTGTTGCTGCGTAGGCATTCCATAGTGCCCAGTCGGCTGGTTCGTAGACCTTGTAGCCTGAGTTCATCTCCCTGGCCACTTTAACGACTCCGTCCTCAACTGCCCTTTCCACCAGTGAAGCTATTACTGTACCTACTGTGCCCTTACCGTTCTCCTTAACCAGGTCAAAGAGAAGGTTGTTGGCGTTGAGTCCCTGGTATGCAAGTCCAAGGAGGTGCATCCTTTCGAATGCCCCGACAGCGTCACCTGTTTCGAACATTGCTGTCTGTTCGAGTATGGATGATAGTGCTGATGCGTTGAGTGTGTTCTTTCTTGTGATGGCAACGACGTGGTTTGCCATTATGTTCCTGAGACCGTATCCAAGTCCCTCAAGGAGCACAGGTGGTCCGAGGAGTGTTGAGAGGTTGGCTCCTGTGAAGTCCACTGTCTGTGGGTATCTTCCCATTACAGCTGTTTTAACTGCATTTGCATCGAACATGTCCACGTCGAATTCGTCGATGATTGCCTGTACAACTGCTGCCCCTGTGACAAGTGCTGAGACGGTGTAGTCTGCTGCTACACCCATCCTTGTTGTTGGGACCTGTACCAGGATCTGCTGGCCGTTGTTTATGAGGCGTATGTTTGTGTCGTCGTCCTCTGAGGTCTGGACGAGTTTTTTGACCTTTTCAGCGATTGCCTCTGCGTTTTCAACGATTGGCAGTTCAACTTCCCTTCCCGGGATGAAGTTGGACTTTCCTCCAAGGGCTGCCTTCCTGAGGCTTCCCTCGATTCCGGCGAGGTTCACCGCAACTGACCTCTTCACGTCGCTTACCAGGTTTGCTATTGTCGGGTTCTTAAGGGGGCTTATGGCTTCAAGAGGAACATCCTCCTCAAGGAGCTTACCATCTGCCCCATAGAGATCTATTCTGTCTTCATACATTGGCATGGTATTCACACCTCTTGGTTTTTATTTATTTATTAATAAAATTTATTAATTTATTATTGAATGTGAGGGGGTTATTGGTTTGGTTTATGGTCTTAACAGTGTTCATCTCAGATTCGATGTCTCTAAATGTGCCTTCAGGTTATACCGAAGTTCATCCTCCAACCTCCAGAGCATAGCTCATTATAGAACAAGCCATACTGCACATATCAGTATTAACCGGTATTAATCCAGATATAACCGCTTATGCTTCATTTTCTGGACATCTATGACTCTATTGAATAAGAAAGAAGGATAATATAAATGTTTTCAAAAGGAAAAAAAGAAAAATTTTAAATATGAAAAAATGGGTTTCATAAAAATATTATTCTGGATAATAACATGTGGCATGTGAAGTCTGGAGTCATCCTGAAAAACAAAAAAAGAAGTGGGTTTATTTCAGTGACAGTGCACCCTTCGGACAGGCGGGTATGCACTGGTCACAGAGTATACAGAACCCTTTGAGTGGAACCTTCTCATCGGTGAGTTTCAGCATGTCGTATGGACAGGCCTCTATACAGTCACCGCACTGGTCACAGAGGGCAGGATTGTACTGGACCCTCTTCCTCTTGACAACCTCACCATCAATGACCTTGTCCATATCCACAAGGCTGAGGGCTCCCTTTGGACAGGCCATGGTACATGCACCGCAGCGTGTACACATGGCAAATGATGGCTCCTCATCCACCTTCTCATTGTCAGGGAGCTTCATGCCCTCCCTGGTTACAACCCTTATTGCATCGTTGGGGCATATGTTGGCGCATGCACCGATGAAGTCACATTTTCCTTCATCCCAGACAAGGCCCTCTTCACTTGCAGGTTTGGCGGGTCCGAGTTCCACATCAAGGTCTATGGCATCCACTGGACAGAGCTGTTCACATAATCCGCAGGCTGTACAGATGGCTGGAAGTTCAACTGTAAGGTTTGATGACTTTGGAACTATGAAGTCACCGGGGCATGCCTCAACACAGGTGTTGCAGCCTATACATGCCTCCTCATCCAGTTCGAATTTCCTGATTTCCTTGGCCCTCTTCTCTGGTTTTTTGCCTGAGATGTAGACAGCGTTCCAGGGACAGGTCTGTGCACAGACACCACACTTTATGCAGGTGTCCTCATCGATCTCTATGACTCCACCCACCTTTTCAAGGGTTATGGCATCCACAGGGCATTCGGGGACACACATTCCACAGCCAACACAGTCAGCAATGAATATGGGCCCCTCGATTTCCAGTTCAACCTTTGCTGGTTCCTTTATGCCCTCAACGCCTATGACACCCACAGGGCAGATGTCAACGCACTTCTGGCACATGACACAGAATCCCTGAAGCGGAATCTTTTTGACCTTACCCTCGTCAAGTTTGAGGATCTGTGGAGGGCAGACCTCCACGCAGTCCCCGCACTCATTGCACTTGTCAGGGTTGAAAACTATCCTGCCCTGTGTGTTACCAGCCTCGTCAACCACCAGATCCTCAATTTTGAGGGCGCCTGTTGGGCAGGCATCGACACACTTGGGTTCCCCGCCGCAGATGTCACAGTAGATAACATCCTCCGGTGTTACCTCAATGGCTGCGGTAGGGCAGGTCCCCTGGCAGGCACCACACCTTATGCAGTCCTCTTTGTTGACAACTATCATTTTACCACCTTTACCCGGGTGAAATTAGATCCTTTTTACAAGGTCGCCTTCACTGTCGTATACTTCCAAGGTGGCAAGTCTCATCTGACTGTCAATGGTGTGTGTTGCGCAGGAGAGACATGGGTCGTATGCCCTTATGACCATCTCCATGAGGTTGAATATCTTATCATCCACTTCAACACCAGGTTTGATGTAGTCCTGGGCAACCTTCTGGATACCCATCTCCATGGCAGGGTTGTTCTGGATTGTTGCAACCACGATGTTTGCCTTGGTTATGAGGCCGTTCTCATCACAGGTGTAGTGGTGTGTGAGTGTTCCCCTTGGTGCCTCAACTATACCCACACCGTCGCCTGCCTGCCTTTCAAGTGAATCAGGGAATTTTTCTCCGGATAGGTCTCCTTCAAGTGCATCGGCTGCACATTCGGCACATGCGAGGACTTCTATGAGCCTTGCCCAGTGGTACAGGAGTGTCTGCTGTGCGTATCCAAATTTGTCCTGGAACTCCTTGAAGTAATCCTGTGCCTTTGGAGCTGCATCAGGCATCTTATCTGCGACGTTGAGCCTTGAGAGTGGTGAGACACGGTAGACACCATCAGGGTATCCAAGGTCCTTTATGTATGGGAATTTGAGCCAGGAGTATGGTTTAACATGTTCAGCGATGGTGTCAGCGTAGTCTGCTGGTTTGAACTCCCTGAACAGGTTTCCTTCCTTGTCCTTTATCCTCACTATACCATCGTAGACGTCCCATACGCCGTTTTTAACAAGACCTGTGTGGTATGTCTCGATGTTGCCCAGTGAGTTCACGAGGTCAATGTTCTCCTCGAATATTGGAACTGCAAGTTCCAGGGTGGCCTCTGCCAGTTCAACGTTCCTCTGGGCCTTCTGAAGGAGGTCCTTCTGTGTTTCATCGTCCAGTTCTGTTGATATACCTCCTGGTGTTGAGGAGGTTGGGTGAATTGGCCTTCCGCCTGTGGCCCTGACGATTTCCAGAGCATTTTTACGTAACTCTATGGCCTGAAGAGCAACATCAGGGGCGTCCTTTATTATCTGGAAGACGTTCCTTGTCTTTCTGTCCTTACCTGCTATGAAGTCAGGGGCTGCAAGGAAGTAGAAGTGCAGACCATGGGAGTGCATGTATGAGCCCCAGTTCATGATCTCCCTCATCTTGTAGGCTGCAGGAAGGACATCGTCAGGTTCGAATCCAAAGCAGGCGTCAACAGCCTTTGCGGCTGCCAGGTGGTGCTGCACGTCACAGATACCGCAGATCCTTGGAACTATCCTTGGGGCTTCCTCTATGGGTCTTCCCTGGAGGAACTTTTCGAATCCACGGAATTCCATAACATGGAGCCTTGTGTCCTCAACATTACCTGCATCATCAAGGTGTACGGTAATCTTGGCGTGACCTTCAATACGGGTCACAGGTTCCATTGTGAGTTTAACCATCTATTTACCCTCCTTCTTTATTTTCATTGGTATGAGTGCTGCTGGAAGTGTGAATGTGTAGAATGTTCCAACAATGTCATCCAGCTGTTCAGCCACTTCCTCAGGGTCGACGGTTTTGTCCTCTTCGACCTTGTAGTCAGAGGCTATGGCACTTATCATTTTGGCACCCTGGTCCTCGACACGTGCTGTTGGACCATAGCAGCCACGGCATGGTATGGCTATGCTTGGGCACTCTGCACCGCAGATTGATACAGTTGCTGGGCCCATGCAGATGAGTCCCTGTGGTATGAGACAGAGGTCATCCTCTGGTTTACCAACCTCGAACTGCCTCTTTATGAAGTCCATTGCAAGGCCTTCTGGTGGTTTTTCCCTTGGGCAGACTTCACAGAGGTTTGTGCTTGGCAGTTCTATTTCTTCACCTTTGAGGAGTGCCATAACGACCTCAGCAGCAACATCTGACCTTGGTGGGCATCCTGGAACTTCAAAGTCAACGTCTATGACTTCACCCAGTGGTTTGACCCTTCCCTCAAGGTGTGGTACGTCTTCAGATGGTATGACGCCCTCTTCGTTTGGTGTTGTTATGGAGTTGATGTAGGCTTCCTCTATGACCTCATCCTTGTCCCAGAGGTTCCTGAGACCTGGTATGCCGCCGTATACAGCACATGTACCGTAACTTATGACAAATTTGGCCTTTTCCCTTAGTTCCTCTGCGAATTCCCTGTTTTCATCGTTTACGATTCCTCCCTCAATGACCACAACATCGAGTTCAGGGATTTCATCGTATTTTGTGTCCATTAAAACAGGGCTGAACTCGAAGTCAGCGTGTTCCATGACATCAAGGAGCTTTTCATGGAAGTCTGCAATGGACAGGTGACAGCCGGAGCATCCTCCAAGCCACATTGTTCCGATCTTTATTTTTTCAGCCATTTAACATCCTCCTTATGCTTCAGCTAGCTGTTTTTTGATTGGTGATGGACCAAGGGCCCTTATCCTGTCAACCATCATCTTGACGGTTTCGGCGAATTTTTCACCTTCTGATGCGGATATCCAGTCGTGGTGGATCCTTTCCCTGCCAATTCCAAGTTCATCTGCCAGTTTGTAGATCAGTCTCATTCTCCTGTCGAGCTTGTAGTTTCCTGCGTCGTAGTGGCAGTCACCGTGGTGGCATCCTGTTACGAGAACACCGTCAGCGCCTTCCCTGAATGCCTTGAAAACAAACTGTGGCTCTATCCTTCCTGAGCACATCACACGGATAACCCTAATGTTTGTAGGGTACTGCATCCTTGCTGTTCCCGCAGTGTCCGCTCCACCGTAGGAACACCAGTTACAACAGAACATCACAATTTTTATGTCATCTTCAGCCATAGAGTTTCCTCCTTGCTTGGGTTGTACTTATAATTGTACTTGGTATATGGTTTAGGAGTGGCAAGTATAAAGGTTACTTATGAAACAATTTCGAAAATTTTATATGTGTGGTTAAAATTTTTATTATTTTTAATACTGCCATCCCCCCATTAAACCGTTAAATGACGTTCATACAAGGGTCACAGCGTCTCTGAATTTCCCAGAAATTTTTGCAGCGATCTCCGGGATGGTTGTGGACACTATGGCTGAATCAGAATCCCTGTATGCATCCGCGTCACTGGAACCGCCGCATCGGACCTCGGTTTTAATTTCTGATCTGAGGTTGTCCACGCTAACCCATTCAACCCACGGGTCGCTGTCCACAAGTACGAATTCATCCACCATTCCATCAAGTTTCTTTGCAATCACCCATGATACGAATCTTGCGCCGAAGATTGCCACTGTTCCATGTATGTCGCCGTTTCTGGTCATCTCAGCAAGCGTATCCACGTCCCTCTCTATATTCACCCTTTCATAGAGTGGAGTTGAGGGGAGGCATGCCCAGTGGGCGTCACCCACATATGTATGCCCGATGGTTTCTGGATAAACATTCTCTCTTCCTGAAGCCTTCACTGCAGCTGCAAGGGCCTCAAGCTGGGGCTTCTGTACTGGAACAGGTGTTAGAGCAGCCTCAACCTCCTCCCTCATTATCTTCATGACCCTTGGGAGGCCAAACTTACCCCTTCTTGCTGTGCCTGGACTGTAACCACACATGTAACCATGGTGGTTCTTTGGGAATCCTGTTATTATGGCGTTCAGCCCTGCCCTTAGTCCTATGCGGCACTCGTCCTCATATGCACCGTTGGTTGCAACAATTCTGCCTGGTGTGAGGATCCTTGCTGCAGCAACGGCCCCTGCAAAGGCGTCAAGTCTATCAGATGCAAGGTTGAAGGGGCCGCCCTCCAGTACGAAGACATCGACACCCATATCAAGTCCTGCCTCAAAGCCAGATATGAGGTCATCGTATCCGTCTCCAACGAACATTATGGCCTCAACACCCTTACCATGCTTTCTAGCAAGTTCAAAAACCTCGCGTGCCTCATCAAGGGGTGCTGCATGGGTTTCAGCCCCCTGAACCGGTGTCAGGTTAACCGCCACAGAGGAGGCGAGTTCAACCCATTCGTCCCTGTCAGGCAGGCCCTCCCTTTCCTTTTCAAGGAGTCTTGAATGTATTCTTTCGCGGGGACAACCCTCAAATGGGGGTCCCTCAAGGTAACACTGTCCTCCGCATCCGGTTATTGATCTGGGGAACCTCATGGGACCGTATCTTCCAAAGTGGTCAAGGTCCAGGGGGACCTCTGTGGTCTCCCGCACCTCCCTCATGAGCTCCACAGGCCTCATACCGTAGTTCTCGGCTATATCTGCGAATGCATAGGCACATACGTGTATTGTTGCACCTATCGTGTCTGAAAGGATGCAGTTTCCAATAAGGTCCATCCTCTCAAGGTCAGATGCGCAGGTGCCCACGATGATCTCTGTGAGGTCACAGCCCAGGGGGAACCTCTTGAAGGTGGCCCCCAGCTTAATCTTATCCTCCCTTGAAAGGTCAGAAATTGCATCCACCACCTCGGTGACATCCCTGTCCATTTTCATGATTTCCCATGCAGCTTCAGGATTATCCACTGCTTCCCTGATGATATCGTGCATATTGTTTCACCTTTTAGGTCACTGTGATTCACTCTGATACTGGATGTTATAAATTTTGACAAAAATTATGGGTTAATAAGAAAATGCTGCTTTAACCCATAATTTTAATACCCGTTATTTTCCTGCCCTCTTCAGTGGCCCAAGGTATTTTACAGTCTCATAGAACTCCTGCATTGTCTTCTGAAATTTTTCACCCTCCGATGCCGATATCCACTCCCACCTGAATCTTTCCTTATCTATGCCAAATTCAGGGAGTATGTCCTCAATGAACCGGGCCCTTCGTTTCCATTTGTAGTTACCTGAATCATAGTGGCAGTCCCCTATGTGGCATCCTCCCACAAAGACGCCGTCTGCACCCTCACTGAAGGCCTTTAGTATCATCGAGGCGTTGACACGGCCTGAACACATCACCCTTATGATACGGACGTTGGGTGGGTACTGCATCCTCGCTGTTCCCGCGGTGTCTGCTCCGCCATAGGAGCACCAGTTGCAGCAGAATCCAACTATCTTTGGCTCGAAACTCATCATATCACCCCTAATCCTTCTCCCCGCTGTACATTGGGGGCAGTTCTTGGCTCACCCCTGCTGTGAATCCTGTTCTGTCACGGTATTTTTTCTGTATCCTGTGGTAGATTCTTGCAATGGGTATGTCCATTGGGCAGACATCCTCACACTGACCGCAGTTTATACAGCTGAAACCCATGTGCGAGAGCCTCACTCCCTGGAATGTAAGGGGGTCCGGTGCCTTTTCATCTGATTCCAGGAGGTAGTCCTTTTCAAGTTCACATTCCCTGCAGAAGCATACCGGACAGGCATCCCTGCAGGCAAAGCAGTTTATGCAGCGCTTCCAGTACTCATCCCATTCATCCAGTGAGGGGTATTCCTCATCAAGGTATTTATCCTGAAACTTCCTGGCCATGCTGATCATTGCATTTTCAATTTTCTCCCTTATCTTCACCATCTTCTCAGAGGGTTCCCTCGCCTCAATGTATCCGCTGCTGCGGGCACCTTCAATGATCTCCTGACCTCTTTCAGTGTTAACCTCTATGAAGGTCCATCCGTCATCTGCACCCCAGTTTCCACAGGCTAGGTCAGCGTTGCGTGGGACCATTATTTCGCATCGCTGACAGTTTTCCCGTCTCCCGAAACCCTCCTCCTCAAGGTAATCGATTGATATCTCCCTGTGACTTCCGTCCCTGAGTTCCACTATGAATTTACCCCTGTCAATCTCCTCACTCACAACATCATCAGGGTCTATCTCATAGAAGGTCTCTATCATTTCCCGGGCGGATACAGGGGCAAGGGTTCCGCCGCAGTTCAGCCCGATCTTGTATACCTTATCAGGGTCTATCTGGTGCCTCTTCTCAAGCTCCCTTATTGCCATTGCATCACAGGGTTTTACAGCTACGGCCAGCCTCATATCACTTAGATAGCGGGATATGAGGTCCCCGAACATGGTGGGTGCGCAGTGCAGGGATCCGCAGGTTGATTCTATACCTGAAGAATCCTCAAGTAGAACGGGGATTCCATCATACACGTCATATCCCCTTTCCAGTGTTAGTACAGCGTCCACAACTTCTTTATCCAGCATGTACTTGAATATGGCTGTCACCGCTCCTCCACATTCTCCTTTTCTCTGAATCTCCTCGTCTGTAGCCCGTGCAAGGAGGTACTTCATCTCAATCACCTGCCCTGAGTATTCTTTCAAATATTTCCATGTCTGAGAGAACCCCTTCTGGTGCCTGCAGTGCGGGTTCAAGTTTCATGGTGTATCCCGCTGTGCTGGTGTATGAACCTGATTTTTCACACCATGCTGCCACTGGAAGGAAAATATCAGGTGTCAGACCTTCAGTTCTTATGGACTGGAGAACGAATTTTCCTGATACATCCACCGGCTCTGCAGCTGCACCGGGATCTATTAACCAGACAGAATCAAATTCTCCTTCATTAACGGGAGGTAAATGTTGCATCACCCCCCTCGTGTTGAAGTCTTCAAAGATGGGGAGAACATCAAATTCATTTTCAGATGAGAACTCAAGAACGGGTCCTATAATTTCCGGTATTTCAGGTGTTATTATAATCAGAGATCCCCCTGGAAGTTGCTGGAGATCATTCAGTACCTCCCTCTCATCTGAGAAGGTTATGTGAAACCCTGAATTTACCGCCATTCTTGTTTCATCCCTTCTGTCATAGGATCTCACCTCTGCTCCGGCAGCCATTGCATGGAATATTCTCCTACCTATGAGTGGGGCGCATGTTATGGCATCTCCTATGACTGCAATGTTATCATAGTCCCTGATATTTCTGATATCAATTTCAGGATAATCAAATTCAGGGAAAACGGTTATTAAACCTGATTTTTTCACATTAAAGTTTTCTATGATTTCTCTGAGTTTGAGTGCCTCCTCATTGGTGAGGGTTCCTGTTGTCAGGATGGATATGTCCTCTGATGAAAGAAGTTCTGTTAATTTATCCAGTGCCTCATCCCAGTTCACTCCACTTAGTTTCCCTGATTTTTTAACTCCAGGGGATGTTACTCTGTCCATCAAGGGGATTTCATAGCAATCCCTGCCTGCCCTGCATGTCTTTCCCTCATTGACCGGGTGTCTCCTGTAGGGGTAGGTTCCCACAGGTGCGCCACCCATCTCCACAATATTCACGCCACAGCCTGCACTGCAGGAAGGGCATAAGGTGTGTTTCACCATCATTTATCTACACCTCCAGATTTTTCACCTTACCCTTGAACTCATCAATACTGAGAAGTTCATTCTGGACGCTGATGGTCCTATCACGGGTTATGTTGAACATCTCCACCATGATGTTAAGTCCAAGGTCAAGCAGAAGTTCAGATAGGTTTCCGGGTAGTTTCTCAGAGTCTTCAAGAACAACCTTCCCCTCCACCTTGAATTTCAGGGGTACTCCTCTTTCTGATTCCATATAAAATGTGTATCCCACCGAGTTATTTCCAAAATCTGTGTAGTCAATTTTCCAGTCCATATCAAGGCTCAGGGTACACGATTTTGGGTTTTTCTCAGGGCGAAAAAGTCCAATCCTCTGAATCTGGATTTCCATGCTTTCACCACAACCTCCGGTTTTATGTTTATCATAAGTATGTGCTAATAAGTATTACATATATAAATGTTTCCAAAATAAAAAAATGATTAAAATGCTTCAAAAAGAATTATATGAAATTTTTGGGTTTATTTTTTGAATTGAGTTCTTCTAAATGTTTAAAAATGAAAAAATAGTACTTAAGTGACCTGTAAACTCAGGATTAATATTTGGGGTCATGGAAATATGTTCATAATAAATATTTATTTTTTATTATTAATGCTGTTCCAGAGGGGGATCCAGCAAAATGAGGAAACAGCCCATCACTTTAACCCTGAGGGTGTCTCTCTGATCTTCTAAATGAAATTAAAAACCGGAAGGTGAGAAATTTTAATATTAATATTTTAATAATTATGAACACCATGTGTCCTGTAGCTGCTGTAAAGCACACAGGAACCCAGCGATGTTCCTGATGGCTACAGTTGCCCCTCCAGATAAAACAATTCCATTTATAAGCTTTTTGGTTTGAAAATTATCAAAAAATATATTTATACTGGAAACCGATTAATCTGTACTACTAATAATATGAGTAGTATTACAGAAATGGAGTGATAGATATGAAACTTGCAATACTAGGTGCGGGATGTTACAGGACCCACGCGGCCAGTGGAATAACAAACTTTTCCAGGGCCTGTGAAGTCGCTGAAATGGTTGGAAAACCAGAAATAGCCATGACCCATTCTACAATAACAATGGGTGCTGAGCTGAAGGAACTTGCAGGTGTCGACGAAGTGGTCGTTGCAGACCCTGTATTCGACAACCAGTTCACAGTCATAGACGACTTCGCCTACGAGGACGTCATAGAGGCCCACAAGGAGGACCCTGAAAAAATAATGCCACAGATCAGGGAAAAGGTCAACGAAGTCGCCAAGGAGCTTCCAAAACCACCAGAAGGTGCAATACACTTCACACACCCTGAAGACCTTGGATTTGAAATAACAACAGACGACAGGGAAGCGGTTGCAGACGCAGACTTCATCATGACCTGGTTCCCAAAGGGTGACATGCAGCCAGACATAATAAACAAGTTCATAGACGACATAAAGCCTGGTGCAATAGTCACACACGCCTGCACAATTCCAACCACCAAGTTCTACAAGATCTTTGAACAGAAACACGGCGACCTGGTAACCAAACCTGAAACACTCAACGTAACATCCTACCACCCAGGCGCTGTTCCTGAAATGAAGGGACAGGTATACATTGCAGAGGGCTACGCCTCAGAGGACGCAATAGAAACCCTCTTCGAACTCGGACAGAAGGCCAGGGGTAACGCATACCGGCTACCAGCAGAACTCCTCGGTCCTGTCTGTGACATGTGCTCAGCACTGACAGCAATAACCTACGCAGGTATACTATCCTACAGGGATTCAGTTACACAGGTACTCGGCGCACCAGCAAGTTTCGCACAGATGATGGCCAAGGAGTCCCTGGAGCAGATAACAGCTCTCATGGAAAAGGTTGGAATAGACAAGATGGAAGAGAACCTCGACCCCGGTGCACTCCTGGGTACAGCTGACTCCATGAACTTCGGAGCATCAGCAGAGATACTTCCAACCGTCTTTGAAATCCTCGAGAAGAGGAAGAAATAACCGGGCCACGGCCCAAAAAATTTATTTATTTTTTTAACCAACTGGGTTTATAGAGATCCAACTGACTTTTATGTTCCCAAGCAGCTGAAACTGGTGTTAAATTGATGGATAAAATACTCAAAAAGGCGGCTGATGGATGTCCCCTCGATGATAACGAGGTTATACAGTTATTCCAGATAAAAGACCCGAAAGATTTTGCCCTTCTAATGGAAACAGCATTCAGCATCATGAAGGAGCGCAGAGGGGTTATCAAGCTCACATCCACAGTCCACATAACAAATATGTGCCAGGTTAGGCCAAGGTGCGGCTACTGTGGATTTGCCGCCGGAACATCACGTGATGGATACTACAGTTCATTTTTCAAAACCGATGATGAGATCCTTGAAGCCGCCAGGATAATAGAAAAATCTGGAATACCCAGGGTCAGCTGCTCAGGCGCCCATGGATTCAACGGTGAACACGCTGTTAAGGCAGCGGAAATAGTGAAGGAGAACACCTCACTTGAACTGCTCATAAACGTTGGATCCGACCTTAACAGGGCATCAGTGGAAAAACTTGCGGATTACAGTACTGACACTGTATGCTGTAACCTTGAAACCGTCAACAGAGGACTTTTCAGGCGTGTGAAACCCGGGGAGAGGATAGAGGATCGAATAAGAATCTGTGAACTTGTATGTGAAAGCGGAATGGAACTATCAAGTGGTCTCCTTATAGGTCTCGGTGAGAGTTACGCTGACCGCCTTGCACACCTGCGATTCCTTGGTGAATTTGAAACGCTTGGAGAGATACCCATCATGGGATTCAACCCCTACCCTGGAACCCCAATGGAGAACCATCCTCCCTGCCCCCTGGATGAACAGATGAAGACCATAGCCATCACACGTATCATGTACCCCGATATAAGAATAACGGTTCCAACACCCACCATAGGTCCCGAAAATGTCCGTTTCTCACTCATGGCCGGGGCAGATAACCTTGCAACGGTTATACCCGACGGTTACCCCTATGATGTCAAGGGTGTAGGGTCCCCAAGATACGGAAACCTCAACGATGTGCTGAGGGTTGTGAATGAACTGGGACTGAAGCCCCAGATATCAGCAAACCCCGCTGCGGATGGGGTTGCCCTGCTCTGATTCATAATACGCGTGTACACCAGATACCCCTGAGTCCCATCAATAAGCAGTGGTGTGATCATCAACCAATGCCCCTGAATGCCCTTAACTCTTATCAATAAGCAGTGGTGTGGTCATGTTAGAGGATATAATAGCCAGCGCATACCTTGAGTCTGCAGAGGACCGTCGCAGAGGAGACCGTGAAGAGGAAGTCAGAGCAGTGAGGGACTATATAAGCGGCGCTCAAAGGATTGTGGTGCCAAACTGGAACAGGGAAAAGGTTGATGTGATAAACGAGGTCCTAAGATCCTTCAACCTCAGGGAGGCGGAGCACCTTCAGTTCAACACCAACTGGGCGGACCTCACAAGGATGCCGGCCGTTACAAAGGCCCTCATGGCACTGGACATCTCAGGGGCAGATCTTGTTATTGCCCGCGGACGGCTTGGGGTTCCGGGTTCTGGATCGCTCCTTGTGATCATGGACTCCAGGGGGAGGATACTTTCAGCTGCCATGTCACCCCCCCACGTTATACACGAAATGGGGGTTCAGGAGGCCGTGAGATCAGAGATGACCCATGCCCTTGAACGGATAGGCTTCAAAAGAGGATCAGAATGAAACACCATGAAACAGGCATAACCGAGACGGTTAAAACATTCTTCTCAACATACAGGGTATACGACATAATCAAGCACATATCGGCAGTTAAATCAGCCGCGGTTACTGAATGGCTCGCTGAAATCGATATGAAACCTGAAAGTGCCCTTATAATCGGCTCATACTTCACAGGTGCTGCGATTGCAGGTTCACTTGACTGTGATGTGACCGTTGCAGATATAAACCCACAGACACGTTTTATCCTTGATGATAACGTGAATTTCCAGGAGGGTCTTATGGACCTCAGGGGTCACTGGGACCTTCTGGTTGATACAACAGGTCTCGGGGGTGTCACCGAGGATGAGCTGAGGGGCATCAGCGCGGACACATTCATCGTTGAGGACCCAGCATCAGATGGCAGCGATGATACTATAAGGAGATTCAACAGAACACGTGAAAGGCTCAGAATGGTTGAATCTGACATTTCAGGGGCCCTGCACACCTATGGCATTGGCTCCAAGACCTCCGGTACAATGACTCTCACAGTTGATGTCCTGAGGAGGTCGATGGCCGATGCACTTGAATTTGAGGGTGTGCTCTATGCAACAGCAACCCTTGAATTTTTTGAGAGGATACTCTTTAAGGACAGGGACCCTGAAAGATTCCTGAGAAACCTTGAATCGCCTGCCCTTGTGGTTTCCTCACTTGAAGATCTTGAATGTGATGGGATCATAGAGGGGAACCTTGAGATGATAAAATCAAGAATAATCCCTGAATAGCAAATGCTGCCAGCAGTTTGAAGGTGACAGTATGAGAATGGAATCCGGATCAAAGACCCCAGGCTGCCATTTCATTCATGTCCAAAGGTGATACCATCAGAATAGAATCATTTATAGAGTTCATGGAGAGCCTGGCACCGCCTGAAATTGCACTTCAAGGTGACAGGATAGGATACCATGGTCCTGAAATTGAGGTTGAATCCGTCCTGGTGCTCATGGACTACCTGGATGATGTGCCTGTGGATGGATATGACCTCCTGGTCCTCCACCACCCACCCCAGGTTGAACCTCCGATTCCCTACTATGTCGCACATTCCAACTGGGACGTTGCCGATGGTGGTGCCTGTGATGCACTTGCAGATGCCCTTGGACTGGACGTTGAATCCTTCCTTGACCCTGAAACCGGACTGGGACGCATATGTCGTGGGGACATTACACTGGAGGAGCTCATGGAAAGAACATGTGATCTGAGACCAGGGACGGTGAGGGTGGTGAACCCCAGAGAATACCTGGACCGGGTGGCGGTTGTATCAGGTTTCGGTCTCTCAGACAGGGACCTCATAAAAAGGGCCTTCTCTGAGGGGGCCTACGTTTATCTATCAGGTGACCTCACCCATGCCTCGGCGGTTCTTGCAAGAAACCTCAACATGACACTCATTGATGCGGGTCATCATGCAACGGAAATGCCAGGACTCCTGAGACTCTGTGATATGATAGAGGGCCTCGGGCTGGTGGTGGACATTACTGATACAGGTACTCCATGGACAGAGTACCGCTATGAAACATTCTAGTAGACTGGTTTTCACAGCTGGTGATATGATTGGAGATCTCTGAACTTGAAGGTAAAAAGGTGCCCCATGGAGAGGTCACACTTGTCGGTGCAGGGAGGCTGGGCTTTCGCACCGCCCTCAACCTCATGCAGATCCACCGTGGGGGCCCTGAAAGGATAAAGGTCATCGACGGCCAGAAGGTATCTGCAGATGACCTGATATTCCGCCTCATGGGGGCGAAGATAGGTGAATACAAGGTGAAGTTCATTGAATCCCTCGCCTGTGATGGCTTTTCAAGGACCGTTCAGGGCATACCCGAGTACATCACAGGGGACAACCTTAGACTCATAGGAGGGGATGTGGTCTGTGTGGAGATTGCGGGGGGTGATACCCTGCCCATCACCACAGAGATAATCCGGTATGCCCAGGAGAGGGGGGCAGCCACCATCAGCACCATGGGAGTATTTGGGATAGGTGAAGAGGACGTCTCAGTGGTGGATATAGATGAAGCTGACCCTGAAAACCCCATTGCAGCATATCTGCAGGCTGAGGGTATCCACGAGCACGTCCTTGTGGGTACAGGTAAACTCATAAGGGACTGGGAGCCTGTAACACCCCACGTCCTGGACAGGGTCTCAGAGGTTATGACGGCAGAGATACTCAAACTCCTTCGGGGTGCTCAGAGATGATAAGGGTTGCCACAGCAGAGTGCTTCACCCATGGCATCGTTGCAAGGGAGATACACGCCTACTCCATGGGTTACCCCATGAACTACCTGTGGAGGGTTGACGCTGAGGTCTCACTCGTGGCTGGCCTCTTCATACCCACACTTTCAGGTGTGCGGAGCATCCTCAGATTTGAGCCTCCAGAACCCTCCGCCACCCTCAACGACATAAAGGTTTACACTGAAAAGGAGGATGAAAGGGTGGCCCTCATGATGGCCCGCTCTGTCAGAAGGCTAACAGGCGCGGATATAGGTATAGGTACAACCGCTGGTACAGGGAGGGGTGGTATTGCTGTTGTATCAGATGACAGGGAGGAGGTTATAAACTCTGATGTGGAGGCAGACCTCAGATTTTCAGGGGCAAATGAGATTCTTGCAAGACAGGAATCAGGGATAAGGAGGGCGCTGGAGTTATTTGAATCCTTTATCAGCCCCCCATAATATCAGAAAGTTATTTATTGTATCCACGTTATACTATCCTAAGGGAAAAATAATAGGTGGTGGTTTAACTGCTTCTTGAAATAACCGACCTTGCGGTCGAGGTTAGCGGAAAACAGGTCCTCAGGGACATAGACCTCTACATCGACAGGGGCGAAACACATGTCCTTCTGGGACCCAACGGCTCAGGGAAGAGCACCCTCTTTATGACAATCCTCGGCTTTCCAAAGTACAGGGTCACAAATGGCCAGATACTATTCAAGGGAAAGGATATAACCGATATGAGTACAACCGAGCGGGTGAGGATGGGTATCGGTGTGAGCTTCCAGAACCCCCCATCCATAAGGGGTGTAAGGCTCATGGACCTCCTCAAGGTTGAAAGTGGCCTCAACACAGAGGATGATCTGACACCCGAACTCAGGGAACTTGCAGCGCGGATGAAATTCGATGAGAGCTTCCTTGAAAGGGATGTTAACCTTGGATTCTCAGGGGGTGAGGTGAAGAGGTCCGAGATCCTCCAGCTACTTGCACAGAAACCCGACTTCATAATGTTTGACGAGCCCGACTCAGGTGTGGACATAGAAAACGTTGAACTCCTTGCAGAGGAGATCAACGTCCTGCTGGACAAGGACAAGAAGCCGGGTATGAGGGAAAAGGCGGGGCTCCTAATAACCCACCTGGGCTACATACTGAACTTTGTGAATGCCGACACCGCCCATGTCCTCATGGACGGCCGTATTGCATGTTCAGGTAACCCCCGGGAGATAATTGATGATATAAGGAAGGATGGATTCAAGGGGTGTGTTGAATGCTGCGGGATACACTGAAGAAGGCTGAGAAGGCAAAGGACAAGAAGGCGCTCTACGGTGAGGACATCGACCTTGAAAGGTTCATAAGGGAAGAGGCTGGTGAACACGAGGAGGTGACAAGGGCCAAGGAGGTTCCAAAAGAGGTCCAGGAGACCCTGCTGAGGGTTGGCGTGGACCCTGAGGAGAGGGAACGTGCAGGTACATTCATACAGGTTGACCAGTCAGGCATCTGCACAACATGCGCCTCAGAGTCAATCGAGATCATGGGCATGAATGTTGCCCTCGATAAGTACAGCTGGCTCAAGGACTACATGTGGAAGGCCGTCGCAGTTGACACCGACAAGTACACAGCCACAACGGCCCTCAGGGAGGCTGAGGGAGAGATGGGGGGCTACTTCATAAGGTCAAAGCCCGGTGCACGTGAGGTATTCCCGCTTCAGGCATGCATGTTCATAGGCGACGAGCGGGTCATGCAGACAGCCCATAATATAGTGATTGCCGAGGAGAACTCTGAGCTGCACATAATAACAGGTTGTGCCACCGGTGAGGATGTTAGTTCAGCACTGCACGTTGGTGTATCTGAATTCTATCTGAAGCCGGGTGCCAAGATAACATTCACAATGGTACACAACTGGGCTGAACAGGTTGAGGTACGCCCACGTACCGGTATAATGGTGGGTGATAACGCAACCTACATAAACAACTACATACTCACAAGCCCTGTGAAGAGCATCCAGTCCTACCCAACGGCCTACTGCAGCGGTGAGAACTCAAGGGTTGTGTTCCAGTCAATACTTGGGGGGCAGAAGGATTCTGTCCTTGATGTGGGATCAAGGGTCATCCTTGAGGGTAAGGGCTCAAGTGCAGAGATGGTTTCACGTGCAGTCTCAAAGGATTCATCCCAGATATACTCAAGGGGTCACCTGGCTGGTCGTGTGCCAGAGGTCAAGGGGCACCTTGAATGCCATGGCCTTGTACTCTCAGATGACTCCATGATATACGCGGTTCCTGAACTTGAGGGAAGTGCGACGGACCTTGAGATGTCACATGAGGCCGCAGTGGGTAAGATAGCCGAGGAGGAAGTCATGTACCTGACCTCAAGGGGTCTTACAGAGGAGGAGGCCGCTTCAATGATTGTGAGGGGATTCCTGAGTATGGATATAACTGGCCTTCCACCTGAACTGGCGGCTGAAACAAAGAGAATGCTTGATATGAGCCTCAAGGGTATGTGATATTGCTGGATCTGTGTCCGGCGATATAACTCATTTTTTAAAGAGTAAATTAAGAGACGAAACGGATAATAAAAACTATCTATTTCTTAAAGAATAAGTTAAGATGCAGGGCTAACGAATCAGATAATATCAACTTATTCTGCGATTATTATGAACTCGCCAACCTTCTCAACCTTCCCGAACGGGACAAGGAGGTAGTCGCCCTTCTTCTTGGCGCCCTTGACTGTCACGTTTCTCCCGCTGTCAACCTTAATGACAACGTCTGTTATTTTTCCTGTTTTATCGTTGATTATGAGCTCCTCAAGCTCCCCAAGGATACGTGCATTGTTGGTTGCAACCTGGTAGCCCTTTATTTCACTCCAGTACTTCTCTTCCCCTTTTATGAGTTTCTTCTCTTCCATCATTCTCACCTAATTTTTCCAGGACATGCAGATCACTGCAGCTATTTATGTTCACTGCCAGCTCCAGCATGGAAACCTCAAGGATCCTCTGATCTTGTACTCTGTTTTTACTCATTAATATATTTACCCCGCAGGGTACTAATCCATCCATTGAATCTGAAAACTCGAGACCATGCATTCTGCAGAGTTTTTCAGGTACAGCAACGCAGAGGGCCTCCCCACCACCTGACAGATACTCATCTATTATCCAGTCGATGGTTGATGGGGAGATCAGCGGTAAATCCGCATTTATAACCAGAACAGGTTCATCCCGGGATTCTTCAAGGTGCGAGAGGATCTCCTGGAGGTCCTCAACGTAACCCCTCCCTGATGCCCTGAATACGGCGTACCTCCCCTGCACATGTTCCTCTGTGAGGGGTGTGTTTGGGCTCGTTACAACTATTATCTCATGGACGCCCCTGGAAGAATCAAGGCTATCAAGGACATAATCTATCATTGGCCGTCCAGATATCTCAAGGAGGGGCTTTTCACATTCAAGGCCAAGACGTTTTCCCTCCCCACCAGCCATTACAAGGGCCAGCATGATCACTCAATCCATTTATCCTCTTTCTTTGACTGGAGCTTTCTTCTCATTCCCAGTATGCATGGGCCGTTCTGCCTTCCGCCGAGTGGGGTGTGGGGTGTTCCCATGGAGTTCATGCACCTCGCCATGACAGCCGCCCCGAGTGCAAGGGCATCGGATACAAATATACAGTCCTTGAAGCGATCACCCACATTTTCCAGTATGAGTTTGGGTTTTGTGCCTGTTATACCTGCCCTTCCTGTAACCCCAAGGACCGAGCCCTCCTCGATTACACCCTCATCAAAGGCCTCATCTATCAGCCTCTTGACTATCAGTGCACTCACATGGTCCAGTGTGGCAAAGAGGGTGTGTATGCCATCCTCCTGGTATATGTCATGGCCAACCTCTGTTAGTTTCTGAAGTTTATCCCCATTCTTACCGGCGTCGCACCCTATGAGTGTTGTCCCTGCGCTGTATGCTGCCTCTGTATCCACCGGGACTGTCCCGAACCTTTTTCTGTTGACAGGCACCTTTCTTATATCGATTATCTCATCGTGTATCATCTCGGCGTGTTTCCTTGCCTTCTTCCAGTTGGCGCCCTTCAGCACGGATTTCTTGTAGAGGTCAAGTGCGGCCCCACCCCTGCAGTCCACCATTTCGGTTCCCCTGATTATGGCGTCGGATATTGCACCTGCAAGGCCGCAGAAGTTTCCAATGGTCCTTGCGTAGGGTTCATCGGAATTTACTATTCTACCGGCAAGGGTTGTCCCGAAGTCCAGGGATACGCAGGGGTTTCTGTAATCAACAGTTGTCCACTTTGAGCCCACCTTGATACCTGCAGTTACAAGTTCGCCCTCCATCTCATTTGCAACGACCTCCCTTCCTGTTGGGGGTATGACACTTGCAACCGCGCCATCGAATATGACCCTGTCAAGGTATGAGAAGTCCCTGAGGCGTTTGGGGATGTTCTCTATGGAGAGGGCTGGGGCCATTTTCCGTGGGGGTATTCCTGCTGCGAGACAGCCATCTGCAAGGGCTATTATGAGTTTACCCACCTCCTCAGGTGATCCAAAGCCGGCTGTAACACCAGTTGACCTCACCACGAAGTCAAGGTCCTTTTCTATGTCAACCTTAGCCCTTCTGAGGGACTCATGTATTGTGTCCCGCACCAGTTCAGAGACAGATTCCTTTGTGAGTTCAACACCCCATACCGTCTTACCGAATACCTCCTCGCCCTCCTTAGGGGGTCTTATGTCACGGGTCATCTTCACGGTCTCATCAAGGAGGTATGTTCTGCTTGTGTTGAGGTTGGTGGCTGTCAGTATACACTTGGTTGTTGTGTTACCCAGTTCAACCGATGCCACGATGTAGTAGACGTCCGGGCGCATTGAGTAACCGGACCCCACGGTTTTCTTTGTGAATGGTGCTGTTTTTGTATCCTCTATGCTTATGAATCTGCTCTTTGCAATAATTGGCTTTGGACCAAATAGTCTGCTCAAAAATGACAACTGATTACCCCCTGATTTAATGTAATATTGTATCCGGGGGGATAATATAAATTTTATGAATAAATCCAGATGAAAAATAATAAAAGGTATTCCTCTGTGGCGTTTGGTGGGTTTTTTGATGTAAGCTGCTAAACCGTCCTCACCAGGTGTATGGTGCAGGGTGCGTAATGTACCACCTTTTCTGACACACTGCCAAGGAGGTGCTTGTCAACCAGGCTCTTACCTGTACCCATTATGATGACGTCAACGTCCTCCTCCTCTGCAAGTTTAACTATTTCGTCTGCAGGGTTCCCCTCAAGCATAACTCCCCTGAACTTCACGTTGGGGTTCTCTGGACCTGTGAGTCCCTTCTCCATGTCCCTGAGGATCTCCTTACCCCTCTCTGTTAACTCCTTAACCATCATCTCCTTAACCTTCTTTGGGGTGAGGAAGGGTACAGAGGTATCAACCACGTAGAGGCATATAACCTCCGCCTCCCTTCCATGGAGGAGGTCCAGGGTGTGCTCTATGAGTTCGTCCATGTATTCTCCCATTGTTGGAACCAGAATTTTTCTGTACATTTCAATCACGCCAGTACAAAGAGTCTCATGACAACGTATGATATGTATACTGCAAGTAAGATTATGCCTCCACTCCTTTTAAGTTTCATGTCCCCCTGCTTTATAAGTAGCACCAGGAGTACCGTCACAAGTATCATGATTGGTGCGTCAAATCTGAGCGAGAGAGGTTCAACAGGCACCGGGGCTATGAGAGCAGGGACACCTATACCCACAAGTATGTTGAAGGTGTTGCTTCCAAGTACCGTGCCTATTGAGAGCTCATGGAGGCCCTTCACTGCAGATGAGAGTGTAACCACAAGTTCCGGTATACTTGTACCTATGGCCAGTGTGAAGAGACCCATTATCATGGCTGGTATCCCTGCAATGTCTGCAAGTTCCACACCACTGTATACCAGGATTCTGCAGCCTATAACAAGACCAGTGAAACCTACAACCGTAAGGGCAAGTTTTTTAAGGTCAAGTGGTTCCCTCTGAGTTTCATGGGAATTCTCATCAGAATATGATTTCTGGGCCTTTATGAGTCTCCACAGGTAAACAGAGTAAAGCAGTACCATTGCAACTGCTGCCAGTCTCCCTATATTCCCGAAGAACATGAAAAAGAGTAGTATCAACCCTGTCATGAGGGTGGCGCTGAAGTCCCTTTTCAGGCCATCTGCGTTTGTCTCTATGACCCCTGCAACCAGTGCAGATATCCCGAGTATACCTGCAATGTTCCATATGTTTGAACCTATGACACAGCCAACCCCTATGTCTGTACTGCCTGAAAGTGACGCTATAAGCGCCGAACCAAATTCAGGCAGGGAAGTTCCAATGGCAGATGCTGTAACACCAAGTATAACTTCAGATATGCCCAGTGAGGATCCAAGATCCACAAGGTTGTCCACAAAGATATCCGCAGATTTTATAACCAGAATCAGTGAGACCACCAGTGCAGCTATAAGAATCAATACATTTCCAAGCAAGTTATCACCACTGAAAAACTTTCTTCCATTCCCTCAAGACCAGTATATTAATTGCATATTGACACTTAAATCTTTGTGCCGGAAATATGTTGCCGTTTTCTTCTATTTAAAACATTCCATTATAATAAAAATAAATTATTTAGTAATAACAACAGTTAAAAAAAATGAAATTTCTGGCTGCTCCTAGAGCAGCTTGAAGAATGGGTGGTCTTCCACAGCCTCGGTGCCTATGTCCTTGGCTGCTTCGCTTATGAATATGTCAGCCATTGCACAGGCTGGGAATGCCATCCTGGCGTTTTCTATCGGACCGTAGAGTACGAAGTCACCACCGGCCATCTGCTGGATCAGGTTGGATCCAACGTCACATACAGGCCAGGCTTCTTTGTGTTCCTTCTTGTACTCACGGAGCCAGTCCCAGGCTGATGGCACGTTGTGGATACCGCTACCAACAGGGTAGCCCCATTTGCTCTTAACTGCAAATGAGGTCCTCACAGCAACACCTGCCCCCTGACCGAGTGGTGTAACTGCAACGTCCATGAGGTACTTGTCGATACCACAGTCGGCGGCCATTTCAAGAAGACCCTTGTCTATTGTACCGGCACCGTCTTCCCAGATTCCAATTTTACCCTCAACTGTGGGGTCCATTGGGTTGAATCCAAGGACGATTGAAGCTGAGAGTTTGGTGTTCTTGAGTGCCTCAAGTTCTGACTCGTCGGCGGCCATGTTGACTGAGTTGTAGATGGCCCTGTCCTCAAGGCCAACTTCACTGGCGTACTCTGCACCGGCGATTCTTGCCTCACCGGATGTTGAGTCTATGAAGAATGGTGCGTCGGTGATGTCACCCACAAACTCCAGGTACTTGACTATTGCCTCGGGTGTCTGACCGAAGGTCTGTACGATGTGGGGGTTACCTGTGACATCTGACATCTCTTCCTGTGTCTTTATGAGGGCTTCTGCCTTGTCCTTGTCAAAGACACCTGCCTTTTCATCTTCAATGATGCTGTGTCCACCATAAAATATTGTTCCTGCTAATACGGTTGGGTACTCTCCTGGCTGACCACCAATTTTGGTTCCAGCTATGTCCAGTACGATCTGTTCCTTATCAAACCTAAACATATGTAAACCTCCAAGCTATAGTCCGAATAGGGATTTTAAAAGTCCTTTTAACAATCCTGCAAACAGTATGTTGGTTACTGCAAGGATAATCAGACCTATCACAATACCATATAAAATACCAATATCTCTACCGATCTGCTGTCCTATGCGCTGTGAGTACTCACCGACAGTGAACTCCACCTTTTCCTCTATTTCATCCAGTTTCTCATTGGCCTTGTTGAATTCATCAGCAGAGACAAGTACGCGGGGTATTGTGGTTTTTTCTTCCTCTGACATCAGATCACCCCTAATATGCTCATCATTGCAGGCACACCAACAAGGAGGACAGCCAGGAGGAATCCTATGGCTATACCTGAAATCCTTGTGGCTATGAGGCCCGCAAATAACCTGCCATCTCTACCGATGAGCTGGTTTCGGTATTTTATGTCCTCTACAACGTTTTTAATGCCACGTATATTCGGTTTGTTGGATAGTATAATCATCTGGAAGCCTCCCTAGACCAGTAGAAGTATGCCCAGTGTCAGGGTGAAGGCAAGACCTATCATTATACCCTGAACCTTACCTGAGTACATACCGGCGAACATTCTGTTGGTGGAACCTATCATTTTAACCTGTGTCTGGATGTTCCTCATCCTCGCCTCAATAAGGGCTGTTTCTGGTGCCACAGGTTTGACCTCTTCGCCTTCCTCTTCTTCTCCGCCTTCCTCGACCTTTATGATCATGGCCTCTTCTTCGAATGCGCCGGGGTCCTTCTCGATGCATTCCTTGACCTTGGCCTTGATGGCGTCGGCGTCCTCAACGTCTATGAGGTTGACGATCTCCAGCTGTTTCTGGAACCTCTCAATACCCTCATCAGGTATGTTTTCAATGTATGGAATGGCACCGGTTGCACCGATGATGTTCCTCTTATCAGGGTCCACACCGTTCTGGTGCAGGGCCTCTATACTCTGACCTGTGATGTGTCCCTGTACCTCTGAACCGCAGAGTATAAGGAACCTGATGTTGGGGTTGGATATGAGGTTTGCGATCATCTTTTCGATTCCGAGGTTCTCTGTCTTGCATGGCCCTGCGATGGCAGCTCCTGCCTCAACAGGTATGTCCTCGATGTGAGAGGCGAGGGTGGTGGCAGCCACAGGACTTTCAGGGTCGCCCACGATGTAGTCACCGTTAACCACAGGCCATCCTTCAGCAGGTGATTTCTTTTCAACCACTTATAACACCTCCTATAAGAGCAGGGCAAACAGGATGATCAGACCAAGTATGAACCCGTAAACTATGTTGGTGAGTTTACCTGCTGTCAGGTATACTCCTTCCCTTCCAGGGTAGGAACCCTCAGGGATGGTTGTTGGGTCCAGTGAGTTAATCAGATCATCTGCTGTAGCCTCTAATGCAGCTATCTGTTCGTTTATTTCGTCCATGGATAATATTATTACTTCCCTTCCAAGGGCAGCCCCTATCATACCGGTGGAAGGATCAAGGGTCAGGTTGTATTCCGGAGCGATCTTAACAAGTGGTAACATTTCCATTTTTAAGCCTCCTAGTGCTCTTCCTCCTTAGGCCAGAGACCTGACCATTTCACGGATGCTGCTTCCTCGAAGGATGCGCTCACGAATGCCCTGAATGCCACTATCCAGCAGAGTGCACCGATAAGTGAAACAAGCCACCAGCTAGGGTTGAGCCCTATTCCAAGTAGACCCACGATGGCCATTGATATGAACCCTGTTGATGCTGCAAGTTTAAGTGTCCTTGTCTGGTTCTCATTTGGACCAAGACATGCGTTGAATGGGTGCTGAATAGCCATTGTGTTGAGGATGAATAGCAGACCTATGAATCCTGTTGTTATGACTGATGTGAGCATTGTCTGCAGTGTGTAGCTACCTGCAATGGCTGCTGAGAATCCAAGGACTGAAAGTGCTGCTGCACCTGAGATCTCCGCGGTGCACTTCTCGAGGATTGGGATTTTCATCTTAACTATCTTCTTACCCAGTACAGCCACAACCACGCCGAGTATCATTGCCAGTATCAGTGCAACAACAGGTACTGCAATGGCGGGTACCACAAACACTGATGCAAGTCCAGCCACCACACCAACTATACCTATTGAAACTGACATGTACCCGATTGATGGCACACCGGTACCGAGACCGTAACTTGCAACCCTCCTTATGGCGTCTGCGCCCCATACTATTGCACAGACAGCCCCAAGGGATGCCAGGACTGGTCCTATGACCGGGTTAACTGCGGATGCATATATACCTGCAAGTCCGCCCAGTATTCCAAGTGCCATGAGCCTGCTCTCAGGTATGGCTGCGCCGGCCGGTCCTCCAGCTGCTACTGACATTAGAAGACACCTCCGTATACGAGTAATGTTGAAAGGGCCCCTGCAACAATGGAGGCTATGAGACATGCGACTATTCCCCTGCCGATCCTCTTGAATTTAGGATCGTGGAAACCTTCTATTGTACCCCCAATGTTGTATGATGCAATAACCGCGTTTATGAAGAATATACCCACGGCAAAGATTGCTGCAACACCTGCAGCACCCATTGCACCATATGACAGGGTCTTTAGGGCCTCGTTGAGTGCCCAGTAGATGAGCCCACCACCAATTCCACCGAGGGCTCCTCCTATTATACCGCTGACAAAACAGACCGTTGGAAGACCATGCCCCTCGGTACCTGGGGTGACGTATTTTTCCTGTTCCATGCCTGTTATTGGGTCGACGCTGACCTTTGCAGATACCGGGACGGTACCCACACCAAAGACGTAGATCAGGTTACCCACCAGCATGGTGATACCTATCATGAGCATTGAACCAACTGCACCGGCAGCCATTATCATGAGGGGTGACTGTCCGGTCATTGCTGCGGCGGTTATGAGTCCTGTGAGACCCGCACCTGCAGCAAGCATAGCTGTACCGGTACCCACACCTGTTGCTGTTGCCATAGCTGCTGGTGCACCACCCACAGGTACGAAGTGGACACCTCCACCTATGAGTACTCCTCCAGCGGTTATAGCTCCTATCAGTAATAATGGATCCATTTATTCTTCCTCCTTGTATGGTCCATATCTGTTCCTTGCAAAGACTTCAAGCCTGTTGTTGAGGATTATCAGTAACAAGACTATTATGAGACCGGATATTATTCCGCCGGTTATGCCGAAGACTATTGTGTTCCAGAAGCTGAGGAATACTATTGCACCGAATGCGAATCCTGTTAGGGGTCCGCCGTACTTTGCACAGAAGTGAACAACGTCCATTGAGTTTCTTGCTCCAAGCTCTGCCTTTGTTGTTATGTCACCGTGAATCGCAACAGGTATACCTCCACCGAATGGGTACTGCTGGTACTCCCTTTCAGCACCGTAGTGGACGTCCCCTGTTGATGAACCGATTGCACCTATTGTTATACCCCAGAGCACTGCAAGAAGTGGCAGTGGGAATGGGTGTGCAAATCCAGGGATCGGTAATGTCATGAGATATGATAATCCTACAGTACAGAATGTCACAATAAAGCCATGCCCTGCAATTGGGCCTAAATGCTGAACCAGCATGTCCATGAAGAGTGGCTGGTTGAACTGGGACTGGCTGACAATTCGTCCCATGTGGGATGTTACAGCGTAGGTTGTGTGTACCATTGCGGCAATTACAGCACCGATTGCAATGGCCATTATCACAGGTAGCTGCATTGAATTCATAAGGACAAATGCAACTGAACCAGCAATTCCGCACCAGGTTCCGTAGGCAACGGGTTCCCCTGAAACGGCCTTGTTGATTATTCGGTGCAGGTGTCCCATCTGTGGTGCCAGCTGAACCTGTGAGTTGGGGTTACTCTGGGATCCTACGTCAGACTCTAAGTCCTCTGCGGCTCCTGCTATGGTTGCAGCTGCACCCATGAGAGCTACAACACCTAAACCTGTTATCATAGGGTCCATATTTCTTCCTCCTTTTATTTTTTTGAATAAAAAAAATTAGGTGCATTACACTTAAAAAGTTTGTGTAATGCACCTTCGTTAATCTATTTTGCGGGTGTTATGAGTGCTCTTTCACCGGCTGGTTCGAACTCTCGCAGAGCACCTTTGGCGAATTCGCCACGGACGTTGGTGAAGTCGAAGACAAGGTTGTCGTCTGCAAAGGCTATTTTCACCAGTGGGTTGAACACGAAGGCGTCTCCACGGGCAGCGTGTGGTGCCTGTGATATACCTGCGTATTCACCCTGGTGTCCCACGTTCATGGCGTAGTTTGGATAGTTAGGTCCACGAAGCTCCAGTGGCAGTCCCTCGTCGCCCCTTATTGAGAAGACGTTGGATGCACCACACTGGTCCTGGAGGTCGTAACCGTAGAATCCGAGCCTTGAGTGCTGTTCTTTGTGGAGGTACATTGAGAGGTACCATCCGCTGAGACCTGTCTGGGCGTTTCCTGTTGCGAATGCTGTTGAACATCCAGCTGCAGCTGCAACGACTGCTGCCCTCTGTGATCCACCGAACTGGTCTTCGAGGAGTGCTGGGTATTCCTCGTACTGTTCAAGGCCGTAGAATGTGACCTCAGTTGCAACGTCCAGGACGGTGTCCATGTTGTTTGGTGCCTCACAGAGTCCGTACTTGTCTTCCACGTACTCCTTACCGAAGTAGGTGAAGTCGTCAAGTATGTTGTCTGTGTATGCTGCTGTGGCGTACTGTGTGAATCCGACACCACCTGACATGTATGATCCTAGCCAGATCTGGTCGTAGAGCATTGCACCGGTTGCCACAACGTCAAGTGACACCCTGACAGGGTCCTCATAGTTGACCCTTGAGCTCTGACAGATGTCTGCAAGGTAACCGAATGGTACACCACCAGGCTCGTTTTCACCCCTTGCACGTCTCACAGGCAGGTATGTACCCATGTGTATGACTTCAGCGTGTTTTGCAGCGTATGCGAAGTCACCTGTTGCGGCTTCACCTGCTGCCTGTTTGTAGGCTGAAATCATGGACATACCTATCTGCATGGCGGACCATCGTGAGGTTGTTGCACCGTCACAGGTCCTTGAGACTATGGTTGGGATCCTGACGACCTGCCAGATTCCGTCACCAACCTCTGCCTTGAGGGTTTCTGCCTGGTCCTCTGGGAACTGTTTGTTGATGTCTATGACGAATGCAGGGTCGATTTCATCTGCTATTTCGTCGTTACCTGTGAATACCTTGACGTAACTGTCTGCCACCAGTGCAGGGTGGGTTTCCACCATGTGTTCCTGGACGACAGCTGCACCCGGCATTGCGTGGTTCACTGTTTCAAGGTAGTGGGTTATTGTCTCAGGTGTGACCTCCTTACCCAGCCTCTTTTCTATAACAGCGTGGGCGTGGTTCAGACCGACGATAACGGTCCTCCTTATGTCGTCCCACATCTGCTGCATGGCAGCGTTGTTCACGAAGTGGAGGTCGTCCCCTTCAACATAGGTGTCGGTTGTTGAAACCTGGTAGGGCATGAGCACCCTCTGACCAAGTGGGGTACCTATGTCAGGGTTATACTGGGGTATACCCCTCTTTGCTGCCACTTCTTTACCAGCGTTCACAAACTCGGTTTTTCTTTCTGACTGTTTCCAGCCACCAAGTGTGTAGAATGTGGTTTTCTTCTCTTCAGGGGATTCTTCAAATTTTTTCTTTAAAGCATTTATGAACAATTTGTCAGCCATAATCTACACCTCCCCCGGATTATTCTAGGTTGAACCCTCCTTGTGATCTTAAAACGTGGATTCTCTGCATGATCTCCACGGCTTCTACATCATCACGGTAGGCTTCACCATCCACGCGGTAGATGGTTGTTTTTTCCATCAGGGTTTCTTCATCCAGTGGTTCACCAAGATCCACGGGTTCGTCGAGTTCGTCACCGATCTGGTTCTTGACCATTTCGACTCTGCCTGTGTCCTTGTTGTAGATCTGCCTTCTGAGCATGTCGAACATCATACCGTCTTCATCGAGACGCAGTGAGTGTCCGTGGACAGATTTACCCCTGACACCTGACCTTGCAGGGTCAAAGAACTCTGTTTCAAGGAGTTCCTTGGATATCTTTTCAAGGTCCCTCTCCCTGGTCTCTATGATCTGACGTCCTGAGAGTGTACCTGCGTCTGCACCCCTGTACCTGCAGAGGTATGCCCTTGACCTCACATATGGCTGGGCTGGGGCGAAGTACATTGAGTCTGTGAACTGTATGTATCTGACCCTGTCACCGGCCTTTGCACCGTCTATTGGTTCGACCATTTCTCTTATTGCGTCCTCTGGTTCATCCATCTCTTCAAGTGGTGGGTGAACACTTGGGTATTCTTCCCCTGGGGCCCTGTGACCCAGAATCTTTACTACATCTTCATCTGAGATTTCTCTCAGTTTTTCAAGTTCGTATTCAGGGTTACAGAAATTCCTTCTGTTCTGAGCAACCTTAGTTGTTCCGGGATAGTATTGTGCCATATCATGCACCTCCTAAAGCTAACTTAACCTTTCTTATAATCTCATCCAGTTTTTCCTGGGGACAGGTTTCTCCTCTAATAACTCCACTCACGATGTCAACGATTGTTCCCTTGGTTTTTGGTTCATCCGGCATTACGACCCTGGTTTTGACACCTATCTTCGCAAAGTCCTCAAAGTCAACCGGGTATTCGCATATGACTATGCATGGGCGGTCAACATTTCTGAGTATGAGGCGTGCCTTGTAGGTGATGTGGTTCTTTACTCCGCCAAGGTGCACCACAAGGAGTCTGTGCCGCTTCATCTGCTCGACTTCAGCAGGTGTTAATCCAAAGAGGCTCCCTGCACCGGCACTTGGAGCGTCCTGTGGAACCCCTGCGCCTGCGTTGAGTACCAGGGTACTGGTCATTATGTTTGCTTCCCTCAGGGCAAATGTTATCTCGCAGACAGGCTTGGTTATGTGGCGCCTGCCAGGTGACATTGCCACTGCCAGAACTTCACTTCCGCACTGGGCAAAGGTACCCCTCTGGGCTATTCCTCCGCCTTCACCCATACCCATTGTCTCTCTACAGTCAACCACGTGAGTGCACTTTCCGATCATCTAATGCTCCTTCTTCCTTTTTATTATTGTGGCCCTTTCACTGAGCCTGGCGTTCTGATCCGTGAGACCGATGAGTTCATCAGGAATCTCATCAAGGCTCTCGCCGTACTTTATCTCGTCTGTGACGGTTTTCTCTGTTCTTATGTACTTGCCGGGAGTAACATCATATCCAAAGGGCAGGAGATCCTCGCAAACCCTCTTGATATCGGTTATTGTCTCCTCGTCCTCCACTTCAAGCAGCACACGGCCAGTTTTAACCTGAAGTTCAAATTCCTGGCCTTTAACGTTGATTATGCGCCTGTCAGGGTGGTCCTCTGGTGGTAGTCTCTGTCCGTGGATCACCATTCGCTTAACGCCGTGGATGTCCTCAAGGCGGTTAAGGAGTTTCTCTGTGGTGTCGGCCCCTAGCAGCCTGTGAGGAAATATCTGAACGTCCATTGGTTTTTTGCCCCCAGTTCTGAGAGATTATTTAGATTTCGTTTTTAATCTCAGCTGCTGCCTCCACAACATATTTGAGTGGTTCTCGGAACTCGTCAACCTGGCTGAATACTTCTTTTATGAGTCCAGAGGTTGCTTCTGGTGAGAACATCTGGGTTCCTGCATCCAGTGCCATTGCGGCTGCCACGCAGGGTATAGCGAATCCCTTACTGTGCCTTGTAACGATGTGGTTTCCGTTGAAGATACCTGGTCCACCACCACCGTAGATGGAGTGGCTGAAGAATGAAAATCCTACAGCTGTACCTTCCACTTTACCGAAGTCCACGCTTGGCAGTCCTGTTTCGAATTCTATGAGGTCGTTGTAGTAGAGCAGAGTTGATGATACACCCTGAGCTGCCCTTGCTGCACCCTGGTTAACCATTGTGGCTGCCATGAGTCCGGCTGCTGCGTAGGCGTTCCACATTGCAAGGTCGTCTGTGCCGTAGACCTTGTAGTCTGTGAGTTCCTTCTCAACCTTTATGACACCGTCTTCCAGGGCCCTTTCAACCAGGTCTGCTATGACTGATCCAACTGTACCTTCTTTACCGTTGGCCTTAACGAGGTCAAAGACCAGGTTGTCAGCGTTCATTCCCTGGTATGCAAGTCCAAGGAGGTGCATCCTCTCAAATGCTCCTACAGCATCACCCATCTCGAACATTGCTGTCTGTTCAAGTATGGTTGATAGTGCTGCTGCCTGGAGTGTGTTTTTGAGTGTGGCTGCAACAACATGGTTCACCATGATGTTCCTGAGTGCGTATCCTGGGCCTTCCAGTTTCTGTGGAATGTCCAGCATTGTTGCTATGTTTGCCCCCATGTACTCCACAGACTGTGGATATCTTCCCAGAACGGCTGCTTTAACCATGTTAGCATCGTACATGCTAACATCAAACTCGTTGATTATGGCCTGGACAAATGCTGTGGCGGTTACGAGTGGTGCTGCAGAGTATTCTGCTGCAACATCGAACCTTGCACTTGGGACCTGTACGAGTGCCCTTTTACCTCCGCCAAGGAGTTCGACGTTGGTGTCGTCGTCCTCAGTCACCTGTATCATTTCCTTTGCAGCGGCTGCTATTGACTCGGCGTTCCCGACAATGTCGAGGTCGAGTTCACGGCCCATTATCTTACAGGCAGGTCCGCCGACCTTCGCTGTCTTCAGGGCGTTTTCTATACCTTCAAGGTTCACAGCCACTGTCCTTTTAATCCCCTGCACTATGCTTTTAATGGCGGGGTTCCTTAATGGACTTAGAGCTTCTAATGGCACCTGTTCTTCGACGAGGTTGCCTCTGTCGTCGTACAAGTCGACCTTATCCTCAAACTTCGCCATTTTTTCCCTCCTAACAATCAGTTCCGTATACTAAACATCCAAGACCCCCTTTTCAGGAAAGGCAAGAAGGCCCTTGGAGGGTGTTAAAACACCCGTTTTAGTATACGGTGCATATTTAACTTGATCATAATTAATTAAGATTTCTTTCTGAATCAAGTCGAAAGATTTATATGTATCAACACGTTTTCTTCGGGTTTTATGGATTTTTTGTACGGCTGCGTTGATTTTTATGATCATGCACACCGCAGGTATGATGGCTGCAGGGTAATAAATTATATTTAAGGCGCAGCACAGAAAGAGGGACATGCAGATAATAGCGGATTTGGGTGGTATACCTGGCAAGGACTGCAGGGGATTCTGCAGGTACTGTTACTTCAGAAAGGTGGGAGAATTTGAACCCTTCGGCTGCAGGAACTGCTCCCCGGGAAGGGTGGGCTGTGAAACCTGTGGAAGAGATGTTGCAGAGAGGGGAAGGGAATTTTTACCCCCATTCCTTGTCATGGGTAATGTGCAGACAACACTTATGATGCAGAACCTTCAGGATAAGGACCTGAAGATAAACATCAGCGGCGGGGGTGATGTGAGCTGCTACCCCCACCTTGAGGAGCTGACAGCGGGACTTAGTGAATTTGAGATCCCCATACACCTGGGATACACAAGCGGTAAGGGCATGGATGACCCTGAGCTGGCATCCAGGCTCATTGGAAATGGTGTGGATGAGGTAACCTTCACTGTGTTCTCAGCGAACCCCCTCCTGAGGAGAGAGTGGATGCGCGATAGGAACGCTGAAAATGCACTGGAAGCCCTCAGGATATTCTGTGAATCCTGTGAGGTCCACGCTGCAGCAGTGATCATACCCGGTGTGAATGATGGTGATGACCTCCTTGAAACCTGCTCCAGACTTGAGGAATGGGGGGCCACAGGATTCATAATGATGCGATTTGCAAACTATGAGCATCAGGGGCTGATACTCGGCAATGGGCCAATAATTGAGGGTATAGAGCCGCACACAGTCCAGGAATTTGAGGACCTTGTGAGGATGGTTGACCAAGAGTTCAATCTCAGGGTTACAGGGACACCTGTCTGCGACCCTGAAAACGGGACTCCATTTGTCCTTGCAGATGACTCAAGCAGGGAGTACCTTGAGATCCTCCCTGAAATCAGGGGCGAGGCAACCATAATCACAGGATCCATTGCAGCCCCCTACATAAGGAGGATAATAAGGAACCTTGGGGCAGAGGACACTGTGAACGTTGTTGGTGTTGAGAAGGACATAGCATGCCTCATCACCAGGAAGGACCTCGAGGGTGTGGACCTCAGCGAACTTAAGGAAACAGTGATAATCCCGGGCAGGGCATTTGTCCATGAAATGCAGGCAAAGGAGGTTCTAAGCCGCGATGGTACTGACCGGATAGTCATAAGGGGCCCTGAAAGGCTCACCGTTGATGGGGAGATGAGCGGTACGCTGTCCCAGTATGATGTTATAGAGAGGGAGATGGAAGCATTCTATGAACTTATACAGGCCATAAATTTCTTCGGTGCTTCTGAATGACTCGTGTGGTTGTTTTAACACCAGAGCACTACACCTACGGTTCAATGCTCATTGCCGGTGTTTTGAGGGACCTTGGATACAGCGTTGAACTCAGGAAGGGCCTTGATGGTGCCGGCGCAGATGTGGTGTTCATAAGCCTCCAGTCGACCATCCACCTCCTGAGGTACAGGGATATTATTAATAATATAAGGGGCTTCAGGGTGGTGGGGGGTCCCGTGAGCATGGACCCTGAACTTGTACTCCGCCACCTCGACGTTGACCTTGTAATTCAGGGCGAGGGTGAGGATAAGGTGGGGATGGCCATGGAGGTTGCATCTGGAAGTTTGGATGCGTCTGAAATACCTGGAGCAGCATTTAAATCCCCTGAAGGGTTTATAATCAATGAACCAGCCCGCTGCTCCATGAAAAGGGCCCTCCCACTTGTGCCTGCAGATATCTCACAGGAGAACATAAGGGGTGCCAGTGTCTACATTGAAACCCACAGGGGCTGTCCCGGTAACTGCACATTCTGCCAGGTTCCGGAATTCTTCGGCCGTGAGGTCCGCAGCAGGCCACTGGAGGATATCATAAGGGAGGTCAGGGAACTGAGGAAATCCGGGGCCCGAAGGTTTGCAATAAGCGGGGGAACCGGAACACTCTACGGGAGCAGCAGGTTCAGGGGTATTGATGAGGATGCATTCACTGAGCTCCTCAGGGAGATAAGTGAAATCACAGGGCCCAGGAATCTGACGGTACCTGATATAAGGGTTGATATGGTGACCCCTGAGATCCTCGATGCCATATCAGAGTACACCAATGGGTGGGTGTTCTATGGTATAGAGTCAGGGAGCAGAAGGATCCTCAGAAGGATGAAGAAGGGCATAAAACCAGGGGATGTTATTGAGGCTGTTGAACTTGCCAGGGAGCATAATCTGAAGGTTGCAGGGTCATTCATAGTGGGGTACCCCGGTGAAGATGAAAGGGACCATGAGGAGACCCTGGAACTTGCAGATGAGCTAATGCTCGACGACTACTTTGTGAGCATCGCTGAACCGATACCCGGCACGGAACTTGGTGACGAGGTTAAGGGCCTTGAAGATGAGGATAACCCTGTATTCATGGAGCCATCAGACAGGAAGTTCAGGAGTCTGGCTGAGGAGAGGGCATTCGGTTTCATGCTTGATTCATACGTATTCAGGAGCATGCCCATCCCTGTGACCGATGAACTCCTGAGGTCACTTAAGAAGGAGGCCCGGGATCAGCAAGAACATATAGAAACTGTTACGCGTATGTTGAAGAGGGAACTTTAGGTCACATGTAGTTTAATTCCTTGAGAAGAATAATCTGCAGCATTTAATTGAAAATTCTGATGCTAACTCAGCTTCATTCGAAATGCCAATTTTTCTATTATTAATTTTGCAGACATGACATAATCTGTTTTTCTAAATGAGAGTTAAATCATCTGGTAAAATACACATAAAATGCATTAAATCATGCTCCTAACCCTCTTCCGATACAATCACTAAATTACGATTACCACCTGACTCTTCATCAAAAATAGATAAAGGTGGTAAAGCGTCAAATCATAATAAAACAAGCTTTTATGTATTTATCATAGATAAAGGTGGTATTCAGCGTAATTTGATAAATCGCTGAATACGGGTCTTCGCGTTAAAGTTTCAGTCAGCTCCACACATTGGTGCGCCGCACTCTGGACATTTCTCCATTCTGCATGGAACTCCAGGTGTTTTTGGTGCCTCGTATCCGCATTCAATGCATTTGCAGACACGTGGTGCCCCACGTCCAGCACCAAAACCTCTTCCGAAGCCGCCACTTCCCATCCGGGGCAGTGTATCTGCTGATACCAGCGTTATATTTTCTGAATCACAGTCGGGGCACTTTTTGTATTCCTTTTCAGGTGAGATCCACTCAAACTGGCAGTCCATGCACTTGTATCTTCTCCTGTCTGTGATGTAATCACCTCCTTTCAGTATTATTGGTCTGCCCTCGACCAGTGCCTCTGCTATCTTGGCCCGTGCGGATGTCAGTGTCCTGTGAAATGTTGGCTGTGATATACCCATGATTTCAGCAGCCTTTTTCTGTTTTATGTCATGGTAGTCCCTTAACCTGACAGCCTCAAATTCATCGAGGGTTATCTCAACCTCAACCCCTTCTTCACTGGCTTCCGGGGAAAATGCAACCACACGGGGTTCTCCCAGGATTCTTCTGTATCTTCTTGGTCTAGGCATGTTTTGAATATATATTCAAAACTTGTATTTAAAGTTTTTCATCACGGGTCAGAGACCATGAAAAGCCAGTCCCCTAACCAGACCAGCATCACCCTAAAACCATAGAAAAAATATCCCTGTAAACTGCCTGCCGGTCATCCATTCAAGATCCCCATAAAACCAGCGAAAATAATAAGTACCATCCAGTTCATCCTTAATCTCCATCGAAAACCGGATTAGAGGGAATGAGCTCAATAACAGTGACCTCAGAGGACGATCCTATACGGATAGGGGGACCCCATGTGCCTGTACCCTGTGAAACATACAGAAAACGTCCTGAATCATCATAAAGGCCCCTGATAAAGGGGAACATCATTCCAACAAGGAGGTTGAATGGATAGAACTGCCCACCATGCGTATGGCCGGATAGCTGGAGGTCAACACCCCTCTCCCTGGCGTAATCCCAGTCAACAGGAAGGTGATGAAGAAGTATGAGGGGCCTCTTCGGGTCAAATTCCATTATATCAAGGATCGCAGAAAGCGAATGCCTCTCCATCGAATAACCCACACCTGCAACCTGCACCCCCCTGAAATCAACAACACGCTGATCAATACACATGATACCCGCCCCCTCCACTGCAGACCTGAAGTCCCCTGAATAGGTGTCATGGTTGCCAGAAACAAAAAATACGGGAACTTCCACCTTAAGCTCTGAGAGTGTTGAGGCTCCAACGGGCCTTGAACCATCCAGGAGGTCACCTGTTATGAGGACGGCGTCAGGTTCAATTTCAGAGATAAGAGATGAAACCCTCCTGAGGAAACCACTGGACCTCACAGTCCCCACATGAAGATCTGAAAGCTGCACCAGCCTCAGTTCATCGCTGCATGGAAATGGGATCCTGACAGTCCTTACCTCAATATTCCAGCCCTTCAACAGCCCATAGGAAACCATTATGATAGATAAGGCCGCCGCAGGGATAGGGGAGAACGGAATGCCTGGAACAAGTGATGCTGCAAAGGTTACCCCCAGGCCAATGAGGATGTAAACAGCCATTCCCACCCATATCATGGAAACCACATAGGCAGCCCTTGAGATAAAGGATGGGTATACCCTCTCGGAGATTATGGCTGCCGGTAAAAGAAATGTAAGCGGGAGGCTCAGAATTCCCATACCAAGAGATTCCAGGACAGTAAAATTAAGAAGGTAGTATCCTGAGGAGAAGATCAGGATAAATATCAGGACCTGGAACTCTCTCCTCATGGGATCACAGTATGGAGCTTTCAGGTAGTAACTTAACGAGGATGTAGTCGTACATCATTGACTTCCTTATCTCAGATATGTCGCCCAGCCGGTAATCAGAAACCCTCACATCTGCTATCTCGTCATGGTAGCGGTCATAGTTGAGCTTCACACGGACCCCATCAAGCTGGCTTGTTACAGGTGTGGGGGAGTAGACCTCCTTAACGGCAGGCACCTGATTTTCAATCTCGGTCTTAACAAGTATTGAGGGGACCAGAGGTGGGTCCGCCGCCATTTCACGCCTCCTCCTGTCAAGTATATCCTCGACCACCTCAACAAGTTTCCTTAGGGCCCTTATATCCTCACCCCTCTTCAGCCTCCTGGGTATCCTCCCAAGGCCCCCAACATAGGCGTCGGCACCTGGAAGCTCGCTGAGGTCAATCTTCTCAGGGGACCCTGTAACCACCACCGGGATGTTTATGTCACTGAAAAGGTGGGCCTTATCCTTTATGCACTGCTCAAAGCTTCCAAGGGCAAAAACTGCAAGGTCGTGTTCCTCTATGAGCCTCTTTTCATCCTCTGATATCCTGGATATACCCTTACCTGCCCCACGGGCAAGGCCTATCATGTTATCCTTGGCACCGTACCTCCTGAGGTACTCGGATATATCACAGGCCGAATGGGGTAAATGATGCCTTGCCAGGGTCGGTGAGACGATAGCTATCTCAGTACCCGCCATAGGGGCAACCTTAACCTTCCCCAGGAGCTCCCTGGCCTTTTCCCTCACCTTATCCACATCCTCAATTGGGACGGCCAGTGTGAGTATGAGGTCCATCTGAAGCATGTTCTCCTGGAGCACAAATCCGCCGAGGTCCTCAATCAGTTCCTTCATTTCCTCATGGCGGTGTACACCGCCCTGATAGGTTAAAGTTTCGTACATAATTTCCTCTCCAGATACATGTACCTGAATAAAGCCCTCTTAACCGGGTCAACTGGAAGGTTTCTGTGTGAGGGGACCCTGATGCAGTCAAGTTCCATGTAATCGGGGCATACCGTGAAATCTTCATTCAAATCAACAATGGTGAATCCCATGTCCTCAACGATCTCCCTTAGGAAATCTGAATAAACCCTTACTTTTATTTTGCTGTTAATCTCCCGCAACCCCGCAGGGTCATGCCACCAGGGGGAGCAGACCTCAAAGTCTATCTCATCAGCCGAGGAGTACCTGAGGCTTCCAGGATCCACCTCCTGAACAGCCCTGAAAACGGTTCCTATGGCCTCCCTTATCTGGGTGAATGTGTTGAGTTTAAGTTTAACCGCCCCAGCAACTGGTGTCTCAGATAGCACAAATAAAATGTCTGCATCCTCATCCTCAGGTTTGCGGGTCACATGGTACCCCATGACGCCTGCAATCCTCAGTATGCCCTCACACATTGGTGTTGTAAAAATCCTCATTGAGTCACCGATGAAGTCTATAAATACCTCATGAATAAATCTCTCTATAATCATTTATAAGGTGTGCTGATGAGGGTAAGTCTCAGCTTTGAAAAACCGGAGGGCAGTGGACTCTGCATAATGGTGGACCTTCTGAGGGCAAGTGCAACCATAACCTCTGCCCTGGACAGTTTCAGGGAGGTCATCCCTGTTGGGGACGTTGAGGAGGCAACGGAATACTCCAGGATGGGCTATGTGGTGGCAGGGGAGCGTGGTGGTGAGACCCTGCCAGGATTCCTGGCCAACTCCCCACTGGAGGTGAGGGAACATTCAGGTGATGCCCTTGTGCTAACCACCAGTAACGGTACAAGGATCCTTGAGTCAGTTGAATCACAGGCCCTCGTGGGCTGCCTCAACAATCTGGATGCAGTGGCCTCAGCTGCAAGGAATCTTTCGGATGAAGTTGAGGTGGTCATGGCCGGTGTTAATGGCCGCTTTGCAATAGAGGATTTCCTCTGCGCCGGTGAAATAATACGTGCCATTGGTGGTGAGTTTGAAGAGTACGCTGAGGCCTCAGTACTTGCAGTTCAGGACAGGTCCATGGTTGATGATGCCATAAGAAAATCCAGGTCAGCCAGGAGGCTCAGGGAACTTGGTTTTGCCGGTGATATTGAATACTGCCTCAGAAGGAATATAACAGAAAACGTACCCGTATACAGGGACGGCAGGATATCGCTGATCTAAGGGAGGATGCACTGGACATGAATCTGGAGGAGCTGAAGATAATAGGTACCGCACATGTATCTGGAGAAAGTGTTGATGAGGTGAGAAGAACCATACTTGAGATGAAACCGGACGTTGTTGCAGTGGAACTGGACCCCGGGAGGTACAGGAGGCTCATGGAAGAAAAAATGGGGATCAAAAGGGATGAACCTTCCCTCAGGGACGCCCTCAGAAGTGGAAACATTGGTGTCATCCTTGCAGGCTGGTTTTTAACCTATTTCCAGAGGAAGATCGGTGAGGATATAGGTGTCAAGCCAGGCAGTGAGATGCTTGAGGCGATAGATGCCGCCCATGAGGTTGGTGCGGGGGTTGCCCTCATTGACCGTGACATAGGGGTGACCATGCAGCGGGCGATCGGGTCCATGAGCCGGCGGGAAAAGCTGAGGTTCTTTCTTGCAATCATGAGATCCTTCATTGGGGGGGAGGATGTGCGGGATATTGAGAGCCTCAAAAGTGACGACACCCTTGCGGAGGTTATGGGGGAATTCCGCGAAATATCACCCTCAGCATACCGTGTGCTTGTTGAGGAGAGGGATGCCTTCATGGCCCACAGGCTCCTCTCCATTGAGGAGGACCGCGTTGTTGCCGTTGTGGGCGCAGGCCACAGGAGGGGGATAGAACACTACCTCAGAAACCCACAGGAACTTCCACCACTTGAAGAACTCATTTGAATATCCGATAATATCATTCAGACTAATGTCCCGGGCACACCCACAGGCTCCGAACAATATTACAAGACATCATTCAGAGTAATGCCATGCTGGAGGAAAAATATTCATTAAATACCGGTCCAATAAATATTTACTATAGAAAGAGCAGTGTGATATTCAATGTACGTCATATTCAGATGTGACTGTGGAAGGGCCCTATACTCAAAGGAGGGCGCAGATACCCGAAAGTGCGTCTGTGGAAGAACCCTGAAGGTTAAAACAAGGCGCATATTTGGAAAGGCCGGTAGCTTCCAGGAAGCAGCAGAAATTGTGAGAAAACTCCAGGAAGAAAGGTATGGCACCTGCCATTTCACAAATCCAGTGAAAAGGGAATAGAACGAGATATGATAGAAGATATCCGATCATTCACATCAGCCGGTGAGAGGAGAAACATAGAATTCAAGAAGGCACTCTCACCAGGGTATCATCTGAAGATGGACCGGAAGAAGAGCCTGATCTCCCAGATGAAGTACCGTATGGAGAGGGGTGATGGAAGGGCAGTATACCTCCTTGGTGTGGAGGACAGCGGTGAACCGGTTGGCCTCCCTGATGAGGAACTCAGGGGGTCAGTTGAGGTCCTCAGAAAACTGAGTCAGGAGATAGATGCTGTTGTGGAGGAGGTTAACCTCCATGAGGGAACCCACGGTAGGGTGGCCGAGGTGATAATCTCAAGGAAACAGAAAACAGAGAGGGAACACCTCCTCATAGGTGTCGCCGGCCACGTTGACCACGGAAAGAGCACACTCCTCGGTACACTCACAACAGGAACCCCCGATGACGGAAGCGGTAAGACAAGGATATTCCTTGATGTCCAGAAACACGAGATAGAAAGGGGCCTATCAGCGGATCTATCCTTCGCCATATATGGATTCAGGGATGGGATGGTCATAAGACTCAAAAATCCCCTGGACCGGAAGGAGAAATCAGGGCTCATGGACAAGGCCGACAGGGTAATATCCTTCGTTGATACCGTTGGACATGAGCCCTGGCTGAGGACAACAATAAGGGGGATTGTGGGGCAGAACCTGGACTATGGCCTCCTGACCGTTGCCGCGGATGAGGGCCCAACGCATATAACAAGGGAGCACCTTGGTATAATGATTGCAATGGAGCTTCCTGTGATCGTTGTGCTCACAAAGACCGATATGGCCACCCCCTCCCAGAGGAGGGCTGTGCGGGCGAAGATATCTGAACTCCTTAAACTGGTTGGGAGGATACCCTTCCATGTGACCGGAAGGGACTCCGCACGGCAAATAGCCGGCAAGATGAACCAGCACATAGTACCCATAATAGAGACATCCTCTGTCACAGGGGAGGGCCTTGAAGTCCTAGATGAACTCTTCCTCAACCTGGAGGTTAAGCGTGACGTTAACGGGGACGAGAAGCCATTCCTCATGTACATAGACAAGGTATACACCATCAGGGGTGTTGGAACCGTTGTCAGTGGAACCATCCAGCAGGGCCTTGTCAGGAAGGGTGATACCCTGCTCCTTGGCCCCATGAATACCGGGAAATTCAGGGAAGTCACCGTTAAATCCATCGAGATGCACCACTACCGTATAGGCTGTGCAGAGCCAGGACATATAGTTGGAATATCCATCTCAGGGGCATCCGCCGATGAAATAGAGAGGGGTATGATACTGGCCCACCCTGACTATGAACCAGAGGCGGTCAGGGAATTTGAGGCCGACGTGGCCATACTGGTGCATCCCACAACCATAAAGGCGGGCTATGAGAGCGTAACCCACATTGAAACAATAGCCGAGACCACCATACTGGAACCCCTTGATGCAGAGTTCATGTCAGCCGGTGACAGGGGCAGGGTGAGGATGAGGTTCAAGTACAGGCCCCACCATGTGAAGGAGGGTCAGAAGATAATCTTCCGTGAGGGAAGGAGCAAGGGTATCGGCTCAGTTACCAGAATCCTGGAATAAACAGTTTATCAAACAAAAGCCTCTGCCTAACGATCCGCTTCTCCTATAATTTCAAGGAACTCACAGGCCTTACATTTAATCCCTGACGCTGGTTCTCCGCAGATTGAACACTCTCCAATCCCATAATCCTCCGCCAGAGGCTGGAATGTGACCTTTAATGATTTCATGATCATCTCCTTTACACCGGGACTATCTGATTCTATCCTGTTAAGGAAATCCCTTATCCCTGCCCTCATTGATCTGCTGGAGTAGGGACAGGGGGCACTGTGAAATTTCACATCATTGAGCTCAGCCCAGAGCCTGACATCCTCCTCAGGTGTGCTCCAGAGGGGTTTTATCCTCGGTACCATCCGGGGGTGTATCCTCTGAAGTTTCGGGCCGAACTTGGAGAACTTCCTCACATCCCCCCTTGCAAGGCTCATGATGAATGACTGAACCTCGTCGTCCATGTTGTGGCCCGTTGCAATCTTTGATGCTCCTATTTCCCTGGCTGTCCTGTTGAGTATCCACCTCCTGAAGACACCGCAGGGGATGCAGGGGCTTCTGAACCCTTCCAGAACATCTTCAAGTTCAAAGTTGAATTCATCCCTGAATGATTTCTCTATGAGTTCAACCCGCCTTATACGGGCGTTTTCCCTTGCTGCGAGAACCCCCTCCCCCCTGTAGCCCTCTATACCCTCATCAACCGTGATGGCTGTGAGTTCAAAATCCAGTTCCTCCCTTAAATCTGAGAGCACATGGAGTGTCAGCACACTGTCCTTGCCGCCTGAAAGTGCCACTGCAACGTGTTCTCCCCTCTCTACGAGTTTATGTGATTCCATGAGACCTCTTATTCTGGCCATGATTCTCCGGTTGAATTCCTGAACATCCATGGAACCTATATATAAAACAGCCGACATATATATCCACCATGATAACCGCAGAGCTCACCATAATACCTCTCGGTACAGGCAGCACTTCCCTCAGCGGTTACGTGGCCGCTGCAGTCAGTGCCCTCGAGAAAATGAACGTGAGGTATGAGATCTCAGGTATGGGGACTCTTGTTGAGGCCGGTGACCTGGATGAACTCCTTGAGGCTGTTAAGGCGGCCCATGAGGCCGTCCTGGAGGCAGGCTCAGAGAGGGTCTACACAACAATCAAAATCGATGATAGAAGGGACACCGACAGGGGCCTCAGTGACAAGGTTGAATCTGTAAAGAAAAAGCTCCAGTAAGGAAAAATGTTCCTTAATAACGGCTGAGTCTCTGAAACTCCCTTAAGTGTTATTCAGTAGTTTAATTTTTAAATGTACATCCTCATGGGGCGTTACATATAAAAAATAGAATTATGCCAGGTCCTCAACACCACACTGCACCTGAGATAATAAGAATGTTAGTTCTGCCCGAAGAAATCCCTGACAGAATCCACAATCCTTTCAAGGTCCTCATCAGTAAGGGCAGGGTGTACCGGTAGCGATAGGACCTCCTCCGCAGCCTTTTCACTGACCGGACAGCTGGCATTGAAGCCCATCCTCCGGTAGAGTTCCTGCCTGTAGATGGGTTTCGGGTAGTGAATCCCGGTACCTATGCCCCGCTTGTTGAGGAATTTCATGAGCCTGTCCCTTGAACCCGGAACCCTCAGGGTGTACTGGTGGAAGACGTGTTTAACCCCCGCTGCAACGTGGGGTGTTGATACTCCCTCAAGGTCCCTGAGGCTATCTGTGAGGTACTCTGCATTTTTGATTCGCCTTCTGTTGAAGTCTTCAAGTTTTCCTAGCTGGGCTATGCCAATGGCCGCGGCAATATCGGTCATCCTGAAGTTGTAGCCAAGGTAAGCGTGATTGTAGCGCTCTGTCTCCCCGTGGGCCCTCAGAATCCGTGCCATTTCTGCAATTTCCTCATTATCAGTTGTTATCATCCCGCCCTCGCCTGTTGTGATGTTCTTTGTTGGGTAGAAACTGAAGCATGCGGCATCCCCCATTGAACCCACCATCCTCCCATGATACTCTGCACCATGGGCCTGGGCAGCATCCTCAATCACCAGGAGGTCATGATCAGCAGCCAGGTCCAGGATGGGGTCCATGTCGGCGGGCTGTCCGTAGAGGTGTACGGGTATTATTGCCCTTGTGCTGGGTGTTATGAGTTCCTCGATCCCCTCAGGATCTATGTTGTAGGTTTCGGGATCTATATCTGCAAATACAGGCTCAGCACCAACGTATAGGGCTGCGTTTGCCGTTGCAGCGAAGCTGAATGGTGTTGTTATAACCTGGTCCCCTTTTCCAATCCCTGCGGCCAGGAGGGCGAGGTGGAGGGCTGTTGTCCCTGAACTTGTTGCAACAGCGTGTTCCGTACCCACGCAGGATGCAAACTTCTCCTCAAATTCCGCCACCCGTGGTCCCTGGGCAATGAATCCCGATTTAAGTACCTTCACGACTTCCTCTATTTCCTCTTCATCGATTATGGGAGTAGCAACCGGTATCATGTGAACACCTGAGTAAGAGTTACTGAGTTATTAGTTTCTCACTGGCACTTAAAAAGTGATACCCTAACCCTGCAATCAGTTAAAATGTGATAACCCAACCAGGTTACTCCGATTCAGTGGGTTATTAATCCTCATCCACGGTACCTCAGAACATCCAGCACATCCCCATAGCGTCCCCTGAATAGTATGGCCACAAGAAGAGCCGATGCAAGGATCAGTGCCAGTGGGGAGGCGTAGGGATCCGATGGGCTTACCATCAGGGATGGAAGGTTTCCAAGACCGGCCTCCGGGGAGCTGTGTATAACACTGACATAGAGGTTGTTTGCAATATGCACCCCCATGGCGAGTTCCACACCATCATCTGCGAGTGTTATGAGTGCAAGTACCAGCCCAATGATGAATGTGCTTGCTGTTATTGAAAGGCTCATTGTAAGGTTCGTGCCATTCCACCAGTGAAGGATTGAGAATATAAGTGAATTCATGATCATCAGTGGGATGGGCCTCTTAATGATCATCCACATCCCCTGCATGAGGTATCCCCTGAAGAATATCTCCTCAAAGGAAGCCTGCACAGGAAATGCAAGTAATGCAAGTATCAGAAGCCACCAGAATGCTGGTGTGAACTTAAGTCTGACGGAAGACGGATCCATCACAATCGAGATCAGGTCAAGGATCCCGACAATAATAAACCAGGCCACCCCTCCACTGAGTATCCGCCTCCAGTCGACACTACCCCTTGAGTTCACGGCTGATATGAAATCACGCCTGTGGATGAACTTCAACCCAACGTAGAGAAAGAACATTGAGGTAGAAAAGGCCACTGCCACCATGATGAGTAAAGCTGGCCAGCTGAAGCCCGGGATGTCCCCAAATGCATCCATTCTCCCTGTGATTATGAGGATGGCCACCAGGAATAACCCCACCATAAAACCGGCGCCCACATTGGACACCACGAAGCTAAGGAGCACCGTCAGCATATAACGCCATGGCTCATTTCTTCCAGTGTAGACTCTGTCCAGAAAATCCCTCATTGATTCACCGGCCCTCCTACTAAATCCTGTCTGAGTATCACAGTAATCACTAAATCATCCGGCACTAATAAACATATTGATGTTAGTCGGGTTGGATGCTGATCCCTGGTATGTAACTGAGATTGATGTGAGTCTCAATGTTGGATGCTGATCCCTGGTATGTAACTGAGATTGATGTGAGTCTCAATGTTGGATGCTGATCCCTGGTATGTGACTGCGTTTCATTAGGGTTGCTCCCAGAGTATAAGAATGTGAATGTTAATCGAGTTTCATTTATTGGATGTAAGTCCCGAACTATAACTGTGGATTATTATCGTGTTTAGGTAGGGAAGTGTTGAATATGATAACCATAAATGAGGGTTCAGTCACAATTGAGGTTCCGGATTTCAGTAAGGTATCATCCAGGGCCCCTGTCTTCTATAACCCTGTGATGGAGTTCAACAGGGATGTGTCGGTGCTTGCGGTTCAGGCCTTTCAGCGGATACTTGATAGGGAGATAAGTGTAGCGGATACATTCTCAGGGAGCGGCATAAGGGCCATAAGGTACCTGGTGGAGGTTGATGGTGTCTCTGAGGCCGCTGCAAATGATATAAACCCCCTTGCAGTTAAATGCATAGAGCATAACTCAGAGCTGAATTCTGTATCCCCCCTGGTCAGCAGGGAGGATGCTGCTATCTTCCTCAGAGGGAACCCCGGCCGCTTTGATGTTATCGATGTGGACCCCTTCGGGACTCCGGCGCCATTCATGGACTCTGCGGCGGCATCCGCCAGGAACAGGTCACTCCTTGCTGTTACCGCCACGGACACCTCGGGTCTCTGCGGAACCTATATAAAACCCTGCCTCAGGAAGTACTCGGCAAGGCCCCTCAAAACAGAGTACTGTCATGAGACAGGGCTGAGGATACTTGCAGGTTTCACTGCAATGAACCTTGCCAGGTACAGTAAGGGTGCATCATTCCTTCTATCACACAGCAGCCAGCACTACATGAGGATCTATGCCCATGTGAGGAGGGGTGCCAGGAGGGCCGATGAAACCCTCAAAAACATTGGCTACATACTCCACTGCTTCAGCTGCCTTCACCATGAAGATGTGAGGGGTGTGCCTGAAGACAGGAAATGCCCCCTCTGCGGGGCTAAAATGGATGCTGCCGGACCCCTCTGGCTCGGGGACCTGCATGATGAAAAATTCATCGGATCCATGATGGCTGAAGCTAAAAATAAATCCCTCAATAAATCAGAGGATGTCCTGAAACTGCTCAAGACCTGTATTGGGGAGGTGGGAATGCCGCCCGGATTCTATGACGTCCATGAGATCTGCAGCAAGCTGGGTGTGAGTGCCCCCCCTCTTATGGATGTTATGGGTGGTCTTGGGGAGGCAGGGTTCAGGGTTTCAAGGACCCATATAAGGCCAACCGGCATAAAAACAGATGCAGGGGTCAGGGAGATTGAGGAGATCATAATGGACCTCCACGGTTCCCGTTCGTAGTCCTAAAATTCAAATCCCTATTCAACCAAAAACTGTGCTCATTCATAGTTCAGCATGTTGTGGGTGTAGTAGTACTGAAGGGCCCTTGCATTCTTGATTTCAAAGTTCCGGTAGGGGTTGTTGAGGTAAGGGAAGATTATTCCCCTTATAACATAGTAGTATGCTGCGATGGGCCCGTACTCTTCCCTTGCAATTTTGTAGTACAGGGGAAAACCGCACCCCTGGTTTATGAAAATGTCCCCCTCCCTGACAGTCCCGTGGTACACCATTGGTATGGGGCCCACCTGCCCGTGCTCCGCGGCCCTCTCCTTTATATAAGCCAGTGCCTCATCCAGTGTATCAAATTCCTTACCATCTGAACGGTAGGTCCACTTGTCGTCAGGGACACCATATATTCCCTCCTGCCAGACCTCATTCCAGTCTATGCCAGGATTGTACTGCTTTTTCTCGACGTATGCAAGTTCAAGGATGTAGACATCCCCCTCCATGTAGCAGCGGTAATTGGAGCTTCCCCCATAGTGGACAACAAGGATGCACCTTGATCCCCTTTCCCGGGCATAATCTGCAAGCAACTTTGAGTGTATGTGACCAGGGTACATGTCGGGGTTTGCGATTTTAACGAATCCGAGCCTCCCCAGTGGTTCAAAATCTCCTGAAGTGGATGTAAAGTAGAAGTAGCCCCCGACGATCACCAGCAAAGCAACGATTAGTATCCCCTTCTTCATCCATTCACCCGCTCTTTTGTATTATTAACTGTGCAGCGATTTATATCTTCCTCTAAACAGATTAGGCAGTTTTATATATAATCATTTATATAATTTTAGCTGCGGAAATCCGCGGAGGTGTGAAAATTGGATATAGGTGAAATTGTAAACGACGCCATAAGGTATCCCTCCAGTGACTGGAAGAAGGTCATAATACTCGGTGTCCTTATGATAGCCAGTGTTGTCATAATACCCATCTTCCTGGTCATGGGATACGGCTTCAGGGCCCTCAAGGCCTCAATAGCGGGTTTTGATGAGCTTCCTGAATTGATGAATGGGGTGAAATGTTCGTTGATGGATTAAAGGTCTTCGTTGTCCAGATTGCATACATGATAGTTCCACTGATAATAATATTTGCAGGTACTTTCGGATCCCTGGCAATGATTTCACCAAGCGGTGTTATCACAGACCCCACAGCCTTCACAGGTCTCCTTGGAGGTACTGTGATAATCGGTGTGATACTTGCAATAATCCTTGGGCTCATAGAGACCATTGCAATAGCACACATGGCCTACAATGACAGTGAACTTGGAGCAGCATTCAGGTTCGGTGAAATACTGGATGTGATCTCCCAGATCGGATGGATCGACTACATCATCTGGTACATCGTTGTCGGCCTCATCGCAGCTGTTATTGCATTCATTGCGGGTCTCCTGAATTCAATACCCATCATCGGTACCCTCATAGCACTGCTCATAATATACCCCTACATCCAGCTCTTCTTTAACAGGGCCCTTGCACTCAGGTACGCCTACGAATAGATTAACCTTTTTTTACTTTTTCCTGTTTCAGCTAAACATTTATAAGGGAATAGCTCCTATCTATAAAAGTTAATAACTTCTTCTAAAACACCATACTTTAAAAAAGTTTATAATATAACTTCCATAGGTATACATTGTTTAGTGGTGATTCCAATGGATGATGATCTAGTCAAAATCGATGATATTGACAGAAAAATAATAGACCTCCTAAATGAAGATGGACGCATGTCCTACAGGAACATCTCAAGGATACTCGATGTCTCGGTGGGTACCGTGCACAACCGTGTTGAGAAGCTGGTCAAGAAGGGTGTTATAAAGAAATTCGTGCCAGTGATAGACCACTCCAAACTTGGATACAAACTCACAGCCATAATAGGTGTTAAGGTCAAAGGTGGTGTTCTGAGGAACTGGGAGACGCGGACAGCCTACCACAAAAACGTCCTTGCAGTCTACGACGTCACAGGAGAATTCGACGCCATACTCATAGGGAAATTCAAGGATACCGGGGAGCTGGATAGCTTCATCAAGGGTTTGCTGAGTGAGGGTGACGTTCAGAGGACCTACACCCAGACAGTCCTCAACATAGTGAAGGAGGACATGACCTCCACCAAGATGATAGGCGATTAATTATTTATTCCCCTGCACCAAAAATTCAACCATGGCCATTATACACTCCAGCACCTATGACCTCCACAACAATGAGGGCCATGTTGAGAACAAGGGGAGGACAGGTGCAATCATTGACGCCCTGAAGTCCTCGGGGCTCCAGCTGAAGTTCATGGAGCCAAGGATGGCAGGTGTCCATGATATCCTAATGGTCCACAGCAGCGTCCATGTGGAGTACCTCGAGGTGTTCTCAGGGAGGGGCGGTGGATGGCTGGACTATGACACCTACATGACACCTGAGAGCTTCAGTGTGGCGAGGCTCGCCGCAGGTGGCGCCATGGTCGCGGCTGAGGAGGCATTGAAAAGTGGATGGGGATACTCCGTTGCAAGACCCCCAGGTCACCATGCCACCTATGACAGGTCCATGGGTTTCTGCATATTCAACAACATCGCCATAGCCATTGAGCACAGCCGCAGGAACCTCGGGATTTCAAAGGCTGCTGTAATTGACTTTGACGTTCACCACGGAAACGGAACATCAAGCATATTCTACACCGACCCGGAAGTCATGTACATCTCGGTGCACCAGGACCCCAGGACACTCTTCCCAGGGACAGGATTTATTGAAGAGATAGGAGAGAGTGATGGTAAGGGCTTCAACCTCAACATCCCCATGCCCAGGGGTTCAGGAAACAACGACTATATCTGGATACTCTCAGAGGTGCTCCCCCAGGTACTCAGTGAATTCAGGGCAGATATGTTATTCGTATCTGCAGGGTTCGATGCCCACAGGCTGGATCCGCTGGCAGATATAATGGTGGATGAGGAGTTCTTCTCATGGATGGGATGGTTCATCCATGACACAGGGCTGCCATGCGCAGCTGTGCTTGAGGGAGGCTATGACCTCCAGGCCCTTGGAAACTCAAATGTCTCATTCATTGAGGGCCTTGAGGGTTCCAGTGTTAAGGTGGAATATGAGAGGTCACCGGCTGTGGCTGAAATCTTCAATGAGATTAGCGATGTGTTTTCACCATTCTTCAATTTCTGAGAGGGTCAGAAGATGGAAAAAATCAGGCTTGAACAGGCAGAGGAGCTTATAAGAAAATCATGCACGAATATCCGGAGGGAATCCAGGTTCAGGGACCCCCATGATGGTGTCATAGACACCAGAAAATTTCAGGAGGCCCTGATGGAACTCATTGAAGCCGAGGACCATATATATGCCAGCCTTCCATCCCATGAGCTCACCGGGGAAGATGCATACGATTTCTGCAGGAGGCTCATGGCCTCCAGGGAGGCCATTGACGGCATGCTTGCAGATTTCGGTGTCATTGAACGTGAAGACCCATCTGAAAGGATAAAAGAAGCTTCGAAGGGTAAACTGATACTTGTGAATAATTCATCAGTTAAAAAGCTCCTTGTTAAGGCCGGCGTTGAGCCGGGGAATATCCTGGTTGCAGGTGCGCCCCTCTCAGTGGATGATATGAAGAAGATAAACCCCCGGATCCCTGATGCTGCCCTTAAGGGTATAGAGAAGAAGATAGAGCACCTTAAGAATGACATTGAAAGGAAGCTTGAAGACCTTGGGGAAATCCTCGTTATAGGGGAGCCCGATAAAAGCACAGGCCTCCTTGCATCAAGGGCTGAAGAACTGTATGGTGCCGGTGTGAGACTGAATGAGAATATCAGGGACCTCACCCCTGAGGAGATACTGAAACTCCTCTCATAGATTGATTATTGCCTGAGGTATCTTTTGATGGTAGAATGATGCCTTCAGTCACAGCATGACCCAAGGTTCCGGTACATCCTCCATTATTGCACCATTTCAGAAAAGACCGGACTGAAATTCCATCAAAGAAACCAATCCGCCTTACACGGGACTTCAGTGTAATATTATGTTTCATGGGACTCATAATCACCTGACAAGTATATAAGCAAAGTTTTCATACTATACTTAAAAACCTAGGTAACCATTACTTATGGGGTGTAAAATTTGGGTTTAGTTTGTTTTCCAGATACACAGGACAAGATTCCTAGCATCCCCGTTCACCTTACAAGGGTGGGTGTTACAGGTGTTAAGAAGCTTCTGAAGATAGAAAGGGATGGTAGAAGACCCATAATACTTCTTCCAACATTTGATGCATTTGTGGACCTTCCGAGCAGGCAGAGGGGGATCCACATGTCAAGGAACCCCGAGGCCATAAGTGACGTCCTCGAGGAGGTTGTTGAAAACAACGCCCTTGAACTGGAATCCCTCTGCGCAGAGATAGTCAATGAACTCCTCAAAAAGCACAGGTACGCCCGCAGAGCCGAGGTGAGCATGAAGAGCGACTTCATGTTCATGAAGAAATCCCCTGTCACCGCCAAGAAGAGCCAGGAGATGACAAAGATCATGGCAGACGCCATCGGGTACCGGGACGATGACGGTATAGTCATACGCAAGATGATAGGGGCAGAGGTGGTAGGGATGACCGTGTGCCCCTGTGCACAGGAATCGGTTAAGGAAACATCCCGTCAGAATCTCCTGGAATTCCTTGACCCTGAAACAGTTGAAAGGGTTCTTGACTGTGTATCCTTCGCCTCCCACAACCAGAGGGGGCGCGGCATGATAATGATAGAGGTCCCAGAGGACCAGACGATAAGGGCCGAAAACCTCATAAACATCATAGAGAGCTCCATGAGTTCACCTGTCTATGAACTCCTCAAGAGGCCCGATGAAAATGCCGTTGTTGTGAGTGCCCATGAGAACCCCATGTTCGTTGAGGACTGCGTCCGTAACATGGTGCACAGGATAGTCAGCGAGTACCCCCACCTCCCCGACGACACTATAGTCACCGTAAGGCAGATAAACGAGGAGAGCATACACAGACACAACGCCTTCGCTGAGAAGGTTGCGACAATGGGGGAACTTAGATACGAGATAGAGGAACTTAACGGATCAGAGGAGTGATAACCTTGATGAAACTGCACAGGATAGCCGGGGAGATCATGGGTTACTTTGAAGCTTTTGAGGGCTCAAGACCAGCCCTTGACTCAAAGGAGATACTAATAGTTAGGGGAATGTCAAGAAAGAGGATGAACATTGAGGACATGGGCAGGGAACTTGATGGCCTTATAGAGAAACTGGGTGCAGAGGAACTGGAGCTCATATCCGAGGAGGGCACGGCCCTCATTGGTGTGATGGATGAGCAGATAAGGTCCTGTGTTGAGGTAGGGACAGAAACCGATATCGGAGGTATCCACAGGCTCAAGGAGGCCCTTGAGGATATGAACTTCAGCGTGGATTACAGGCTCTGCATGACAGAGGATACAGGGCTCTTTGTTGTTCTCTACAGGGACCGGAGTGGTGTGGGGCCCTGCTTTGTTGAGGTTGTTGTCTCTGATATTTCAGATTAAACTTATTTTAGCGGTGCTCCCATGGTTCTTGGAAAGGAAGAAATCCTGGAACTTCTCCTTGTTGATGGCCCTGAACTACTGGACCTCATGAAGCGTGTCTGCGAGCCAGGGGAGGTGACCTACTCACGGAATGTCTTTATACCCCTCACAAGGGCCTGCCGCAACCGCTGCGGCTACTGCACCTTCAGGTCAGACTCCCCCGACCCACCCATCATTCCCCCAGGGGACGTCCTAAGGGAGGTCAGGAGGGCCAGGGATGTGGGGTGCACAGAGGCCCTCTTCACCTTCGGTGAGAATGCACATGAGTTCCCCGAGGTGATGGAGAAACTCGAAGAGCTCGGATTCAGTGATATGGTTGATTATGCCCATCACCTCTGCAGCGCCACACTGGATCATGGTCTTCTGCCACACACAAATATGGGTGTGCTTGGCTACAGGGATCTCAGGAGGCTCAGGGAGGTGAACGCCTCCATGGGCCTCATGCTTGAGTCTGCAAGTCCCCGACTGATGGAGGAAGAGGCACACCGTGAAAGCCCTGGTAAGGATCCTGCCTTAAGGATAAAGATGATAGAAGACGCTGGGCGGCTCAGAATACCGTTCACCACAGGGATACTCGTGGGTATAGGTGAGACAGTGGAGGAGCGGGCCGAATCACTCCTTGAACTCAGGCGTATCCAGGACAGGTACGGTCACCTGCAGGAGATAATAATCCAGAACTTCCGGGCAAAGCCAGGGATACCCATGGAGCGCCACCCAGAGCCCTCACTACTTGAAATGGTGAGGATGGTTGCTGTGGCCAAGCTCCTCTTTCCCGATGTGAGCATACAGGTGCCCCCAAACCTCAACAGGGAAACAGGTGAGGTCTTCCTGCTTGCAGGTGCAGATGACTGGGGTGGTGTTTCACCGCTGAGCAGGGACTACGTGAACCCGGAGGCCCCCTGGCCAGAGATAGATGAACTTCGAAGGCTCACAGAGTCCGCGGGCTTCACGTTAAAGGAGAGGTTACCGGTTTACAGGAAGTTCATCAACCCTGATTTTTTAAGTCCGAAGGTCATCGAGACAATAGAAAGGCTTTACCCTGAATTCCTTGTATGACACCTTCTTTGAGAATTTATGGGTCCCTAAGGGGCTGGTTTATCCAACTGTTTTTAGATTATGATTCTTCAACCACCGGGGCCTTTCATGTTTAATCTCAAGGTCTGATTTCTTCAAATGTTAGATTGTGTTTCTTCAACATCAGGTAGTATTATGGTTCCCTCGGAGGGATCCCCTAATTCAATGAAATTTCCCTCTGAATAGAGGAGGGCGACCAGTGCAGCCGTGAGGGCGTCCCTCTGGTGTATGCTCATTGTGGAGGTATCACAGATTTCCAGCCGCAGACCCGCATTTTCTAGCATCCCCTCTGCCGTCCTGGGGTGTGTCTCAATAACCTCCACCCCACGGGACTCAAGTGCCTCCCTTATCCTGATACCCCTCATGGTGAGCTCCCTCATCCCCCTCCAGGTCAATGGTAGAACACTGCCATACCTTCTGATCTCAAGGTCCGCCCTTCTGAAGTGGCCATGCCTGCTGCAGCTGCAGTCACTCCTGAGGCAGCAGCGCCCTCTGGGAAGTGAGAGTGGCGCGTCAACCGCCACTGTATCTGCGGATTTCACTGAATGGATTATCTCATCAAATGAGAAGACACTGAACACCTTCACTCTCCTGCCGTCTATTATGGCCACACCTGTCTCGTTTTCATGAGATGCGGCCAGATCAACGCCTGCAACAGACACCGCTACCCCTCAGTGGACCCTTACATCCAGGACAACATGCCAGACACCCGGCGAGTACTTCTTTATAATATGCCTGTCAAGAACAGACACCCTTCTCGGGTGTGCTGCCCTTTCAATCCTCTTAATGGGTCTTGAGAACATTATATTCTCGGGAACAGTTTCATGGTAGTGTAAAACGCCCCCCTCATTGACGCATTCCATCGCAGCTTCAAGGAAGTGGTGGGTGGTTCCAACATAACCCATTATAACCCGGTCAGCGTCCAGTTCAGGGGCGATGGAACGGCAGTCCCCAAGGTGTGGTTCCACGACCCCCTCAACCCTGTTGAGTTTTATATTGGATTTGAGGAATTCAAATGAGTCAGGGTTTATCTCTATGGAGTGGACCCTCCCTGGGTTTGAATGGACCGCCACCGGTATCGAAAAGTAGCCTATACCTGCAAACATGTCAACAACGGTTTCGCCGTCCTCAACAACTCCGGGTATTCTGGCCCTCTCATTTATGTTACCCCTTGACCACATTACCCTGGAGAGGTCTATCCTGAAAAGGCAGCCGTTTTCCCTGTGGATTGTCTCGGTGCATTCACCTGCAAGGACCCTGACGCGGGGCCTCCTCAGGGGTCCACTTATCCCCTCAACAAGGAGAACACCCCTCACACCCGGCATTTCAAGGAATCTTTCAGGGTCCTCAACATCCCTGTTTAGAACTATAATGTCCCCTATCCTCACCCATTTCATGTTTTCACTGCTATGGAGGGCTTTCTGAAAAATAAATCCATAAATGTTCTTCTTCATCAAAGTATTTAATGGCTTCTGTTGAAGGCAAAAAAGATAACTAGCATGAAATCCAACTCTTCATATATAAATTTGAGGGGTTTTTTTATGAGTAAGGTAAACCGTGATGAGATACTCAGCATCCTTGATGGATACAGCAGGGAAGACATAACAGTTGCAACCCTTGGCAGCCACACATCACTCCACATACTCAACGGTGCAAAACAGGAGGGCTTCAGAACCGCTGTGGTATGTGAAAAGGGCCGGGAGGTACCATACCAGCGGTTCAGGGTTGCAGATGAATTCATAATTGTTGATAAGTTCAGTGACATTGTAAATGATGATGTTCAGGACAAATTAAGGTCCATGAACAGTATAATAGTCCCCCATGGATCATTTGTGGCCTACGCAGGCCTTGACCATATCGAAAACGACTTCTATGTCCCCATGTTCGGTAACAGGGACATACTGAGATGGGAATCCGAACGCGACCTTGAGAGGAAACTCATGAAGGAGGCTGGTATAAGGATACCCCTCAAGTACACTGACCCCGAAGAAATAGACAGACCAGTGATGGTCAAGTTCCCCGGGGCCAGGGGTGGCCGGGGATACTTTGTGGCGTCCAGTACAGGGGAATTCAACGATAAAATCGATTCAATGATTGAGAGGGGCTGGATAACCGAGGACGATGTTGATGATGCCCACATTGAAGAGTATGTATCAGGTACGAACTTCTGTATCCACTACTTCTACTCAATCATGAACGATGAAGTGGAGCTCATGGGTATGGACAGCCGCTTCGAGTCAAACATCGACGGCCTTGTAAGGATCCCTGCAAGGGACCAGCTTGAGATAAACCTGGACCCATCATATGTTATAACAGGTAACCACCCTGTTGCAATGAGGGAATCACTGCTTCCACAGGCATTTGACATGGGCGACCGTATGGTTGAGGCAGCCAGTAAAATCGTGCCCCCCGGTATGAACGGCCCATTCTGCCTTCAGACCATGTGCACAGATAACCTGGAAATCGTTACATTCGAGATGAGTGCCCGTACAGATGGGGGAACAAATACCTTCATGCATGGATCCACCTACAGTTACCTCCTCCATGGGGAGGGAATGAGCATGGGGCGGCGTGTTGCAAGGGAGATAAAGGTGGCCTCAGAGACAGACCGCCTGCCTGAAATCATAACATAGCACCCCCACTTTCATTCTGGATCCGGAAAATCCTGAAATGATAACCCCCTTAACCTTATTTTATTATAAAAAAATCGCAAAGTTTAATAAGGACCTCCAATTTATATAAGGTACAGAACTTTTATGTCCTCATGGACAGCCACTTACATCATAAAACACAATTAAGAACTGGAGCTGGTTTTTTATTATTTTTACTGAGGTGTATTTATGAAAGATGAAAAAACGCTGAAAGGCACCACAACTGTTGGCATAACATGCAAGGATGGAGTTGTTTTTGCCACAGAGAGAAGGGCCAGCATGGGCAACCTCATAGCCCACAAGGCCACAGACAAGATCTTTAAAATAGATGAACACATAGCAGCCACAATAGCGGGCTCAGTTGCAGATGCCCAGAGCCTCATGAAATACCTCAAGGCAGAGGCTGCCCTTTACCGCATGAGAAACTCAGAGAGGATAAGCATAGAAGCTGCAGCTGCACTTGCAGCCAACATACTTCACTCATCACGTTTCTACCCATTCATTGTCCAGACACTCCTCGGTGGTGTTGATGAAACAGGTGCAAAGATATACTCCCTTGACCCATCAGGGGGTATGATACCTGACAGGTTTGTATCAACAGGTTCAGGTTCACCCGTGGCCTACGGTGTGCTTGAGGACAGGTACGCCGATGAACTCTATGTTGATGATGCGATTGACATCGCCATAAGGGCCATAAAGTCAGCCATGGAGCGGGATACCTATTCGGGCAACGGCATCCTTGTGGCGACTGTCACAGAGGAGGAAGGCTTCAGGATGCTCAGCCAAGAGGAAATCCAGAAAAGGCTTGAAGACCTCAACTGATTTTTTTTCCTGTTTTTAATCTGCAGTAAACACCAGTTTACTGTTGATCCCCTGTTTTTTAGAAGTGATCTTATGGTTTCAGAGATGCTTGAAGAAATCAAAAGGACAATAATGCAGAGACTTCCTGAGAGGGTCCAGGTTGCAAAGGTGGAATTTGAGGGACCCGAGGTCGTCATTTACACCAAGAACCCCGAGATAATAACCGAGAACGGTAACCTAATAAGGGACATTGCAAAGGACATCCGCAAGAGGATAATAATAAGGTCCGACCGTTCGGTCCTCATGGACCCTGAGGAGACCATAAGGAGGATCCATGAGATAGTACCCGAGGAGGCGAAGATAACCAACATATCCTTTGACGATGTCACCTGCGAGGTCATCATCGAGGCAAGAAAACCCGGGCTCGTCATAGGTAAGTACGGCTCAACATCCAGGGAGATAGTCAAGAACACTGGATGGGCCCCCAAGATACTGAGAACACCTCCAATATCCTCTGAAATAATAGAGAGGATACGCAGAACCCTCAGGAAGAACAGTAAGGAAAGGAAGAAGATTCTGCAGCAGCTTGGAAATAGAATACACCAGAAACCAAAATATGAGAATGACTGGGCCCGCCTCACAGCCATGGGTGGCTTCAGGGAGGTGGGGAGATCCTGCCTCTACCTCCAGACCCCCAACAGCAGGGTCCTCCTTGACTGTGGGGTGAACGTTGCCGGTGGGGATGACAGGAACTCCTACCCCTATCTCAATGTCCCTGAATTCACACTGGACAGCCTGGACGCGGTGATAATAACCCATGCCCACCTTGACCATTCAGGGTTCCTGCCCTACCTCTACCACTACGGATACGATGGACCCGTGTACTGCACAGCCCCAACCAGGGACCTCATGACACTCCTGCAGCTTGACCACATAGACATAGCCCACAGGGAGGACGAACCACTTCCATTCAATGTTAAACACGTGAAGAAGAGCGTCAAACACACCATAACCCTGGATTACGGTGAGGTGACCGACATCGCACCGGATATACGGCTGACACTCCACAATGCAGGCCACATTCTCGGATCAGCGATGGCTCACCTCCACATAGGCGACGGCCAGCACAACATGGTCTACACAGGGGACTTCAAGTATGAGCAGAGCCGGCTCCTTGAACCAGCAGCCAGCAGGTTCCCGCGAATTGAAACCCTGGTTATGGAGAGCACCTACGGTGGACACGAGGATGTGCAGCCACCAAGGACGCGGGCAGAGAAGGAACTTGTGAAAACAATCTACTCCACCCTTAAGAGGGGCGGTAAGATACTCATACCGGTATTTGCGGTTGGAAGGGCCCAGGAACTCATGATAGTCCTTGAGGAGTACATAAGGACGGGTATAATCGATGAGGTCCCGGTGTACATAGACGGTATGATCTGGGAGGCCAACGCAATCCACACGGCAAGACCAGAGTACCTGAGCAAGGACCTCAGGGACCAGATATTCCACATGGGCCACAACCCCTTCATCTCAGAGATCTTTCATAAGGTCAATGGTATGGATGAGCGCAGGGAGATCGTTGAGGGAGAGCCCTCAATAATCCTATCAACATCGGGTATGCTGACAGGCGGGAACTCCCTGGAGTACTTCAAGTGGCTCTGCGAGGACCCCAAGAATTCACTGGTATTTGTGGGTTACCAGGCCGAGGGCTCCCTTGGTAGGAGGATCCAGAAGGGGTGGAAGGAGATCCCCCTCAAGGATGAGGAGGACAAGATGCGGGTCTACAATGTGAAGATGAACATAAAGACCATTGAGGGTTTCAGCGGTCACTCAGACAGAAGACAGCTCATGGAATACGTAAAGAGAATATCACCCAAGCCTGAGAAGATACTGCTCTGTCACGGTGATAACTACAAGACCCTTGACCTTGCATCCAGCATCTACAGGACGTACCGCATCGAAACAAAAACACCGCTGAACCTTGAAACGGTGCGTATACAGTGAGGCTAACTATTTAGATGACCTTAAACTATTCTTTAGTGGTGATTGAATGGTAACCTATTCAGAATCCGGTGTGGATATAGACCTGGAGGAGCTGACCGTATCACGCTTAACCTCCCGGCTTAAGGGCACACTCAGATATTGTGACGTTATAAGCGGGGCCGGCCACTTCGCGGCCCTGGTCAGGATGGGTGATGTGGCCATAGCCATGAGCACCGACGGTGTCGGTAGCAAGATACTGGTCGCTGAGATGATGAGCCGGTACGACACCGTGGGGATTGACTGCATCGCGATGGTGGTAAACGACATACTATGTGTTGGCGCAAAGCCGGCGGCACTCGTTGACTACCTCGCAGTTGAAGAACCAGACCCTGATGTTGCTGATGAGATAGGTAAGGGCCTTGCAAGGGGTGCTGAAATCGCACAGGTGGCCATAATAGGTGGGGAGACAGCCTCCCTCCCAGGTATAATCAGAAACCTTGACCTTGCAGCCACAGGGATCGGTTTTGTGGATGTGGACCGCATAATAACCGGTGAGAATGTGGGGGAGGGTGACGCTGTTATAGGCCTTGAAAGCAGCGGTATACACAGTAACGGCCTGAGCCTTGCCCGTAAGGTGTTCTTTGATGAGCTGAAACTCTCAGTGAACGATGAAATGCCGGGCTCCGCTAAAACCGTGGGCGAGGAACTCCTTGAACCCACAAGGATTTATGTGGATCCCATAATGAGGCTCCTTGAGTCAGGGGTGAGTGTCCATGGCCTTGCCCACATAACAGGAGGGGGCTTCGGAAACCTCAAGAGACTCAACAGGGACGTTGGATACCATCTTGATTCCCTGCCAGAACCACAGGAGATATTCAGGACCATCCACGAAGCAGGGGTTGATATAACAGAGATGTACAGGGTTTTCAATATGGGTGTTGGCTTCTGTGCTGTTGTCAGCCATGATGACCTGGACGACGCCCTTGACGTCCTTGGTGACGGCGCCCACCATATCGGTAACGTAACACCCAGGAAAGCGGAGGTTGCCCTTAAAACTTACACCGGTGAATCAATAAAACTTTAGGAGGACTCTTATGAGGATAAGTGCTGAAGAGGAAGTTAGAATCATAAAGGAAATACTCACCGCCATGGAGGTTCCAGAGGAGGTTTCAGAGATAGTGGCTGATGTTACCCTGGACGCGGACCTGAAGGGTTTCAGTTCACATGGAATCGGTCGTTTCCCCCAGTACGTTGAGGGGCTGCGATGTGGGACAATAAAGCCCCATGGTGACATAACCATTGAAAGGGAAACCCCCTCAACGGCCCTCATAAACGGTAACCACATGTTCGGACACTTTGTTGCCTGCAGGGCAATGGAACTTGCAATTGAAAAGGCCAGGGATACCGGCGTCGGGCTTGTTGGTGTCCATGACTCAAACCACTTTGGTGTTGCCGGATACTACTCGGACATGGCGGTCATGAACGACATGATAGGGGTTGTGATAGCAAATACAGAGCCTGCTGTGGCACCCATAGGTGGCAAAACACCCATCCTGGGAACAAACCCCGTGGCCATAGGGATCCCATCAAACAGGCACTATGTCTCGGTTGACATGGCAACCTCAGCATCCGCCAGGGGCAAACTCCTGGAGGCCGCCAGGAAGGGTGAGAGTATACCCGAAAACATAGCAATGGACGCCGATGGAAACCCCACAACCGACCCTGAACTTGCCCTTAAGGGGTCCATACTCCCCTTCGGTGGGCATAAGGGTTATGCGCTTTCATTCATGATAGAGATCCTAGCAGGTCCCCTTGTGGGGGCTGCCTTTGGGGCTGCGGTGAAGGGAACCGCGAACCCCCGGGAGATGTGCACCAAGGGCGACCTCATGATGGCCATAGACCCCTCAAAGATGGTCGACCTCCAGGAATTCAAATCCAGCGTGGATGAATTCATCGAGGAGGTTAAATCATCCGGGGACGTCCTCATACCCGGTGACATTGAGGCCATGAACATAAAGAGGGGGCGTGAAGAGGGAATAGAGGTGGATGAAAAGCTCCTTCAAAGGCTGAATGAAATATCAGATGAACTCGGCCTGGACCTCAAGATTAAGGGGTTATGAAGTTGGATAGCAGCAGGGCTGTTTACGAGGGTATGAAGGAGGCGGGGATAGACTTCGCGGTCAGTGTCCCCTGTGTGAACCTCAGGTTCGTCCTTGAAATGGTGGACTCTGACCCGGAAATCAGGCACGTGCCTGTTACACGTGAGGAAGAGGGATTCGGTGTTGCAGCCGGCGCCTACATGGCCGGCAAGACCACAGCCATGCTGATGCAGAACTCAGGTCTCGGTAACTCCGTGAATGTCCTCGCATCACTCTACAGCCTCTACCATATCCCCATAACAATGATTGTAAGCCACAGGGGGACAAGGGGTGAGTTCATGGAGGCCCAGATCCCCATGGGAAGGGCCACGACCGATATACTTGATATCCTCAAAATACCCTACAGTACCCCTGAAACACCCTCAGAGGCAAGGGAATCCATAATGGAACTCACAGAACTTTCACTTAAAAGGAGGCATCCTGTGGCTGTGCTCCTTGAGGTTGCCTACTGGTGATAACATGCTTACACGAATTGAAGCCATAGAAAGAATTGTGGGCGTCCTTGATGATGAAATCGTGGTATGCAACCTGGGTTTCCCATCAAGGGAGCTCTACAGTATCAAGGATTCGTCAAGACATTTCTACATGCTTGGATCCATGGGTATGGCCCCCTCCATTGGACTTGGCCTTGCCCTCTCACAGGATAGGAGGGTTGTGGTACTTGATGGTGATGGATCCATCCTCATGAACCTGGGGGGACTGGTAACAGCCGCTGCCCAGGCACCCAAAAACCTCGTCATAGTCCTCCTGGACAACAGGTGCTACGGAAGCACTGGTTCCCAGTGCACCTACTCAGATCTCATAGACCTGGGGGATGTTGCCGGGTCAATGGGATTCAATGTTATCAGATTCCACGAGGAACCTGACTTTAAGCGTGTCCTCCAGGAGGATGGGCCAGTTTTTGCCCATGTGCCTGTAAAACCTGGTAACGCGGATGTCCCTGTCATAGATTTAAGCCCTGAGGAGATAATTGAGAGGTTCATGGATGAGGTGAGATCCTAGGACCTCCTCCCTGTGTATGTTGCGTAGAAACCATCTGTATCTGCATAAACCGTATGGAAACCGAATTCCTCGGCTATTTTTATTGTCCTCTTTATGTAATCCCTTCCCCATGCGGTTATGGCCTCTGCACACTCCATTGAATACCACCTGAACCTTGAGTAACCGTAGACCCCGTACATGGTGTTTGCAAGCCTCTTGAGGGCCTCCTGCTGTACATTGAGTATCTTTCGCTCCATGGGGTCATCTGAGCGCTTCATCTCCCCCTTGATTCTGACCCTCTCAGAGAGTATCTCGCCTATAACCGAGGGTACAAAACCTGCTGGCTCCTTACGGAACCTGTAACCGTATTCCGGTGCAACGTGGCAGTCACAATCTTTCTCATCGGTGAGTGTGTCCGGGGATATGTTCTTTGAGATTATTATGCTGGGGTATAGGCTGCGGAAGTCGAACTGGACTATGTTCTCATGGAGGCCCCTCTCAGGTTCCTTAACATACCCTCCAACGGCCCTGCGACCCCTTCTCTTTGAGAACTCCGAGTGTGATGGTTTGTTTGGTACAAGTTCGCCGTACTGGTATGCCTTCCTTACAAGGAACCATTCGGCCTGCTGTCCGGTTGCCATGCGGGATATGTCAAAGAGGGGCTGGCCAACTATACGGGTGAGCTCCATGTTGAGGGGGAGAATCTTCTCTGCGATCCGGTAGGTTGCAACGACGTCATCAAGGGAGTACCTGAAGAGTTCATCCCTCAGCTCCTCCCGGTCCCAGTACTCCCAGAGCTTATCGCCTGGAAGGTCCAGCTTCTCCTCCCCGAAGAGTTCCTGGTAGACCCTCTCAAGTGTGTAGCGGTCAAGGTTCATGTACCTCCTCATCACAGGGTAGAGGTCCACGTGCACCGTTCCCTTTATGGCTGTTGCGTTTGCAAATCCCCTCCTCATGGTCTTTATCCTTGAGCCATCCCATCCAAGGTCAAGTTCCACCCCAAGGATCTCGGCCCTCCTTGATAGGTAGGGGAAGTCGAAGTTGTCGGAGTTGTAGCCCACAAGGATGTCGGGTTTTTTCTCCCTGACGATTTCAGCGAACCTCTCAAGGATTGCCGCCTCATCCCCAACCCTTTCAACGAAGTCCAGGTGCTCACCCCTCGTTGATATCACCGATTCAACGCCCATGTTACCGGCAATTCCAACCATCACTATCTCATCATTCTCAGGGTCAGGCATCCCATGGGGGTTTCTCACCTCAATGTCAAAGCTGAGGATGTCCAGCTGGGGGAAGCCAGAATCAGATGTTTGTATCCCGTCGGTTATCTCAATTATCCTCACATCATCTGATGTGATGGATGATGCCGACTCCGCCTCCACGCCATTGAATTCTATCCCTGCCATTGGAACGATTGACCTGTCAATGAGGTACCTCCGGTAGAAGGGGATGTCATGTTCCCTTATATCCGCAACGGATTCAAGGTTCCTTATCCTATCCCTTAACTTCGGAACCTCCTGGGGGTGCCTGAATTCTATCCTTATAACCTCCACCGGTTTTCCAAGGTCCCTTCGCTCTGTGACCTCAAGTTTTTCCAGTCCCAGTTCAGCGAGGTCATCCAGGCACCTCTCTGTATCGATGGGGATTGCATAGATGTATGGCCTGAATGAACTGTCATATGCGATGATTGGCTCATTTCCTGACTTGTCCTTACCAAAGAGCCTGATGACGGGCATCTCATCGACCGTTAGGTAGTCGATGTCAAGGAGCACCATGCTGTATCTTTCCATGGAGTTTACTCTGTTGTGTGGGACTAATAAAATGTTCTAGGAATGAAGGGGTTATCCGTTTAACTGGCTTGCCAGACCAGTATGCCATAGTATCAAAAGATATTAAAAAATGTGAACACAGAGCAGTTGACTTGTAAAAACACCTGCAAAATCTCGACTTGAACAACTTCTAAAACAAAACGGAACAAGAAAAAAATCAGATAAAAACTATAGATCCCTTTCATGTCAAAATGTAATAAGACACCATTGAGTTAGAGTTTCTGTGAACAGACAATACATCCCATTACAAATCGATAAAGATGTTAAGCCCGTGAAGAATTACAGTAAAGAACGTGAAAAATTACGTGATGTAAGCATTATCGCTTCCTCCTTTGGCAATAAACCATACGCTCCTGGTGGAGTGTAAGTACCGCAGATACAGACTCAAACAAAGACGTTATGTGATGAAATGCCAATTTATCACTGGGAAAATCATTCCAATGCCAATTTAAAGAAACACTCAATGCAATCTCATTTGCATTACAAAGAAAGAGATATTAACACTTCATGCATGCTTTGCATGGATTTTTTGTAAGTTTTTAATGAAAATCATGAACATGGGATGTTAGAGATCTAAGAGAAAATGTAAGTGACGAAGATCTTATCTAATAAATTTTAATATTAAATTTGTGTTATATAATGGGATTTATGTTTTTCGGTCCTCAATTGGATAATAATATTTTTATATGATTTTATAATCAACTTTATTTTGCTGGAGGTGTTTTTTATGAGAAAGTTTCTGTTCTTTATGATGGCTGTCTTGTGTTTCTATCTTATAGGTAATTCTTTCGCTCTAAGTTTATCATATGATGAGGTTTGTGACGCCTCTAAGATGATAGGAAACTATACAGCATCACAGAACCGTATACCATCAATGGTTGTGGTTAATGGGAAGAATATAACATCAGACAATTATTTGTATGCGGCGTCCTCCACTGTCCTGAACCTTAATCAGGGCAAAAGGACCGGCATATCATTACCTGATTATAATCCTCCTACTAATCCGAGTGGGGCGGCAACAGGAACACTCTACAAGACATACACAACAGGGACAGGATACCTCCAAGCAGCCCAGAACATCAAAAACTTCATGGAATCCAATGGCAGGTCGCCGAACTATGCCAACACAGCCATTGGACAAGTGCGCTACGAAAGCCTGATCTACGCCTATGCAAGGATAATAAACTTCTACAACAGCACAGGCAAACTACCAGACCACATTACAATACAACAAATAACAAAAAAAGAAGGAACCATCACAAGGCCACGGGCCGACTACACCTACAAAATCGAAGGTTACACCACCTATTTCATGGATAAGAGCACAGGTTCCATCCAATCATGGCAATGGGACCTTGGAGACAACACAACAAGCACTGAAAGGAACCCAACACACACCTACAAAGCAGGAACATACACCGTAACCTTAACCGTCCGGGGTTATGGTGTCACATCCACTAGGACGATGATGTTGGAGGTTATGCTTGCGACAATTCATGTTAATTCAACAGCAGTAACGTTTTTGGGACAAACTTTAAACTTAACCTTTAAAATGCCTCTTAACAATACAGCCAAATGGATTAGTATAGGGGCTATGGCTACAGGCCCATTCAATGAGACAGTATTCCTTGTGGAGGATGGTGTAGCATATAAACTGGCAGAGCTAACCAACCCATTCTATCAGGTGAACAGGCAAAGTCAAAGGGAAATTGTCTGGACCGCCACCGCAGGACTGAACAGACTCATAGAAATCTGCACAAAACTCGGACTCGACGAACTCGAAACAATAAATGAATACCTCAACAACTTCAACCTAACAGAACAAGAAAAGAACTTCATCCTAACAAACCATGGAAGATGCATAGACATCCTCCAAGTCAGCATAGAATATCCTGGCGAAGAAAGTGTCACAATAGCCAACATAACATTCCCAGGGAACCGATCAACAAGGACGCTCCTACTACTCTACACAAACGGCTACTACATACACCCGCCAGGAGAAACCGGGCCCAACATAATAATAAATGACACCCTAACCTGGGAAGCCAGCAACTATGACGCCATTATAACCTACACCATAGCCACCAAAAAAATAACAAACCAGACACTACAATACTGGCTAAACAAAGAATACCCTCCAGGACCATTAAAAGCAGCCTACGGACTATTCCTCGCAGGCCTCGAAACAATATACCTCCACGACACAATCGCAGACCAGGCAGCCGCAAAATACAACATAACATGGACAAGAACCAGGCCAGCGATGGTCTCAGCAGGAGACCACAGCCCAGCGACATGGATAAGCCTGGAATGCAACCACAACATGGGAGTGAAAGCCAACGGAACAACACAAAACCTGAAAGCATTCAACTACGCAAGGACATCCACCATAAACCCAATAGAATACTATGTTATGGAAGCCTTATTCCCAGGATCAGACCCCACAACCGCCCCAATAACAGGAATAGGCCAGAAACTACTCAATGGAGAGCCACTAGACATCCTCGAAACCGAAAATTATACGCTAATCACTGACAACCAAGGAAGATACATCATAATAGACCATAAAACAGGAATGGTCAGAGACATAATCTACAATCTTATGGGAGCATACTGCTACTACCACCAACAAACAGAATGGGCCCAAGAACTTGGCCGAACCATAATGTCCTCTGAAAGGTTAAAGTCACTCTTGGATGGTAATGGCACAGTAAATCTTGAAGGTTTAAGGGATAGTGTGGGAAAAGCCTTCATGGGTCTTATAGTTTCAATGCGACTCGCCCTACATAACCCCATGACCTTTGTTGAAATCATCAGTTATGGCTTGGTGGGTCAGGGCCTCATAGGAGTTAACATAGCAGCATACGCAACAACAATAGCCTACATAAACTCCAAACTCAACAACATTACAGGCAGCATCAAAGAATTTATCGTGGAACATCAAACATACATTTCAAATGATTTTGTTGAATATATGCTTCCAGCAGTAATATATGTATTATCGAAATCTGGTGGTGGGGTAATACTTCAGCCAGTTGGTTTGTGTATGGCTATAGGCAATGGGATACTCGATTTTAGGGATCATTATCTCCCAGAGGAATATTGGAAATATATTGCATATCATCGTACATGGGCTCATGGTTATGAGCTTAGGGCTTATGTTGGTGAGGATCATTGTATACACTATATTGAAATACCGAAGGACCCTGATGGTACTCTACGGTGGGATGAAGCAGTATATATTTAAGGTGGTGGTTTGTTTGGATTGATAAGCTTTATGTGCTGATTATCTAGGTGTTGGTTTCAGTGGCAGATCTACTAAGTTGTGTTTGGTTTTGGCTTTGAGGTGATTTGTGGTGGGGTGATTGGAGAAAAAGGATGGGTGGTTCTATGTTAGGTTTAAGAATAATCATAGGCTGTATACTTTTTATGTTAGTATTTATAGGTTGTATATTACTGATATTAGGAGGTTTAGGAGAACGGGAAAAGAGGTTGGATTTTCTCTTATATGGGGTTATAGGTGGTGTGTTGCTTGCCATTGGATCTTTTTTCCTTGGGGGGGATGTGGGGGCTTTCACATTCCTCATAATCTCTTTCATCTTCTTAAATAAGATAGGGAAACTTAAGATGGAATGGTTAGCCAAATCCTCCATAATACTAGCATACATCTTTGCTTTAACAATGATAATCTTAGACAGAATATTAATAGGTATTTTTGCTCTGATAGTGGCAACCCTTTTAATCAAAGAATCCAAGACTTCAGTATGAGGATCCCATTGCATACAACATGGAATGCCGAAGAACCCTGATGGTACTCTACGGTGGGGATGAAGCAGTATATTGTTAGTGAGGAGGGTCTTTTTTGGATTATGAATCTTTGTTTGGGAAGGTTTATTTTCTTATTTGTGTTGATATTATTTTATATTTTGTTGGGATTAGGCATTTTAATGGTTTGGTTCCAATAGCGGCCCTTTTAGCCGTGTTTATTTATTTCCTTTTATTCTGGTTGCACTTCTTCGTGGATGAGTTGAAGGGAAAAAAAGAAGAAATAAGATGGATGATGGCCATAATCCTTGCATTAATTATATTCGGAACATAAAGAGGAGTTATCATGTTGCCAAGATGAAGGGGGATGTTAAGGTTTTTTCATTTAATAGACCATAAAACAGGAATATTATGGGAGCATACTACCACCAACAAACAGAACTAGCCAAAAAACTTGGGAATGAAATTTTGAATTGGAGTGGTTGGTGGAAATTTATTGGTGTTGCTGGTGTTTCAACAGCCGAGGCTGCTGTGCTTGAACTGGGTGTGCTTTCAGCCCCAGAAACCCTTGGTTTGAGTTTGGCTGTTACCCTGGCCGCATATATTATCATGGAGCATCCTGAATGGCTACCATACATCAAAGACGCCGCAATAATGACACTACTAACACCAGGTGGCATACCTCTTGCTATGGCGTATGCATGGTTGAGTAAGGATGCTACATACTTTGAATTACTTTTAAAGAAGATAACGGATCCTAATGAAGTCTTGGATAATGTGATAAAAGAGCTTCAGAATAGTTTAGATCCAAATAGTTTAATAGGACCCGATGGGAAAAGAGGAGATATTCTCGGGTTTTTCCGTGATAGATATGTGAGGTTCTATAACTCTCTTAAGAGGGGAGATATTGTGGATGTTGTGAAATATGGTATTGAGCTTATTGCTGGAGGAATAACGGTTGGTTCGTGGGTGGTGAGTGGCTTTAAGGAATTTGTGAAGGCCGTTCTTGAAAAAGAAACTGGAGGAGATTAAATTGGATTTAAATGCAGTCATATTATTTATATTTCTATTAAGTGTAGTCTTCATTTTCATAGAATATTCTCTAGGAAAAATCGCGTTGGGATTAATTGAAAAAGAAGAGTATGAAAAAGCCATAAATGTCTATAGGCTCCTCATATCAAAAACTGAGAAAGATTTATTCAACATAGGATTCTGTTTCACCCAAAACAAAGAATACCAAAAAGCTTTAAAATATTATGACAAGGCATTAAAAATAAATCCGGAATATGCAGAAGCATGGAACAACAAAGGAATAATACTAAAAGAACTTAAAAAATACAAAAAAGCCCTAAAATGCTACAACAAAGCCCTAGAAATAAACCCTGAACTTATAGAAGCATGGAACAACAAAGGAACAACCCTCCAGGAGCTGGGCAAATATGAAGAAGCACTAGAATGCTACAACAAAGCCCTAGAAATAAACCCAAAAAGCATTGAAACATTAACTTACAAGGGAATAACATTATCCAAAATCGGCAAATACAAAAAAGCCCTAAAATGCTTCGACAAAGCACTCAAAATAAACCCAAAAAACAAACTATTACACAAAACCAAAGCAGCACTTCACAAAAAACTTAAAAACCAAGAAAAAGCCTGATGTTACAACCTCGAAAATGTCGCAATGATGACCATACTACCAACACCAGGTGGTCTGCCAACATTCATCACCTACACATTACTAACAGGAGACACACAACCAATACAAAACTATCTTGAAATACTATCAAGACAGTCAGACGGATGGACCCGTAGAATGGTAAATGAGTATAGAGAAGCCGTAGATACTCTAAGGGCGGTTAGCAGTGGTAGTGTTGGTGGCGATCCCGACGATATAGAAAGGGCTATAAATAATTTAGGTAAATTCATGAGGGATGAATGGAAGCTGTTCAAGGAGGCTTTAAAGGATGGGGATGTTGTGGAGGCCATAAAACATGGAAGCACTATAATAGGCACCGGGATGGGCGTTGCGGCCCTGTTAACATATGAGAATCGCGAGGCGATAGAGGCATGCATACTAGGATTCAAAAACTACCTAGAAAAGAAGTTGAGAGAGGCTGGAGCATGAACCCCCTTAAGAAGATAAAGGATTGGATGGCCAGCGGAAAAGCTGGATGGCACCTCAGCGGGGGCCGATCAAGCCTAAAACAGGGAAAATACAAAGAAGCTCTTAAAGAATTCAGGAAAGCCCTCAAGGCGAGTCCAAACGACCCGGAAATCTTGCACTATAATGCAATGACACTACTAAAACTCAAAAGACCAGAGAAAGCCTTAGAATGTTATGAAAAAATCCTCAAAAACAATCCAAAACTAGCAGAAGCATGGAACAACAAAGGAGTAGTCCTTAAAGAACTTAAGAGATATGATGAGGCATTGGAATGCTATGAAAGGGCACTACAAATAGATCCAGAAGACGATGGAACATGGAACAACAAAGGAGCGCTCCTTGACACAATCGGTAAACCTGAAAAAGCAATAGAATGTTATGAAAAAGCCTTAGAAATAAACCAAAAAAATGCAAAAGCATGGTATAATAAAGGTAACGGATTACGTAGTCTTGGAAAATATGAGGAGGCATTGGAATGCTATGAAAAAGCATTACAGATAAACGCAGAATTCGTAGAGGCATGGTACAACAAAGCACTAATTCTTGAAGAACTTAAGAGATATGATGAGGCATTGGAATGCTATGAAAGGGCACTACAAATAGATCCAGAAGACGATGGAACATGGAACAACAAAGGAGCGCTCCTTGACACAATCGGTAAACCTGAAAAAGCAATAGAATGTTATGAAAAAGCCTTAGAAATAAACCAAAAAAATGCAAAAGCATGGAACAACAAAGGAGTAGTCCTTGAAGAACTTAAGAGATATGATGAGGCATTGGAATGCTATGAAAAAGCCTTAGAAATAAACCTAGAAAACGACGAAACATGGGCTAACAAGGGAGTACTCCTCAGGAAACTTGGAAAATATGAGGAGGCACTGGAATGTTTTGAAAAAGCCCTTGAAATAAACCCAGAATTCGCAGATGCATGGAAATGGAAAGGAATAATCCTGGAAGACCTCAAAAAACCAGAGGAAGCCCTGAAATGCCACAAGCAAGCCCTCAAACTAAACCCCCCAAAACAAAACACTACAAAAACTTGGAAAACACCAAAAAAGTCCTACAAAAAAAGCCCTGAAAGAACTCCAAATGAAAGGCCAAAGTCACCCTTAGGGTAACAGCACCTTTGAAGGCTTAAAGAACAGCGCGAAAAAAGCTTTTATGAGTCTTATAGCTTCAATGCAACTCCCCCCACACAACCCCATAACCTTTATACTCGGTTATGGCTTGGTAGGCCACCAAGTTAAAATGGCAGCATATGCAACAACAATAGCCTACATAAACTCCAAACAGGCAGCATCAAAGAATTTATCGTGGAACATCAAACATACATTCCATGGGATGTTGTAGAAGGTATAATAACTATTGGTGGTGTTAAAGCTCTTGCTACTAGTGTGGAACTCAATCTAGGTTTTATAGGTGTAATTATAGGTGAAGGTGATTTGATTCTTAGGATAAGGGACCATTACCTACCTAGGGAATACTGGAAGTATCGTATCATCCAGGGTCATTCTATGGTTATGAGGTTAGGGCTTATGTTGGTGAGGATCATTGTATACACTATATTGAAATACCGAAGAACCCTGATGTAGTTTGAGGTGGGATGATGCTCGATACATAGGCTTCTTTATTATATTGCGGTTATTTTGTCATCTTTCACGGTTCCAGTAACTTTGCTGGCCATTAGATCATATGCAGTGATGCAGGCACAGGTCAGATTATTGTTAGTGTTTCTTTTAATGATAAATTTTGTACTCCTATTATCTTAGGTCTAAGAGAGCGTTTAAATGAGAAGAAAAAGGGGCAATTGAAACCCTCACGTTTATAATATTTTTACTACTTATAATTGTTCTTCCAGGTGCTCCTGCTTAACAAAACACGGGAGACATGTAAATGAATTATCATAACTAACATGATGTGCAATTATCATGATGCTGTAATATTACGAAATAACCGGAATAAGCATGACACTTTATGTTCACTGGTTCTCCTCAGCAGCTGATTCTCCAAGCCGGTAGGCCTCAAGGGCCGCGTAGGCAAGCCCCAGGACCAGTGGCCCCACTATGAACCCGGCAACACCCCATACGACCGGGCCCCCAAGGAAACCCACAAGGAATATCATGGGGTGTATATCAGCATACTTACCTGAAAGCTTTGGCCGGAGGTATATGTCGATTGTGCTGAGGAATATCCCGAATATGAGGACCAGAACCCCCCTGAGGATATTCCCGGTCACCAAGTCATAGATGGCAAGGGGGGTGTAGGCAGCCCATGGACCTATAACCGGTATGAGCTGAAATATCCCGGTTATTATACCGAGGACTATGGCGTAGGGGTAGCCCAGGAGGTGAAAGCCGAGCCCCGCCATGATGCCTATGAGGAGCGCTGTGAGGAAGTGGCCATAGAATATGCTCATGAGCACACGTTCTGTCTCAGAGGCCATCCTCCTCATGAAGGGCTTGGCTTCAGTGGGTATGATGCCCCTTATATATGAAAGGAGCCTTTCACCATCCCTTGCAAAGTAGAATGTTGATGAGAGGAATATGAAGAGCTGCAGGGCTATCATGGGGACTGACTGTATCACATCAATCACATAGTTGATGGATCCTCTCAGTATGTCGGTTAAAATACCCCTCAAAGCCCCCAGGGTGCCCCCGGAACTCTGGAGCTGTCCCGGAAGGTAGGGGATATCAAAGCCCCTTGCAAGGGTTATGAGTGAGGGGGTGGAGTTTATGAGGGAATCCACGGTAAAAACCACTATACCAATAAGGGGCATTATAACAACGATCATGGCGATGATTATTGAGACCGAGAGGTAGGGTATCCTCTCATTTATCCTTAAAGCCACCGGCCTTACAATGTAGGCGAACACAGCCCCCAGGAAGAGCATGGTCCAGATGGGATAGATTACAATGGCCGATAGAAGTATCAGTGCAAGTACAAGGAATGAAGCAGATGTGATGGTGCCCCTGAGCCTCTCAATCATGAAACCACCACATTACCAGCTGATTCTCCGGCCGGCAGCGTCCCTCCTGTACCTGCCAAATTCACCGACACCCCGTAATTCATGGTCCCAGAAGACAGGACCCTCGGCACAGACCCTCCACCCTGTCCCGTCGACGCAGCACTGGCCGCAGATACCCACGGCACACTTCATGTACCTCTCAAGGGAAAACTGGGTCGGTATCCCCCTCTCATCAAGCACCGCCTTCACATGGAACATCATGGGTTCTGGACCGCACACAGCCGCCATGTCATATTCTCCATCCATTTCAGAAAGGCGTTCATGTGCAAATCCCTGAAACCCGCAGGTTCCATCATCTGTACATGTATGGATATTAACACCTGCATTCTCAAGCCTCTCTGTGAAGAGAAGCTCATCTGATGTCCTTGCAGCCACAACCGCATCCACATTCATGCCCCGTGCCACAGCCTCCTCTGCAAGGGCTGCAAGGGGTGCCATACCTATCCCGCCGCCCACAAGGATCAGGTTTCTTCCCATGAGTTCAAAACCCCTTCCATAGGGTCCCCTGACCCCCAGGAGGTCTCCCTCGTCCAGTTCATGGACCGCTGATGTGAATTCACCAACCCTCCTTATGGATATGCCGATCTCAGACCTCTTATGGTCAATGAGTGAGACTGACATGGGTTTCTCGTCGCTGAAATTCCAGACCATGACGAACTGTCCGGGCACTATTTCCCTCCTGAAGTCCCAGTCAAATATGAATGTCCTGACGGTCTCAGATTCCTCAACTATACCCTTAATTTCAAGAAGCTCTGGAACATTTCCCATGAAATCACACCCCCTCATGGGCCAGTCCAACCATCTCATCAACCGATGAGAAGCCCTCCTCGATCATGAACCTTTCAAGGCCCCTGCATATCCCCATGAAGATCTCGGGGCCATCATACATTATGGCTGTACCCACCTGAACGGCCACTGCACCTGCAAAGAGAAATTCAACCGCGTCTCTGAAGTCCCTGACGCCACCGGCGCCAATTATTGGGATCTCAACACTGCGGTAAACATCATAGACGCACCTTACAGCCACGGGTTTTATGGCGGGACCAGACATTCCCCCAAAGGCATTGGAGAGTACAGGTTTTGCTGTTTTTATATCGATCTTCATCCCGGGACCAAGGGAGTTTATGAGGGTCAGGGCATCTGAACCTGCATCCTCTGCGCTTTTTGCTATCTCAACGATGTCTGTAACGTTTGGTGTGAGCTTGGTGGATACCGGCACGCCCACAGCATCCTTTACAGCCGATACCACCCTGAATGTCAGCCCGGCATCCTGTCCTATGGAAGCCCCGCAACCCGCCATGGCGTGGGGACAGGACACGTTGAGTTCGATCATGTCCACGTAGTCCTCCACTGAAGCCGCCACCCTGGCAAATTCCTCCGGTGAAGACCCGTAGATGGATGCTATGAGGGGCACATCATCATCCACCCCCCTGAGCTCCTCTTTAAATGCCTCAACTCCAGGATTTGATAGGCCTATGGCATTTATGATCCCGCCGGTAACCTCCACTGTGGTGGGATTTTTATAGCCCTCATTGGGTTCCAGTGAAAAGGATTTGGTTACAACGGCCCCTGCACCTGCACGGTAGACCCTGTTGAGGGATGAAGCCATGCTCCCCATAACTCCCGCAGCAAGCATGGTTGGATTCCTGAGCTCAATATTACATATCCTGGTCCTCAGCATGAAAAACACCTTCTAAATATATTTATAGTCACCACCTATAGATGTACCCCTATGAAGTGTTATCTCACAGGCTGCGTTGCTGGTTTTGTTGCCTTCAGTGAAGATCTGAAAGTCATAGATTATGAAACTTTCCCGCTGGATGATGTGGCCAGCAGGCTCAGCGAATCACAGATGGGAGGTATCACACCTGAGGAGAGGAGGATACTTGAAAGGCTCCTTGGTGAATACGATGAGGTTGTTGTTGAGGCTGAACCATCCCCTGCATACTCTGAATTTGGTAAAATCAGGTTTGAAATGCCATCAGCCGCCGGAGTCCATCTGAGGGAGAACCTCGATGAGATACTGGAATCAATCACTGATATCCCCCCATCCAGATTCATACACAGCGCCCTCATCTCGGCAACCCGGGAAAAACTGAGGGAGTCCCTCAGGGAATCTGACAGGTTCCTCATACAGGCCATAAATGCCCTTGATGAACTGGACGAGGAGATCGGGAAACTGATAGAGAGGCTGAGGGAGTGGTATTCCCTTCACTTCCCTGAACTGGATGGTGTGAGGAGCCATGAGCAGTACGTTGAGCTGGTTGCCAGGTACGGTGACCGGGACAGGATACTTGAAAATTTCAGGATGGATGTGGAGGAAAGCATAGGTTCGGATATCAGCAGCGAGGACCTCCATATCTTCATGGACCTTGCAGAGAGTATCAGGAGACTCCAGAGGCTGAGGCAGGACACCGAGAGGTACATTGACCTCAAAATGGAGAAGCTCGCCCCCAACCTCAGGGCACTTGCAGGTGCGAATGTTGGGGCAAGGCTTATTGCACATGCAGGTGGCCTCAGGGAACTTGCCATGCTCCCCTCATCCACTGTACAGGTCCTTGGGGCTGAGAAGGCCCTCTTCAGGCATCTCAAATCAAATGCCAGGCCCCCAAAGCATGGGGTGATCTTTCAGCACCCCTCCATACGGTCATCACCATGGTGGATAAGGGGCAGGGTTGCAAGGCTTCTTGCCGGTAAAATAGTAATCGCAGTGAGAAAGGATGTTTTCAGCGGGGAATTCGATCCAGAGATCATTGAAAGTTTCAATGAGAGATTTGAATTCATAAAAAATAAAAACAAGAAACCTCCCGTCAAAAGGAAGAGGTTCCAGAGGAAAAGATAATCAGAGTGGAGGGTGTGTCCAGTGAAACGTGTTAAGGGCCTTGATGGTGTTTTTATGATGAATGACTCGCTCCTCACAGTGAACCCCAATCCCGGTGTGAGGGTCTATGGGGAGAAGCTCATAGAGTGGGGTGGCCGGGAGTACCGGGTCTGGGATCCCAGGCGGTCCAAACTTGCAGCCGCCATTCACAATGGTCTCAGAGGCTTCAGCCTGAAAGCCAGTTGCCGGGTACTGTATCTTGGGGCTTCGGCCGGAACAACAGCCTCACACATCTCTGATATTGTGACAGACGGCAGGGTATACTGCGTTGAATTTTCACCCAGGATGATGAGGGAGCTTCTGGAGGTGTGCAGTGCCCGTATGAACATGCTGCCGCTTCTCGAGGACGCTTCAAGGCCCAGAGATTACCTCAGGATGGTTGAGGCGGCTGACCTCGTCTACTGTGACATTGCACAGCCAGACCAGACCCGGTTGTTCGCCGAGAATATGGAATATTTCCTGAGGGATGATGGCTACGGTCTCATAATGATAAAGGCCAGGAGCATAGATGTTACAAGGAGCCCCCGTAAGATCTTCCGTGAGGAGGTAAGGAAACTCAGGGACTCAGATTTCCAGGTGATGGACCAGGTGGGCCTTAATCCCTACGAGAAGGACCATATGGCTGTTCTTGTTAAAAGAAGTGATTGAAATTCATATGATTTTTTAACAGATTTTTAGTAAAAAAGGTATATATTGGGTTAGTTACATAATTTTAATCCCAACTGAAGGCCATAATTTCACCTCCGGGTTATTGTTGCAACACAATAACCTGGAGTGAATAACTCCATTTTTCTGATTTCTGCTGAAATAAAATGAGTGAAAGCATTATTTTTTAAGCTTATCAAGAATTTCGTTCCTTTTCTTCAAGTTTCCCTGCAATCTCATCAATTATTAGGGATGCGAGGTCATCCTTGCTCATTACAGGAAGTTCCAGTGCTTCATCTGAGACTATGATGGCCATGTTGCTGTCTGAGCCGAACCCCTCAACTGAAACGTCATTTGCAACGACGATATCCACACCAGCCTCCTGCATCTGCTTCTCTGCAGATCTGATAAGTTCATCCCTGGGGACATCGTACTCGGCCTTGAATCCAACAATAAGTGCGTCGGGGTTAAGTTCCCTTGCAATTTTTATGATCTTGGGGTTTGGTTTAAGTGTGAGTGTGAGTTCTCCATCTGAGGATATCTTCCTCTCTGTGTAGGTGGGTTTGAAGTCAGCGACGGCTGCAGCCGATACGAATACATCATGTTCCCCTATAAGTTCCCTGACTGCTGATGCCATGGAATCCGCTGTCTCAGTCCCTATAACTGTGAACTGCTGGGGGATATCCACTGAGATGATACCTGCCAGGAGTGTGACGTCGGCACCCTCAATGTATGCCCTTCGTGCAACCGCAAGACCCATCTTACCTGAACTTCTGTTTGTAATGCCCCTGACTGGATCTATTGGCTCATATGTTCCGCCAAGGCTTATGAGGACCCTTTTACCCCTCAACCTCTGCTTTGAGGTCTGCCTCATCGCCTCAAGTACTATCGTGTTGATGTCAGGGAACTTGGCCTTCCCCTCATCCATGCGGGGCTCAACAAAGACAACACCCTCATCCCTCAGCCTTCGCATGTTCCCCTTTGCAGCGGCATACATGGCCTCATGCATTGATGGGACCATAACTATTGGGGTCCCCATCCCTGATGCCGTGAGGAGAAGGGATGATATGGGGTTGTCGGCCAGCTTAAAGGCAAGTTTACCTATGATGTTGGCTGTTGCAGGGGCCACCAGGATTAGGTCTGCGTCGGCGTACTTAACGTGCTCTATCTCCCCTGTAAGTTCAAGGATGGGTTTGCTTCCTGTGGCGAACTCCATTGCATAGGGGTGTATTATTCTGCAGGCGTCCTCACTCATGAAACAGGTGACACTGGCGCCCTGCCTTCTCAGTTCCCTTGCGAGTTTAACCGCCTCAATGGCGGCAACGCTTCCTGTAACGCAAAGTACTATCTCCATTCCATCCCCATCATGTGTCATCTATAACAACAACCGTTTTTTCGCCGGTCAGCATTTCTATTATCTCGTTGAGGGTTTCAAGTTTTCCTGGAACCCTCCTTGCATCCTCCCGCATAACCCTGATCTTGAAGCGTTCCTCACCGTCCTTTCCAAATACTATGTTGATCCCTGAAATCCTTGCAGGTGCAAGGACATCCTCTGCAACTGATTTGAGGTCAGAGTTCTCACCGACCACCCTCACCTTCTTGCCCAGAGCCCTTGATATTGCCCTTACGATTTTACCGCCCTTGCCTATCAGTTTTCCCACCTCATCAGACTCCGTTATGATTATAACTATTCCATCAAGGTCTATGGCCCTTTTAAATCCGAGTTTTCCCTCTCCAATCCTGTATAGAACCTTTGAGATCTCCAGTTCAGTCTGAGTTACCTCCCCTGTTTTAAGTTTATTTTCACAGCCCTGACATAAAATTCCGCTTTTAAGACAGACATCGCATATTGGCAATACCATTCCTTCTTCCTCCTTTTCTTTAGTGATTACCGTGGTTATCGTGAGCAAGGCCACACCTGTAAATCCCGGTTTAAAAACCCGTCACAGTCTTTAAACCTCTGGAGATAAAATAAAAAGAGCCCATTTATCACTGCAGTGACCCTTATAATTTAATAATATTTTGATAAATATAAATTTATAGTTTTGGTGTATCCCTAAAGAAAGAAGAGTGGAGTTAAATAAATCTGAGGCTGTTCACGATAAGGTCGAAGTTCTTCCTTTCAGCGTCGAACCTGTCAGCCGGGGCTGTGCAGAGTATCACATAGACCCTTCTGTTGTTCTGTATCCAGATGGCTCTCTGCTTCTTCTGTACCCCATCAAGGACAAGGTAGACATTCTCTATTGCCTGGTAACCACCTATGGTCGTGTTTGTCTCTGAGACCCTCCTGTAACTGGAGTTGGTGAACAGTGTATCATAGTTGTCCCTGTACATATCATAGAGGTTACCCTCTAGTTCCCTTGACTGGATCACAACTGAGACCTGTGCAAGTCCAGATGAATCAACTGATGCCGGGTCCCCGACGGCTGCGACTGTTTCGTTTGCCAGTGAATTGGCTGTCACCCAGCTGGATGGGTACTCAAATGAAATATTGTTTCCTGAGAACCTCTTGGTCTGGTTCTCAGAGTTACTGTCCGGTGACGTGCATCCTGACACCGCAACAACCATTATTATGAAAAGGATGAGCCAGTGTTTCCTCATGCAGTTTCCTCACTCTCATGGTGATGATGGTGGATTCTCCCCTCCACCGGTCCCCTGATTATCAGGGGTTGTTGGAGTGGTGGGTGTTGAAGGCTTTTCTGGTGTTGTTGGAGTGGTGGGTGTTGTGTTGGTGGGGGTCCTGTTTGTGGTGGAAGTTACAGTCACATTTTTGACGGTGTTGTTGAAGGATGGGAACGCTGTTTCGTTCACAGTAACGGTTCCTGTAACAGGGGTTTCCTCCTTCAGGTTCATGAAGTACAGCCCGAATCCCGTTCCAAAGAAGAACGCCGCCACAATTATTATGGCACCTATGAGCGACAGATTCGGACCCCTCCTTTCCTTGACCTCCTCTGTCTTGACGTACCTTCTGACGAGTTCCTCCCTCTCCTCTTCCTCCTTCTTTTTCCGTGATTCCTCCACCCAGTGGTCGAGGGGTTTTTCCGGGGTTTTCTGCCCCTGAAGCCGCCTTATGTTTTCAACTGCCTCAATTGTTTCAAGTTCCTTCGTGTACTGTTCCTTCAGTTCACTGTATTTCTTCCTTGAAATATTACCCTCTTCAAGGTCCCTTTCAAGTTTCTTAAGCTGTCTCAGGAGGATTTTCTTATCCGGACTAATCATAATCATCTCCTGATAAATCAATGATAATCAACTGGATCTATATTGAACAGCCGGGTATATATAATTTATATGGCATGGAACATTCCCGGACACGATAGAAAAGTAAGTTTATACTGAAGTCTGCTGAGGTCCCTGGAAAATCAAAAGAACTATTCATAAACAGTTTCCTCTGGATAGGACCCCAGAATTTTAAAGAAAGGTGTTCTATCAGCTATACAATCAAGCACGTCCATTATTACGGCGTCCTTCCTGTGCCCCTCAAAATCTATGAAGAATATGTACTTGCCAAGCCCCCTCTTTGAGGGTCTGGACTCTATCTTTGTGAGGTTCACACCATGCTCTGCAAAGAATCCCAGGACTTCATAAAGTCCCCCTGGTCTGTCCTCTGCCAGGGAAAAGACTATGGAGGTCTTGTCCTTTCCTGTTGGCTCATGATCCTTCTCTGAGAGGACTATGAACCTTGTGAAGTTGGGGTCAAAGTCTTGTATGTCCTCTGCGATCACATCAAGGCCATAGATATCAGCGGCTCTCAGGGTCCCTATCGCCGCAAGTTCCCTTCTCCCCACTATCGTCCTGGCTGCTGCCGCTGTGCTGGGTGCTGAATGTGTTGTGACCCCCAGTTTCTCCAGGAACCGCCGGCACTGTGCAAGGGACTGGGGGTGCGAGTAAACCTCCCTCACCTCCCCCAGGGATACACCACTGTTGACAAGGAGGTTGTGCCTCACCCTCAGTATTATCTCCCTCTCTATGCACAGATCATATTCCCATGCCAGAAGGTCAAGTGTTACCCCAACCGGCCCCTCAATTGAGTTCTCAATGGGGACAACCCCCCTTGAAGCCTTACCTGATGCCACCGCCCCCAGAACCTCAAGTATGGAGTCAAAGGCCAGAAGTTCCTCACCAATATGGAGTGCTGCCTCCTCGGTGAATGTCCCCTCGGGTCCAAGGTAGGCTATGGATTCCCCTGCCATCAGTAGAGGCCCCCCTCCAGGTAGTTGTTTATCCTGTCTGTTGTTGCCTGGTAGAATCGTCTCACCGTGGCCTTACCGTCCCTGTAATCTGCGAGGGTTGCTGAGACACCGAGATGCACGAGGTGCCTTATGAAATCCTCGGCGGTCTCCATGTCATCCACATCAATGACCGTGTCCTCGTAGGCGGCCTCACCGTCTGCTATGGCCTTTATCCTCTCAAGCATGGGGTATATTATTGCCTCTCCAAGGCGGTGGGCCCTCTCAAGGGTTTCCTCATCTGACTCATCCAGTTCATAGGCCTGGAACCCCTCCCTTATAACCCTGCTGAAGAAGAATGGCCTCCCGAAGTCAAAGGGGTAGCTGAAGGCATATGCAAGTTCCCGTGCATGTGCCTGGGATGACGTGTACTTGAGGGGTGGTAAATCCATGGAGGGGTCCTTCATAACAACCCCCTCCCTTCCCTCCTTCCCCAGGGTTCGTATTATGTCTGCAACTTCCTCTGCAGCATCCTCGACAGGGTAAATTCCAAATAAACATACAGGTGGAAGACCGTAGGATTCAAGAAGGTCCCTCTTCTCCTTTATTGGGAGGGGTCTGTTGGTGTTCTTCTCCCTGAGGTCAAAGACCCTGAAGCCCAGTGGCCCCACCTCGGGGTAGTCCTGTGAAACATAGGGGTTGTCCCTTCCAACCATTTCACCGCATACAACAAGGTCCGCATGGTCAGAGAAGAACCCGTCAAGGTCCATGAGTTCCAGTGCCTTCCTGGTTGTGAAGGGGCATACATGGCCTCCCCGTGTGATTGCAACCGTATCCCCGGACGAAAGGCGTGTTATGCGGACATTGTAGCCGTTCATCTTCTCCTCCACTGCAACGCTGTCCCTGAAGTGTTCCATCAGGGTGGGGGAGAGCAGAAGTGTCCTCCTGATCTTCGGAAACCCCCGGATAACCTCAACCTCATCTCCAGTGTAGATCACCGTGCCTGCCTCAAGGTCCATGAGGGACTTTTTGAAAAGCAGGGCGTTCATACCACCCTCTTCAGTGACCCTGATGGCGCCCCTGTCAAGCCCATCTTTCAGCCTTGCAGAGGGAATCCCTGTTTTCTCTGTGATCTCATGGAAAGGAATGTCTGTATTCATCAGATTCACGCTGATCATTCAGTAAGCATGTGTCTTGAGTTTATTCAAAAAATAAAGGATTAGAAGACACCCTCTATCTCAACTATGAGGTCAAGGATGTCCGTCTTTGTAACTATACCCTCAAGTTCGCCGTCCACCACTGGGAAGCCGCCGTAACCTGTCTCCATCATCATTGATGCAAGATCCGTTACCGGCGTGTCTGCCTCAACGGTCCTGACGTTCTGTTTCATTATATCCTCAACTAGAAGGTTTCTTATCCTTGATGGTTTGTGCTTATCCGGGACCACCTTCCTGAAGTTTATAACTGCACGTGTCATGTCCTTTGCGGTGAGGATACCGGCGAGTTCCCCTCCATCCATTACCAGTAGCCGTCCTATGCCCGCATCAATCATCATCCTCCTTGCATGGACAACCCTCTCCTGGGGGGATACTGTTATCATCTCTGTGCTCATCACATCGCCTGCAGTGTACTTCTCATAGGCCCTTCCCCTGCATATATCAAGGATGTCTGATTTGGTCACGATTCCTAGTATCTCGCCATCAAGGATAACAGGCAGGCTCCCTATGTTGTTCTCGAGCATGAGACTTGCTGCGTTTCCTGCGTCCATGTCTGGATCCGCGGTTATGAGTTCCCCTGTCATGACCGTTGAGACGTGGAAGTGGGATGGGGCCATATTTCCGTACCTTGATGATCCCAGTTTTATGGCTATATCCTTCTCGGTGACTATCCCCACAAGTTCCCTCTCATGTTCGCTGTTTGTGTTGATGACAAGGAGCCTTGACACGTTTTTCTTGCCCATCAATCGAAGGGCGTCGCAGACGTTCTGGTCCTTATCGATGCAGACAGGATCCTCTGACATGATATTTTTAATTATCATACTCTCCACCTACTGTATCCCGCTTATTATATCTGTTTTTGTTATTATTCCCACCAGTTCATCATCCTCAACAACTGGCAGTCCGCTTATGCCGTTATCAAGCATCACTGAAGCCGCCTCTGACGCATCGGCTGAGGGTTCGACTGTTATGACGTCCTCGGTCATTATATCGCCTGCAGTTAACATTGCGATTGTCCTGGCCCTCCTCTTCTCCTCGGATGCGCGGCTTATGAAGTAGACCCTTTCAACAGGTATGCCCCTCTCAGGGTCCTCAAATGTTGCAAATGAGAGGTTCTCAGAGGTTATTATTCCCTCAACAGCCCCGTTCCCGGTTACAACAACTCTTGATATGCCGTTCTCCTCCATGACATCTATAACATGGGCCAGTGTATGGTTGGCTGTCACAGTTTTAACATCCCGGGTCATTAAATCCTCAACCTTCCATCTGCCGGCGCATCTGTCCTTGAAGAATCTGAGAAGGTCCCTCTTGGTTATGATGCCTGCAAGTTCCTCCCCCTCCATCACAAGGAGTGAGCCTATTTTCTTCTTGAGCATCAGGTCGGCGGCTTCCCTTGGAGTGGCGTTGATATCCACGCTGATGGGGTTCTCGTTCATGACCCTTCTTATTGATATCTTATCTATGGGTCTCCTCTTCCATGCTGGTCCATCAATTCTCAGCTTCCTTGTTATGTCTGTCTCTGTGACGATACCTGCTGGTTTCCCCTCGGAGTCCACGACGACTACCCTGCTTATCCCATGCCTTAACATGAGGTTCCTGGCGTATGCAACCTGCTGTGTGTCTTCCATGACAAAGACTTCATCTGTCATTATACTTCCAACGTTCATGGGACCACCTAACCTGTTATTGCCCTCAGAAGGTCGCTCTCTGTTATGATTCCCCTGAGGTTTCCATAGTCCACCACCGGCAGACCGCCAATTCCATGTTTCTCCATGATCTCACAGACCTCTCCAAGGGTGGTTGATGATGTGACGGTGCAGACCTCCCTTTCCATGATTTCGGTGACAGGTGTGGCGAGAACCTCCTCGGCACTGTTGGTCTTCATTGAGTTGAATGCCTGGTTCCTTCCAAGGAACTCGAGTATATCGGTGGAGGTAACAATTCCAACAAGTTTTTCATCCTCTGGGTGGGGTGTTCTTCGCTCCTCACCAACAACAGGTATCCTCCTGAGCCTGTTTCTTACCATTATCTTGGAGGCCCCTTCTATCGGTGTTCCAGGTGTTGTTGTTATAACATCGGGTGTCATGTGATCCTCAGTGACCTCATCGATGAATACACCTGCCATGAGGAGCACGAAGTCCCTCTCGGATACTATACCTGCTATTCTCCCCTCATCATCCACAACCGGCAGGGCGCCGACACTGTTTTCCAGCATCATGGTAACCGCATCTGATATGGAGTCCCTGGTGGTTATGTGGATGACATCACGTGTCATTATACTCTTAACCGGTTCGTTGACTGCTGCGAGGAAGTTATCATCGTATTTGTTATCCAGGATCTTGAATTTATCTCCCCCTCCTAAAAAGTCCAGGATGTCCATGGTCGTTACTATTCCCTGGAGCTTCCCTGTTCCGGGGTTTGTTATGGGAAGCCTCCTGAATTTGTTCTTAACCATTATCTCCGCTGCTTCCTTGATGGTGGCTGTCTGTGGTATGGAAATTACTTCCTTCCCGGCGATTGTCATGACATCGCCTTCATGGTCGAAGTTTCTGCTCTCGAATTCAATGGGACCACGGTCCCTAGACTTTACCAGGTTTATGGTGTCTTTTTTTCTCATTTACACACCTCTCTGGGAGATATACTTACATGAAGTAAGTATCGTTATTACCCAAACTAATATTTTTAATAAAAATTAATTTCTCGTTGATGGGACTTTCAGGTTTCATCAAGCCACCATTTCACTTGATATATGCTTCCAGGACGTCCTCCCTGGACACTATACCCAGAAGATCTGCCTCCTTCACCATGCTGGGGTCCCTCTTCACAAATACCGGGTTTTCAACCACGGGGATCCTTCCAATATCCTTCTCCAGCATGAGAGAGGCAGCCTTTTCAGAAGGAGTATCCGGTGTTATGGCAACGGGGGGTGTTTTCATTATCTTCTCAACCGCCACGGATTTCACTTCACCTGATTCCCTGTGTATCCTTGCATGGCCGTACCTCAGAAGGTCCTTCCTGGTTATGATACCTATCATTTTACCATTCTTCATCACAGGAAGACCTGAAAACCCTGATTCATCCATAAGATCCCATACAGCTGAAAGCTGGTCGCTGTGTTCACATGTAACAGGGTCTGGGGACATTATCTCACTTACAGGGCTTCTGACCGGCTCATAGCCATTTTCAAGGAAGCCAGATATAAGGTCTATGGCGCTCAGTATCCCCACAAGCTTCATGCTGTCGGTTGACTCAACAACAGGGGCCTGTATCTCACCGACCTTTAAAAGGTCAGATGCTGCCCTCATCGCATCCATCTCAGGGGTCAGGATAACCTTTGGTTTCTCCATTATGCCCCTTGCCTCAAGATTTGACTTGGTTGCTGTGATGTTGAGCACATCACCCCTTGTTATAAGACCCCTCAGTTTCTCTCCCTCAACCACAGGGACGCATCTGAAATCCTCATCCCTTAGAATGGATCTTACTCTCGTGGCGGCAGTTTCAAGTGAGACTGAGACGGGATTTAAAGTCATTACGTCTCTTACAAACAAATCATTCACCCTCTAGGTCCTCTTTACACTCCTCACATATGTATCTACCATCATACTCCTCAAGGTACTCCTCATAGTTACCGCAGACCTCGCACACGCCGGGGACAGACCTCTCATTCTCAGGTGACAGTGCCCTGTTCTCCTCAATCCTTGCATTCTCAACAAGGATCTCGGTGAGTTCAGGGGCGACCATCATGACATCAGAGGATGTCAGTATCCCCACCAGTGCACCGTCCTTAACCACAGGGAGTCTCCTTATACTGTTCTTTGCCATCAGCCTTGCAGCGTCACTGAGTTCCCTCTCAGGTTCTATGCTTATGAGGTTACGGCTCATTACCTCGCCAATTGTAACCTTGCTGGCAGCCAGGTCCTTGGAAACCACCTTCCTTATGATGTCACTCTCTGTGATGAGTCCTTCAGGTTCGGAGTTGCTCTTCACAATGATGCTTCCGACCTTCTTTTCTGTCATTATCGATGCTGCTTCTGCAACGCTGATGCCAGGGTCTGCTGTTATAACATTCGATGTCATGGCATCATGGACTGTAACCTTTGTTTCCATTTCCATCTGACAACCTCCTACCTAAGGCCAAGGGCCCTATGCATCTGTGGTATAACGTAAACATCCATATACTNTCCGGCTTCCTGAGACATTTCCAGCAGGCGAGGAGTGTACAGAGCCCACTGTTCAGGGGGACTGCAGGGCTGTATAACCATTGAAAGTTTTTCAGGGTCATCAACGCCTTCACGGAGCCGCATGGCCAGGGCCCCGATGTATTCAGCCCCCGTTGTGGGCATCACAACCACCTTACAATATGTATTTACACCTTTTGATATTAATATGTTTATGACTTGAATCTCCCGATCAATGAGGTCATCCGAGCCGGATATATCGGATTCTGTAATATTATGGTTGAAATCCCCTGAAAAATGTTCAGATGTTTTAATATCCACCGATGCGTAATCAAAGAAGTGGGATATCCTCCGGGCGCTGGCCGGGAGAGAGCCGTTGGTTTCAAGAAGAGCACTCCATGGGGAATCCTCAAGAAATTCCCTGATAAAATCAGGGTAAAGAAGCGGTTCACCACCTGTGATGCTCAGTGAATGAAAATCAGGGGTCACGAGATTTTCAACCATCCCCAGAAGCTGGTCTGCTGAGAGTTCCTCTCCACAGGATGGGTCCCTGCTCTCTGGGGTGTCGCAGTAGCTGCAGTTAAGGTTGCAGCCTGCGAAACGTATGAAAATCTGCCTCTTCCCTACAAGTAGGCCCTCACCCTGGATACTGCTGAAGACCTCCATAATGGGTGCCCTCATATGGATCACCGGGATATGGTGTAGATGGCCCCCTGTCCTATTCCCTCATTTACGCAGACCTCAACCGAGGATATGTCGTACTTTCTGACAAGCTCCTTAAAGAGGGTGGAGGCAAAGTAACGTGAAAGTTCCTCTGCAGAGCTGGACTCAAGGTCAAGGAGGCAGCAGTCCTCCTCGGGTATACTGTACTCCTTACCACCGATCTCAAATTTGATGTTTCCACTTGTTGATGAGAAATTTATGAGGGGGCTTCTGAGGGGTATGAGGAGTTTATGATCAAATCTGCTGCATAGTTCTCTCACCACTGCCTTAACGTCCTTGAAGTCAGCCACGAATCCATGCTTGCCGCTCCTTTTTCCCTCCACCTTAACGTCAACTATGTATGAATGTCCATGTATGCATCCACATGACTCGTGTTCAGGTATCATGTGTGCCGCTGAAAACCTTAAATTGGCATGTATCCCGTTGATAACTATTTTCATTTTAACCACATCTACTAATCAGAAGTGTCCCTGCCTCTTCAGAAGATCCTGGTCTTGCATATGTCCTCCTCGATGGAGTCAATCTCATGTATGTATGCCATGGCAACGTTCTCTGCTATCTGCACCACGCCCTCCATTCCAATTTCAGGCCTCTCATCAAGGAGCCCCACGGTATCCACATCATCTGGTGTGCCCTTCTCATGGATATTCACACCGAGGTGTATCTTCATGCTGGATACCGAGGCAGTTGCTATGGAAACCGTTAGCTTGGATGAACCTACGTAGAGGTCATCACCCTCCCTCCGGATCTCGAATCCATGGCCCCGAAGTTCCTCCATGAGGAGCATGACCAGAACCCTTTGCCTGTGATAGGATAAACGCAGACTTGCTGGCTGTTCATCAAAGTGTTCAACAATGAAGTGGAGGACATTCTCAGACTTTATCTCAAGGTCAACGTCCTCGTAGTCCACGATGTTCTTCACATCCATTGGGCCTATCCAGGTTATTATGCTCGAACCCTTTATTCCCAGTTCACTGAGGGCCCATGCAGGTTCTATCTGGCTTCCATCATAGAGGATAGGGTCCTCGAGGTGCTCATATATCATTCAATCACCATCTAAATATTTGGAGGTGATCCTATAAGTAGGATTTGAGTCACGTGAAGAGACCGTGGCAGAGATCCCACTGGGTAATTGATCCCATGTTTGAGCCACCGATGTGATTGAAATCATTCAAGAACCAGTAACTCTCTGTAACCGGTTCTATCATCCATCACCCTTCTCAGTTTACCATGATAGGGTATCACGGCAAGTTCGACTGTTGTCCTTACCCTGCAATAGCCCTTGAGGTGTCCGCCAATTACCCTTCCAGAGGAATCAGCCACTGCAATGTGGATGTGGACACCATCGCCTGTGATTGTCCCCTGCAGGGATATTATCTCAAGGGGACCCTCAACCGTAAGGATGCTCTCATCCGCTGTCCTTATCCTCACACCATTGAGGCTACCTATACCCGATACAACGGCACCCGCAACTTCAAGGGCCTCCATCTCAGCCATGAGATCCATTCCAGGCTCAAGTCTTAGGAGAATCATATTAAATGATTTGCAGATCCGCCCTCATTTAATTAATCCATGGGAATCCAGCTAACCAAGAAGAGATACACCCCCTCTGATACCTCCAGAAGAATATGAAAAGCTTTATAGTTTCATCATGCATTTAATTTACCTATGAAAGCCCGAATCCGTGACTTCATATACACCTCTGATGATCTATTCTTTGCTGTTACATCATACGTTCATCCAGAAGACAGGATACTATCCTTTTTACGCTACATACCCGACAGTGAAGGTGAAAGGTCCCTGAATTCGGCAAGATACTCAAAGGTGAATTCTGAGCTGGCATACACCTTCCTCGAGGAGAACCACCCCACCTACCTCCACCACTATGAGGAACTCGGTGTACTCATGATGGGTGTTCCCAATGAAAGAGTGGATAGTATACTGAGGCCAGAGGAGCGCCTTCTGGATATAATGGAATCCCCAACCGATCAGCTGCTTGCCAGGGTTGTGATGATTGCCGACACCTTGCATGATGCCGCAGGGATTCCCTACAGTTCCATGGGGGTTTCAGGTTCAGTGCTTCCCGGATTGTATGACCCCCTGAACTCTGATATCGACTTTGTGGTTTACGGTTTGAGGAACCACCGGAGGGCCATGGAAGCTTTCGGTGAACTTAAGGGGGACCCTGAGAGTCCGCTGAAGGGACTGGATAAGGAACAGCTCATGAAGGTCTACAGGAAAAGGATCACCGATGACACGCTCTCCTTCAGGGAGTTCTGCTGGTATGAGCTGAGAAAGAACAACAGGGGAATAATCGATGGAACCCTATTCGACATCCTCGCTGCAAGGGACTGGAGTGAAATCCAGGGCTCATGGGCCGATACAACCTATGAGGACTGCGGCAGGGTGACTGTCGAGTGCACAGTATCTGACGCCATCGAGGCCTTTGACAACCCTGCAAGGTACCTTGTGGAGGATGTCAGTGTACTTGAGGGGCCTGAAGCTGAAATCACTGAGGTTGTGTCCTTCACCCATACCTACGCGGGGCAGGCCAGGGAGGGTGAAAGGATAATCGCAAGGGGTAAGCTTGAAAGGTTCAGTGGAAGGGAAAACGGGTACCGGGTTGTTGTGGGGACAACAAGGGAGGCCGAGAACGAGTTCATAAAGCTAAAGGAACTCAGATTATAAAATAACAGGTGAAAGACCCGATATACCTTAAATTAAAAAGAAAATGGGTTCATTAAACCGTGGTGAATACTGATCTGAAGTCCGCTGCCATCATGTTACCTGTGCTGGTCTTAACTGCAGTCCTTGGAACAGTGACGATGTATTTTGTACGTGCACGCCAGCTGCCAACAGGTTTTATGTAGAGCCTGTTACCTATGATCCTCTTACTGATGGACTTCAACCTTCCAGTGGATGTTTTAACCGTTATCTTACTGTAGGCCGGCCCCGCAATTATGCCGTTACTGAAGGTTATAACAATAATCTTGGTCCTTGAAACCCTTGTCGCACCATATTTCGGGTCAATGTAGGTCACAGCAATTGCAGATGTAAAGGAAGAACTGAAATCAGAGGAAAGCGTTGCACCATCAATGGTTTTTATAGCATCCATGGGTATGGTCACTCTGTAAATCACTCCAGGACTCCATCCTCCCATAGGGACTATTATAAGCTTGTCACCCCGAACGACTTTATTTATGTACTTTAAAACACCCGTAGAAGTCTTCACAGTTATACTGCTATAGGCTGACCCCGGAGTGATGTTGGAACTGAATGTGATAGTGATATTCCTGTATCTTGGAACTGAAATAGCACCTTTAACCGGATCAATAGAGATTATTCTTATTGATCTAGCCGGATTTCTGATAAGCGGGAGATTATCTGTTCCGCCAGTAAATGTGTAGGGGGTGTCTCCAAAACCATCTCTGTCAGAATCCACTCCATTGTAATCACTCCAGTAATTACCACCCACAGGTTTTGGCATGTTGAATATATTATCGGTGCCATGATTCTCCGCTGAAATTTCATTTGCTGCAAAAATATTTCCATATACCACTGTGTTGTTCACTGATCCGTAAATGTATAAACCCACTTTGTTATTGATGATGTTGTTATATGATATCTCATTAGAAGATGTAGGATAAAATGAGCTGAGTTCAATTCCACGGCCTCTGTTATTCATTATCGTGTTATTTGAAACTTTATTGTTATTTGAAAGTTTTCCAATTAGAATGCCCCTTTCAGTATTGTTTGCTATAGTGTTACCACTGATTAAATTATAAGATGATGCGTCGAGTGTTATTCCGTTCCCACTGAATGTTATCGTATTATTAAGAAGCTTATTACCATCTGCATAATGGATGTAAATTCCTTCCCCCATTGTAACTATTCTGTTTCTTAGAAGCGTATTGAATGAGCTGAAAATTAAAATTGAACTATTGGTCAGATTATTGTCTGAAACAGTGTTATTAAATGAAAGGGATCCTAGAGTTATCCCCCCACTATTCAATGTATTGCTTGAAATCGTATTATATGATGAATTGTAAAAATGGATTCCCAAAGTGCAGTTAATTATCTGATTGGATGATATAAAGTTATCCGAAGATTCAAAGAGCTGTATTCCTGTTTCGAGAGCTGTTATTCTATTATCTGTTATTCTGCATTCTGTGGATTTCAGGAATATCCCAGTGTTACCTGTTATGACAAATCCGTTCAGAACAACTTTTCTAGCAGTTATATTTACAGTGGGGCGATCAGTGTTCTGGGCATTTATCGTTGCTTTTCCTGTCCTGTTTGCCATGAGTGTTACATTTTCCCTGTTAATCTGGATGTTTTCAGTGTAGATCCCATCACCAACTATTATAATATCAGAGGGGCTACAGTCATCCAGTGCCCCCTGAATGGTGTCATAAATCTGCCCCGTCCTGTTGTTGAGAACAGCTCCAGATGATGTGCCCGATATGAGTAAGGTAAGAATAAAGACTCCTACAATATAAGTCCTTCTAAACATTATATCACCCGTTGAGAATCATGATCTCATTAAAATATTCTACTCTAAGCTAACGACTAAAAAATAAAATTTGAATGGTTAAATGGTGGTGAATACTGATTTGAAGTCCGCTGCCATCATGTTACCTGTGCTGGTCTTAACTGCAGTCCTTGGAACAGTGACGATGTATTTTGTACGTGCACGCCAGCTGCCAACAGGTTTTATGTAGAGCCTGTTACCTATGATCCTCTTACTGATGGACTTCAACCTTCCAGTGGATGTTTTAACCGTTATCTTACTGTAGGCTGGCCCTGCCAGTATGCTGTTACTGAAGGTTATAATAATAGTCTTGGTCCTTGAAACCCTTGTCGCACCATATTTCGGGTCAATGTAGGTCACAGCAATTGCAGATGTAAAGGAAGAACTGAAATCCGAGGTGAGGGTAACTCCATTGACAGTTTTAACTGAGTTTCTTGGTACGGTAATTATGTACCTGACACCGGGGCTCCATCCCCCAACAGGGGTAATGTAGAGCCTGTTACCAGTTATGGTCTTGTAAATCTTCTTGGAGACACCGCTGGATGTTTTGACAGTTATTTTATCATAGGCAGTACCGTTGAGGATATTCTCACTGAAGGTTATAGCAATCTTCCTGGTTGGTGAAACTGAAAGGGTGCCGTTGGCCGGGTCAACTGAGAGGACACGTAATGGTTTGAAGACTGTAACATTAACCGGTGTCATGTTATTTACAGTCACACTGTGGGTTCCATTATGAAGAGGGATGCTGAATGTCACCGTAACCGTTGACTGTCCAGCAACTTCGACAGTCTTCTGATCAACTATAGCGCCATCCACAACAAGCAATACAATCTCATCCTTTGAAAAATCACCGATATTTGTGATCTCAACCGTTACAGTAACATTTAATGGTTCAGTCCCATTCAAAGGTGTTACAGTGGGGTTACCGTAGTTTATGGTGGCCGGTATCAGCTCCCTGTTCACTGTGCGATTGTTGTTGCTTATACAGGCATCCCTTATATTTTTGTCCTCCAGGAGCTGGGTTGTGCCATTGTAGGGGATTGTTATGTTGACAACATGGATACCTGGCCCAAGGCCCACTGGCCTTGTTATGGTCTGTGTCTCGCCGTAATTGAGTGCGTTTATGTAGTGCACCGTTTCATTGCCATCACAGTTTATCTTAACCATGAACTGTCCTGTGGGGTCTATGCGTGTGAGGTTGGCCCTGCCGTTGTTCCTTAGAATCACCTGAATGTTTGTGGGTGTTACTGTGGCATCAATCACCGCAAGGTCAACAATGAGGGGCCTCTGGTCTCCATGGGTTGTTGGTACATCACCCAGTCCATCCCCATTGGTGTCATTCCCTGAGTAATATGACCAGTAGTTACCTATCTCTGTGTTGTTAAGGCGGTTACCTGCTACGAAGGAATACAAACCGTTTATGAGATAGTTTCCGTAGATGCTATTATCGCTACCGGTTAGATAAATATTGGAGCAGATCGAATTAGCTATCCTGTTAGCTGTTATGGTGTTGTTAACACCGTAATTGTAGATTCCGAAATTATTGTCGGTCATGTTATTATCAATTATGCTGTTGAAGGCGGCCCCGTTCATGGAAATTGAATACGTGTTATCTTCAAATGTATTCTGGGATATGGTGTTGTATGAGGAATCCTGAAGGTATACTCCTATCTGAGAGTTATAATGTTTCGTGAGATCAGGTTACCTGAAGAATTTATGAGATCTATTGCGTCTCCGCCACTGGTTATAGTGTTGTATATGATTGTACTGTTGGAGGAACCGTTAAGTTTAATACCTCCAGCTGTGGTGATGTAGTTTCTTGATACTGTGCAGTTGCTGGCATTCACAACTATTCCATAGTCATTGCCACCGGTTATATTGAATCCACGTATACCAACACCTGCTGCCTTTACGCTGATTACGGGCCGATTGGGATCAACTGGATTTATAACAACAGCTCCCCTATTTATTGATGTGAGAAACACATTTTCCTTGTCTATCTGGATATTTTCGGTGTAGGTTCCATCATCCACCCTTATACTATCGCCAGGTCCGCAATCATCCAGTGCCCCCTGAATTGTGTCATAAACCTCTCCCTTCCTCTCATTGTAAACAGCCCCCGAGGCTGTGCCGGAAAGGGCAGCCACAAAAAAAGCAGCCAATAACAAAATAAATACCTTTCTATACATACACCTCCCCCCAACTTTATTCAGATATATTTTGAACAAAAAACAATATATAATTTTCCGCCTTATTAAATAAACCTAAAATATTGGTTAAATGAGCATGTTTTTCGAATGGTGCCACATCTAGCCTTTTCGAATGGTGCCACATCTAGCCCTTTCATCAGGAACAGAAAAACCTATGAAAAGTCCTGATTTTATTGGGAAGCTGAACTATTATTAAACTGAAATGCGATAAATCATCAAAGGTGGATGGTGGAGGAACACCAGTAGATGAAGTTATACTGTTCATTAAATTGGAGGTTTTCATGTGAATGTTGGACTCATAGGATTTGGAACAATCGGGGCAGGGGTTGTGGAGATATTCAACACCAACCATGACCTCATAAGAGAAAAAACTGGAAAGGACCTGAAACTCAAAAGGGTGGTTGACCTTGACATAGAAACGGACCGTGGCGTTGATATAGACCCTGAGATACTCTCAACAGACGCTGATGATATCCTCAATGACCCTGAAATCGATATCGTGATAGAGCTCATAGGGGGCTATGAACCGGCCAGGAGCTTCATACTGAGGGCACTGGAAAATGGTAAGCACGTTGTAACAGCCAACAAGGCACTTCTCGCCAGACACTGGGATGAGATAATGGCCACTGCAAGGGAGAATGGAGTGAGGATCGCATTCGAGGCCAGTGTGGGTGGAGGCATACCCGTGCTGAGGGCCCTCAACGAGTCCCTTGCAGCCAACAGGATAAAATCCATTTATGGTATAATAAATGGCACAGCCAACTATATCCTCACAAGGATGGCCTCTGAGGGCATGGAATTTGATGATGTCCTCAGGGAGGCCCAGAGGCTCGGTTATGCTGAGAGAGATCCCACATTCGATATTGAGGGTCATGACACCGCCCAGAAGCTGATAATACTGGCTCTACTTGGCTTTGGCGTTTATGTACCCGAAGAGGACCTCCACGTGGAGGGTATAAGCAAAATAAGGCGTGATGACATTGAATACGCAAATAATGAGCTTGGTTGCAGTGTTAAACTTCTTGCAACGGCCTCTCTGGATGATGGTGAGCTGGAAATGGGTGTCATGCCCTTCCTTGTACCCCATGAACACCTGCTTTCATCTGTAAATGGCGTGTTCAACGGCATATACATCACAGGTGACTTCACCGGCCCTGTGATGTTCTATGGTAAGGGGGCCGGGAGGAGGGCCACTGCAAGTGCAGTTGTTGCAGACTGTATGGACATCGCCCTGAACCCTGAAAGTCCGCTGCAGCCAGGACCCGGTGTCAGGATGGTTGAATCCATAAGGGAGTTCCGAGAAACCAGATCAAGGTACTATATCAGGCTCGATGCAGTTGACAGGCCAGGGGTCCTCCATGAGATAGCCGGGGCCTTCAGCAGGCATGAAATAAGCATTGAATCGGTTACACAGAAGGGTGCACTTGAGGGGGAATCTGTACCCATATACATAGTGACCCATGAGGCAGCCGAGGGCGACATTCAGAGCGCCATCAGGGAGATATCTGAAATTCGGTGGGTCACGGGTGAACCTGTCCGCCTTAAAATACTCTAATTTTTTAAACCTCCTCTTTTTATTTTTCAGACTTATATATCACGTAAACCCCGGCATGAGTTCCTTCATCCAGGGTTTCCACCACCATACTTAATACTTATTAATAAATTAATAATAATACAGTGGTGGTGAATCCTATGTCCATTGCGGTTTCCATGATATCTGAATTCATGTTCTGTCCCATGAAGGTATATCTCCGTGAACTCCTGGGGATCAGTGAGCCGGGTAACAGGTTTGCAATAAGGTTAAGGGATACTTACCTCGATTTCAGGGCAGCTGCTGAGAGCAGAGCCCGAAAGATTGACGAGGATATCAGGATGGATGAACTGGAATCCATCCTCAGGGAGGACCTCGAGGGGATAATAAGAGGCCTTGATGAAACTGAAAGGGATAAGACAATGGACCTCATGCTCTTTGAGGTTGAAGCCACTGCAAACAGGATAATTAGGGCTATGAGCACCCTTGGGCTTTCAGGAGACATGGTGGCCCATGTGCTGTTTCCCCCATTGATCAGGGATTACCCGATAAACGATCCCTCCCTTGAGATCCATGGACGTGTAACCATGGAGCTGGTTGATGGCTCCTACTACCCCCTGAAGATCAAGACCTCCAAACCTCCCTTCAGGGGTGTCTGGCCAGCCGACAGCCTTGAACTCACAGCACATGCGATCCTGGTTGAGAGGGAATTTGAGACAGAGACCATGGTTTCATTCATAGAATACATACTTCCCGGTGAGAGAAGACCCGTCCTGGCAGATTATGGGAGAAGGGAGTACCTCTTCGATATTCTGGATGACATAAGAAGGATAAAGGATGACGGTGAGGTGCCTGAAGTTCAGGTAAAACCCTCTAAATGTGCCAGCTGCGGTCTTGCAGAGACCTGCTCACGGGAGGGTCCGTTTAAGTGACGGCGTTATAGCATCGCCTGCACAATAAACCCACATGAGATCACAATCCGCTGTACAATAATCATCAACATGTAAAAAAGACCCCGACATCCTGCCACTAAAATGATTAGAATTAAATAAACGTTAAAACATAATAATTCAAGGTGATGATATGAAGGAGGAGCTTCTTAAAAAGTGTGAGGATATTGACAGCCCGGATGTGATGAGCAGTTGCCGTGTTCTCCTGGAACTCGCTGCCAAGAAGAAGGATGAAATACCCGAAGAGGACCAGACCTACCTTGAAATGGCAGAGAACCTCAAGCCATCAGATGTATCAAAGGTCCTTGAACTGGCCCTTAAAATAAGGGAAAGTGGTGATATAAAGGACCCTGAACTCAAAAACGCGGCCAGTAAACTTATAAGGGCCATCGAGATGAGCTGAAGCCCTTATTTTTTTATCTCTTATTCTGGTGGCTAGAATTTTTCACCCCTTACCTTTTCGATGTTAAAAACCGCTGTGTCTGCAACCGCCATTACACTCATAACCCCCGCCTGTATGGGGTCTGTCACCACAAGATCCACAACATCTGTGACGCTCCCTGGCATGTTGAGGCTTATGACGATGATGTCATGTTCACCTTTAACCCTCTCAACAGCCCTTGTGATCTCCCCTCCCATGAGTGAACCGGCAAGTACCAGTGCGGCCACCCTTGGAAGCCTCCCAACGGCGCTGACAGCCTCCGCGAGTTCAGCCTCGCCCACGAGGGGTATGGTGTCGATGCTTATGCGCTCGCCCCTTATGTTGTGCCTGTCGGCCTCGCTGATGGCGCCCATGGCAACCTGGGACACCTGGGCCCCGCCTCCTATTATGATTATCCTCTTACCATAGATCTCCTCAAGTGACCTGTGCACCCTGACATCAACCACGGTTTTCGAGGCTCTGATTTCATCCAGGAGGGACTCCATGTCCTCCACATCCTCAAGTTCCATGTATATGGAGCCATGGCCATCCCTTTCAACATAGAGGTGGGCGTAGGTGATGTTTATGTTCCTTGAGGCTATCATGCCGGTTATCTCACTGAGAACCCCTGGCCTCTCAACCGTCTTTATACTGAGAGCCGCTGAACTCATTTAAACCACGAAAAAATTTAATCTGAAGCCTCCAGGAGGGCCTTCTCCCTCCTCCAGAGGCTCAGGTAGTTATCCTCATCCCTTACAGGTATTATTCTGAGGCCCAGTTTCCTGTGTTCCTCTATCCAGTCCTCATCAAACACAGGGACCTCTATCTTGATGTGCTCGTCGGTGGGATTCACGACTATGAGGTTCCTGTAGGGGAACTCCAGTTCCACTATGTATCCGCCGAGGCTTATCATGTGATGCGGTCTTATAACCATCTTCATGTTATCACCTTCATACGAATGCCACCACCAGTGCCAGGACCCCTATCACCGATGCTGCTGCTGTTACCGGGTAGAACTGCTTGAAAGTGAATACCGGTGCAAATGCACTGAAGACCGCCATGATTATTGGGAATATTACTGCAGCTGCCAGGTTGACGAGTATGCCCCAGCTGAGTATGTTTGGGGGTACCCCGATGAAAAGTACAGAGAACAGACACCCCAGTGTGAACATGAGGAATCCCCTAGTTATGTAGACGAATGCCCTGTACTTTGAAGCGTACTCCATGTATGGCCCCTCTATAACATCGGCCTTGGTCTTGAGTATGGCGAAGGGGTACTCGTTGAGGAGTATCATGTAGCCGATGAAGAATGCCACGGTACCTATAACCCCTGCAAGGGTGAAGAGTACCGGGCCATTGGCTGCCTGGTATGCCACGATGTCCCCAATGGATATGCTTCCAGCCATAACCGCAGGCACGAAGAGTGCGATGTATATGGGGAATGAACCGAATGCAATCAGCCTGAAAGCCCTCATTGCACTTAGATCCTCAAGGAAGTACCTCTGGACATTGGGGTGTTTGGCCCCCTTTGCAAGGTCAGGGAATGGCATTCTGAGGGACATTACTGACCTTGAGAGTGAACCCATGAAGACGTAGATCACCTCCTCTATCTTGAGGAATCCTACAACCGCCACGAGGCTTGCGAGGGCCCCAAAGGTGTACATTGGGGGTATGAGGAAGATAAGTATGAGGAGTGCTGATATGAACCCTACAATGGGGAGTGAGTTGTAGAGGCGTGGGAGTGGTGAGCATGGCTCAATGGTCCTCTTGTAAAAGAACTTGAGTGCAGCCATGAGTCCCGGGCTTGAAACAGGGGGTCCTATGCGCTGCTGTATCCTTGCATGGACAAATTTCCTCTCAATACCTGGCAGCCAGAGGCTTACAATCAATCCAAGTAGGACTGTTCCAGTGACAGATATGATTGAATATGATGCGTCCACTTTGATCACCTTTCAGCATTGAGGTCTATTATTTCAATTGCCCTGTCTGTGCATGTGAAGCAGGGATCGCACTGCACTATACCGAGCTGTGCATCGGTGATGTGGTGGCCTATGCAGGCATACTGCATGGCACCAATGTTTGACATTGAGGGTGTCCTTATTATTGAACCCCTCACCCTTCCATCCTCTATTGCATAGGAGTGGTAGAGTCTCCCCCTTGGGGCCTCAACGTAGCTCTTCACTATCCCTGTATCCTGCATCTCCCAGTTCCTGTCAACAACCCTTCCATCCGGGAGGTCCCTCAGGGCCTGTCTTATTATATTTATGGATTCAAATATCTCGAGGACCCTCATGAGGAGGTTTGCCCTGACATCTCCACCATCCTGGGTTATGACATCAAATTCAAATGGGTCATAGCATGGCATTTCAGTCCTTAAGTCAAATTCAACACCAGTTGCCCTGAGTGTTGGGCCTGTTACATGTAATCTGAGGGCATCCTTCCTGCTTATGGGGCAGACCCCTGTTATACGGGACATCACCATTGGATCGGAGGTGAACCTCTCTGCAAAGGCCTCAACCTTCTCCTCTATGAAGTCCATTCCCTCACTTATCCTCTGGGTCTTCATCTCATCAAGGTCTGCCCTCGGTCTTATACCACCAATGATGGGTACACCGTACTGTACCCTGTTACCCCCTATGAGCCTCAGAAGCTCCATGACTGTCTCCCTTATGTAGAATAGCCTCATGGAGAATGTTTCATGGCCAAGGACCTCATTTCCATGGGCCAGATAGAGAAGGTGGCTGTGGATTCTTTCAAGTTCCCCAACTATTATCCTTATGTAGGATGCCCTTTCGGGTATCTCCACGCCAAGGCCCTTTTCAGCCACCAGGACTGAATTCCAGAGGTGGACACCTGAACAGATTCCGCATACCTTCTCTGTCAGGCTGTTGGCCTTCTCCACGGGGAGGCCCTCCATTATCCTTTCAATACCCCTGTGGTTGACCCCGACGGTTATCTCGGCGTCTCTGACTATTTCATCCTCAACGAACAGCCTCACACGGTAGGGTTCTATGGCTGCCGAGTGCACGGTACCCATTGTTATTTCTGTCTCAATTATCTCCCTTTTCCCATCCATTGTAAGCACCCTGAATTATCAATCTGCCTCCAGAAGTTTTGGCAGTGCTGCGACTGCCCCTGCAAGGACATCTTCAGGTCTTACCGCGCATCCAGGGACCTTTGCATCCACAGGTATGACCTTATCCACTGGGCCGCAGATTTCCTCTGAGGGGATGTCCCCATGTATATTCTTGTAGACCCCGCCCATCAGAGCGCAGGCCCCTGCAGCTATAACCGCCTTGGGTTCTGGTATTGCATTGTATATCTCCTTAAGTGGCCCCTCGTTCTGTTTTGTGACCGGACCGGTTACTATGAGTACATCGGCCTCCCTGGGGTTCCATGTCAGGAAGATCTTGTACTGTTCGGCGTCATATTTTGGTGAGAGAACTGCGTTCACTATCTCTATGTCGCAGCCGTTGCATCCCCCGGTGTATACGAGCATTGCATGTACAGCTCTTGCCCTTGAAAATGATTTAAGACCCATAATCCATCACCTACATCTTCCTTGCAGCCTCTGCAAGGGTATCGGTCCTCTTTATAACGCTTTTATCCGCCAGAAACTGTGATATGAACTTCAGTTTGTCCTCACTTATCTTAACGGGTTTCTGAAGTATGGATCCGGCGTCAAATTCCACCTCTCCCACATCATTGGGGTGGATGGTCCCTGGTTCCCCGAATAGTGCGTAGAGGGGGCAGAAGTCATGGCAGTAATAGCAGTGAACACACTTTTCACTATTGAGGACCGGTATCTGTTTCTTTATGAGGCCCTCTATGATCTCAACTGGTTCATCCAGGTCCTTCATCTCGATGGCCCCTGTTGGGCATGCATTTGAGCATCCAGCACATCCTATACATGATACCTCCGCAACCTTTGGTTCTGGTTCCACTGTGCCCTCAAGGATCCTTTTTCTCAGTTCCATGTCCGTTACCCTGTCTGCTGCAAAGAGTATCCTCTTGAGGTTTGTGTAGGAACCCTCCAGCATTATCCTTAATATGTTCTTCACCTGAGCCACCATCCATTAATCTGATAAACCGAACTCCCTCTCAAAGAGAACCGCCCTTGCAGGGCATATGTTTGAACATGCGCCGCAGTGTATGCATTTATCCTCATCCACCATCATGAGACCGCTTTCATCCTTTGATATTGCATCTTCGGGGCATATCTCCAGGCAGAGGCCGCATCCGATGCACAGGCGGGGGTCTATGAGTGTGAAACCTCCTGTTATCCTTCTCTTCTTCATGGTAGTTTTTGGTATGGCATCTGCGGGGCAGTGGATTCCGCACTTCTCACAGAGTATGCATTTATCGGTGTCCACCTCTATGGAGCCCCTCTTAAGGGTTATGGCATCAACAGGACATATCTCTGAGCACACACCACAGGATATGCAGTCCTCTGAAACCGAGCCGTCCCATCTCACCGTCTTGAAGTCACGGGCCCTGCTCACATCACACGCCCTGACGCAGCGGCCACAGGATACGCAGTAGCCCCTCAGTTCCCCGTCAACCATCCTCAGGGTTCCAGCGGGACATGCGTCTATGCAGGGGGTTTCATCGCAGTCCCTGCAGAGGGATGGGTCGTATCTCAGCTTGCCATCAACCATTTTGAGGGCGCCCCTTTCACAGGCTCCGGCGCAGAGCCCGCAGTTGAGGCAGGATACTATGCTGCCCTCAAGCTCTGTTTCTGGCCTCCTTATCTTCACCTCAAAGTCATCCACGTATATTGCTCTGCTCGGGCATTCCCTCAGGCATTTGAGGCAGAGTGTGCACTTCTCAGGGTCTATCTCAAGGTCCTCTATTGCCCCCACAGGACAGACATCCTCGCAGACACGACACTCTGTGCATACTCCCTCATCTGTATCAACGATTATCGCCCCTGTTGGACAGTAGTACTGGCATCTCCTGCAGAGGGTGCATTTCTCAGGGTCGGTGATCACATTTATCCTTGTGGCCTCATGGCTCTGTGGTGTTCTCCTCACAGGTGGTTTCACCGCCAGGTTGAGTGATTCCAGGAAGCGGAGCTGTCTGTCCTCTATGAGGTCAAATGCATCCACCCTTGCCCCAAGTGGGCATTTATCCACACATAGACCACACCTTGCACATATGCCCTTAACGACACCGTCCTCTATCCTTATGCTGTTTACGGGGCACGTCATCTCACAGACACCGCAGGCGTTGCACTTTGCCCTGTCAACCACGTATCCCCCGTATCTGTTCCTGCGTATTGCCTTGTTTGGACAGGCCTCCATGCATGCACCGCAGGTTATGCAGCTGAAGGCCCTCCCATCAATCATCCTTATTGCTTCAGTCGGGCATGCCCTGATGCATTCTCCAAGTCCCTCACATTTTCCTGTTGATATGAACATGATACTAACCCCATGATATTATCAGCGCCCAAGTAAGAGTTTACCCACCACTATACCTGCTGCTGCCGCTGCAAACCCTGTGGCAATGGGGATATCGGTGTAGTACGGGAATGGGCCGATGTTCCATGCCACCAGGATGAGTACTAGGAGCAGCACAATGTAGGTGGATGCAGGAAACTCATCATCCCTTATTCTGCTTCCAAGTATGAATCCAAGTAGAAACCCGAAGATTATTGGACCTGTAAACATTCCTGATTCCCCACTATTCTGTGACCTCTTCACCCCTGAACTCCATGAAGGTTATTACGATTGCACTGAGCCCCACGAGGACCTTGAGGCCCACAACTATGTTGAGGTAGGGTATTATACCTGCATGCGTCGGGTCAGGGTAGTTGAAGAAGCCGCTGACACTCTGTGATATGCCATAAAGGTCAACTCCCAGGTTGTAAAGGAAGAAACCTGAGAATAACAGGCCGCAGAGTCCCAGTGCAACGTATCCAAGCGCCCCTATGCTTTCCATTGCAGACATGAATTCATGTGAAAACTGGAAGGGGCTCTTTTCGATTCCGTATACTACTGCACAGAATATGAACCCGGCTGCAACCATCGCACCCCCCTGAAATCCTCCTCCAGGGGTTATGTGGCCCCCGAGCACTGTCAGGATCCCCAGGCACATTATAAATATTGCTGCAGGGAATGCGAATATCTTAAGTATTGTACTCATCTCTCTTTCCCTCCATCATCTCTCCCTATCTGGACCTTACCCCTTCCAAATACTAGAAGGGTTACAAGTACAGCCGTGACAAGTATAAGGGCCTCTCCAAGTGTATCGTAGGCCCTCCAGTCAAACACGACAACCGTCACCATGTTGGGGGCTATCTTTGTTCCGAGGTAATTGTAGATAATGCTTATTCCAGGGTTTATCACCTTGCTAAGGTCAATGATGGCATCAAAGAGTGTTACCCCGAAGAGGCCAAGGGCCACCGTTGCCATGAGCCCCCTGATGGATTCAGACACCTGAACCACCCCAGTAGAATATTGAAACCAGTATTCCAAGAGTCATGAGCGCATAGAATATCATCCTGCTGAACTCGTCCCCCTGTTCCCTTCTGAGTCTCACAGAGAGCGGGAACGAGGTCAGGAGGAATACTGCCAGCAGGAGAACCGTGAACACCATGAGGATGAAATTTATCTTCCTCAGCATCACCGCAGCTATCAGGACAGCTGCAGTTACGGTTATCTCTGCTGTGAGTGCTGCTGAGGCCGAAATGTTGCTTACTCCCTTCTCACCATCTTTTTCTGTTAATTCCCTTATCCTGTCTATTACCGTATCATAGAAGCTCATCTCATCCCCTCTCATATTATAAGACCCTGTATCAGTGATGTGAACTGGGATGTTGCAATCCAGGGCGCCAGTCCCAGTGCCGTGCATATGAGAATCAGCACCACAAGTGAGAATACCGTTGACCTGGGGACCGATTCTGATTCCAGTTCCATTCCCTCAGGTTCGGGTCTGAGGTAAACCGAATAGAATGCCCTGAGGAAGGTCATGAAGGTGACTATGCTGAGGAGTATCATCACAACACCCAGCTCAGGGAATCCTGCCTGGATGGATGCCTGTATGAGCATCAGTTTGCTCTGGAATACATTGAATGGTGGTACACCCGCCATTATGAATCCTGAAAGCATCACGAGACCTGCAAGGCCTGGTTTATATGCTATGAGACCTCCTATCCTTTCAGGGTCGGATCTTCCAGTCATGTAGAAGATTGTCCCGAAGCCCAGGAATATGCATGCTGTTATGAGGGCCTCGTTGACAGCCTGAAAGAGACCGGCCGATATGCTGGCTGCGGTTCCAAGGCCAAGGCCTATTCCAATGTACCCCAGTTCACCCACCGCAAGGAAACCTATCATCCTCCTTAGATCCGTCTGCATGAGTGCCATGCTTATACCAAGAACCATCCCTGCCAGTGAGAAGAACACCATGGCCCACCTCACAAGAGGCATATGGTAGAACATTCTCAGTATGACCAGTGCAAGGGCTGTGAAGGTGAAGACAGAGAAGGCCTGAAGAAGTGCAGCACCATGGGGCAGGGCCTTGCTGTAGACCGCTGATTTGATGGTGTGGAATGGTGGGAGCCCCGTTCCGTAGAGCCACCCGAAGAGTATGAGTGATGATGCAAGCAGGAATAGGGGGCTGCCAGGGTTAACAAGGCCGCTTCTCATTGAAAATACTATATCTGATATGTTAACGTTGCCTGTCAGCGCAAGGAGTATGGCCACCCCCAGGAGGAGCATGGGGGCTGCCACTCCACCTATCATCATGTATTTGAGTGCGGTTTCATAGCTGCGCTCCACCCCCGAGCAGAGTATCACACCAACCTGTGCAAGTGCCGCTATCTCAAAGAAGACATAGAGGTTGAATATGTCATCTGTGAGGACTATGGCTGTAACAGCTGCCGTTCCCATAAACATGAGGAATGCGTAGACGCCTGAAGGTTTCCTGACCTCATTGAGGGATGTTAAAACTGCCAGGAACGCCACGATTGATAGTATGAGCAGGAATATCCTCTGGGCACTTCCAAAGAGGTATGTTATCCCCGGGTGAAACGAGTAGAGGTACGATGACTTTACGGAGTCGGGCAGCCCTGATGCAATGGCAGGATTCTCGGATAGGGGGGCGTAGCCCCCAAAGTAATGTGCACCGTACCCTGCAAGGAGGGGTATGATTGGAAGCAAGATTGCCACTGCAACAGCCAGTGCCTTCACGGTTCTGTCCCTTCCATGAAGGAGGTTAAGTAGAAGTGCACACAGAATCGGTAAAACCACCATGACCGGTATAAGTGGATTCATAATTTCTCACCTGTTAAACTCCTGATTTTTCACTCTTCCAGCACCTTGGACGCGCTTATGGTGCCGTGTTTATGGTAAAGGATTATTATTATGCCGAGCATCACAGCAAGGGTGCTGGCCCCTATAACTATGCTTGTGAGTACAAGTGCAAAGGGCAGCGGGTAGGATGCGTTCTGTGCAAACCATGTCCCTGACATTCCTGGAAGGTAAATGTAGACTATGCCCCCGGGCCTGTAGCCCAGTGTCACAAGGAAGAGGTTAACGCCGTCGGCTATGAATGAAAGGGCTATAACCTTCTTTATGAGGTTGTCTATGAATATCACGGCCACAGCACCTATGACCATGAGACTTCCTGCTGTCAGTAGGGATGCCAGCTGTAAAGAGATCATCATTCTTCCTCCATTCTCATTGTCCTGTAAGCAGCAAGTGCAAAGAAGACAGGTATAATTGCGGATCCAACTATCGCCTGTGTCAGTGCCACATCAGGTGCCAGTAGCAGCTGGTAAAGGGCGGCTATCGCAGCCCCGGGGACCCCTGTGAGTATTGCTGCCTTCAGGAGGTCCCTCTGGACCAGTGCAAGCACCGCTCCAAGTATTGCTATGATCATTATCACGTATTCGATCATCTAATCCCCCTCCCCATAATAGTGGGCGTTTGCTATTGCATGTGAGACGAATGGTGCCAGTATGAAGTATGTTGCGGCCAGGAGTGGTTCTCCAAGGGCAAGGAGTGCCAGTATGCATGCAACATCGGCAATACCCAGGACGTGGATCCTTGCATACAGGACCCTCTCTATATCGTCCCTGAATCTGAGTATACCTATGGCTGCCAGTATCACGAGTATGGATGAAATGATCAGGATAGCGGACCTTAAAATCATGATGTACACTTCTATCAACCCCTCAGAACCCTCGCAAATGCTATGGTACCAACTGGCCCCAGAAGAACAAGGGCATAGGCTATATCACGGCAGAAGCCAACCCCATAGATCCTGTTTATGAGTATGAGTATCGTTGCGGTGGCCAGACTGAACGCTGATATACCAACAAGGCCCATCCCTATGCTCTTTCTTGTTGCGATCCTCACCGCTGCAATGGAGAATACTGCCAGTGAAGCCAGGAGAATATATTCTGATATCATCAGCAGATCCATGAAAAACCCCCTATTCAAGCATCCCCCTTATGTAGGGCTCGAATGGTATTATGTCCTCCCTGCTGCGGGGATATATTGCAGCGACCTTCAGGATTCTGTTCTCAGAATCAAGGTCAACCGAAAGTGTTCCTGGTGTGAGGGTTATGCTGTTTGCAAGTATCGTCTGGGACACCGGTCTTGTGAGTTCAGTCTCTATTTCCACTATTACAGGCTCAATGTTTCCATTCAGTGTTTTTACTGCCACGTCAGCTGTTGCCTTAAGTATCTCATATATCAGGACCAGGAAGTAGGCGATACCGTACAGAATCCTTGTGATAAACATTTTATAGCTCCCTTCTATTTAGTACCAGTTCTAATTAACATGATTATTTATGATAATATAAAGTTTTCTATATAAATCGTAATAAAAATGTGATAGTCGTTGATTACAGCAACAGGAGCACGTAGAGTACCACAAGGGCCCAGAAAATCAGCATAAGGATCCCAAAGCCCTTTCTGAAGGTTCTCCCTGAGAAGGGCCTCATGAACCTGACCCCTGATGGTGTGAAAGAATCAAGGACATCATGGCTGATGAAGCCAATAAGGAGGGGTCCCATTATTGTGTAGAGATTCATTGTGGGAAAATCCGTGAGGAAAACCCCAAGAAGAGTCAGAAGTACGAATGGTAAGATCATCACCCTGTTAAGGAACATGAACCCCAGAACCGTGAGTATGACCATGATTGATGCCTTCCCATCAAGGCCCAGTGACCTCAGAAGGAAGAACACCGATAGAACAAACACCGTCAGACAGGCAGAGATTATGAGGGCCCCCAGAATTGAATGTGTGAATCCCCTGTGCCTTGAAAGGTAGAATATGAGGGCAAGATCCATGAGGGCAATCCCCGCAAGGTAGGGAAGACCCAGGATATAAAATACAAGGAATATCACAAGTCCAAAAAGAAACACCGTTGACACATTCTCTGATTTAACCTCATGGTCCATATCCGGAATCATGGACCCCAGAAGTGCCAGTGCAACCGGGAAAACCGCCTGGAAAATTGGGGACGCCATTATGATTGAAAAGGCGGCATGTTTCTTATATGAGGACACTGACCCACCCCGCTCTACTGAAGGAACACATCCAAACACCTCATCATGATAGAATACCCATGTACTTCAGGAAAAGCCTCATCTGCAGGAGCGACCTCCCGTCACTGCCCTCCCTGACAACTCCATTCTCAGATAAAACCTCACAGGTTACAGAGGGGATGCCGGCAAGATTGCATTCATCCTCAAGGGCCCCCCTGTAATGGGAAGACGCCTTCTCATAGCATAGAAGTTTTGATGAGGTCCTTGAAGTTATGTAACGGGCTATCTCCATGCTTTCATGTTCAGGTTCCTCTGAACAGAAAACCCCCTCAACGCCGGGTTTGCTTCCAGGTGCCGTGGAGTGGAAATCTGCAAGGGCATCCACCCCCATCTCACATGCCCTCCTGAATATGGAATTTGTTACAGACCCCCTGATACTGGCCGAGCGGTTCAGATCATGGCCCGTGAACCATCTGCTGTTCTTCATCGTTGCCCATGGGGCAGCAAATGGTATCACATGAACTGTCCCCCTGATATCCATGGATAAAAGCTGTTCTGAAAGCCTTACAGCCGCTACCTGTGGGGGTATCTCATTGCCATGGACCCCAGCCACTATCATCACCACTGGCCTCCCCCCTCCAAAGGTGAGCATCACTGTACCCTTCCGGGAGTACTCTGCCAGTTCAAGGGAAAGTTCTGAGCTTAAATGTGGCCGTAGAGCATCATTGAGAGTAACATCACCCCCCGAGCCCTCATGTACAGTTGAAATTTTGATCGAGTCCTCCCTCACAAACATCATGGTCACCACGCACAGAACCATAAACCTAATAGAGTATCAGGGATCCCCATTGCAGATCTCTCAGTTAACCGGAAGCGATGATAGCACCTTGACCCCATCCATATGGGTCTCCGGCTACACCGGGGACAGACTTAATAACACCTACCCATTATATCTATAATGCTGGTAATAAAAACATGAGTATTTGATTCTTATAAGGTGATTGTTATGGATAAGGTGGTTCTTGCTTTCAGTGGAGGTCTTGACACATCTGTATGTATCAAGCTCCTTGAGGAAAAATACGGTATGGAAGTCATAACAGCCTGTGTGGATGTTGGTCAGCCGCGGGAGGAGGTTGAAAGACCAGCAAGGGTTGCAGAGGAACTCGGAAACTATAAACACCACACAGTGGATGCAAGGGAGGAGTTTGCAGAGAACTACATATTCCCCGCCATAAAGGCAAATGCAGTATACGAGGGCTACCCCCTCAGCACGGCCCTTGCAAGACCCCTCATAGCAGAAAAGATAGTTGAGGTGGCCGAATCCGAGGGCGCATCTGCAATAGCCCATGGATGCACAGGTAAGGGGAACGACCAGTTCCGTTTTGAGGCGGTTATAAGGTCAAGGACAGACCTTGAGGTCATCGCACCCATAAGGGACCTGAACCTCACAAGGACAGAGGAAATGGAATACGCCAGATCCTGCGGCATACCCCTGCCCTCCGATAAGCTCTACAGTATAGACGAAAACCTCTGGGGGCGTGCAATAGAGGGCGACATCCTGGAGGACCCCATGGTGGAACCACCTGAGGACGCATTCCAGTGGACAAGGCCCATCGATAAAACCCCTGAAGAACCAGAGGTGGTCGAGATTGAATTCAGGAAGGGTGTCCCAGTTGCACTGAATGGTGATGAGATGAAGCCCCTTGAACTCATAGGCCTTGCAAATGAAATCGCTGGTAAACACGGGATTGGAAGGGTTGACATCATGGAGGACCGTATCATAGGTATGAAGAGCCGGGAGATCTATGAAACACCCGCAGCCTTCCTCCTCCTGGAGGCCCACCGGGCCCTTGAGCAGCTGACACTTACCAGGAGCGAGCTGCGATTTGCTGATATAATCAGTGGCACCTATGCTGAACTCGTCTACAGTGGACTCTGGCATGACCCCCTCCGTGAGGACCTTGATATGGCAATAAACCACATGCAGAGGCGTGTAACCGGAATGGTGAGGGTCAAGCTACACCGGGGCAGTATGCGGGTCATAGGCAGAAAGTCACCCTACAGCCTCTACAGTGAGGAGATAGTATCCTTTGAGGACAAGACCCTTGACCAGAGGGAGATGGCAGGAATGGTCAAGAACTACGCCCTCCAGGCAGGGATATACAACAGGGTATGCAGGAAGGAGAACTGATGGAAGGGTTCTCATTCCTTGTTCTCATTGTGGTTGCCACATTCATAATTGCGGGGGGTCTTGCGTCCCTCAGAATACTTTTTGGTGTTGGAAGGAAGATACTGGCACTTGCAGGAAACATAGTGCTTGGTATTTTTCTTCTTTTTGGTGTTAATATACTGCCATTCGTAAACATCCCCATCAACCCTCTTACAGTCCTTGTGGCTGGTTTTGGTGGGGTGACGGGAGTCGGGATACTTCTCATTGGAAACATCCTTGGGCTGGTCTGAGGATACCCCTTTGATATTATTTTTGACGGCGCAGTGTAAAGGAGGCCCCTGTCAGCCTCCCCTTGCTATTAATTCAACTCTTACTTTTTGATGGCTCAGAAACCATAGGTCCGCATATCCATTGCCCCTGGAATAAAATCATGGATATCTGATGCTAAAAATCCTGTTCCATATTTCTCCATTGCCAGTTCCCCTGCCTTACCATTTATGAATGCTGCAAGTGAGGCGGAATCAAATGATGAAAGCCCCATTGCACATAGACCCGCAGTTAAACCAGCAAGGCAATCCCCTGTACCACCAACAGTCATCCCCTGGCAGCCCGTCCTGTTGAGGCGGAATCTGTCACCCTGGAATATCATGTCCACATGGCCCTTCAGAAGAACCGTTCCCCTTATCCTTGAGGAAACAGAGCTGAAGGCAGCCACCCGTTCACTGAAATCGGCGTATATCTCGGATCTGAGTTTAAAGAACTCCCTGAATTCACCCATATGTGGAGTTACAGTTAGATCCCTGTAGTCAGTGACATGGGAGTAATCAATCAGCCTGAGTGCATCGGCATCGAGTACCAGGGGTTTCCCCATTTCCTGGAGTGCTCCAATAAGTTCTCTGAAAGTTTCTGATGTTGATTGGTGCCTACCAGCCCCACAGCCCACAAGAACAGAATCGGCATTTTCTGCAAGTTCCAGGAGCTCCCCCAGGGACCCTGGCCCTATATATTTACCCTCAAGTTTCCTGACTATTAGATCAGGTGCGATGGATTTGATGGCGCTGGCTGCGCTGCCCGGTGCTGCAACGGTTACAACGTCTGCACCTGCCCTCAGTGCGGAGATGGCTGCGAGTGCAGGGGCCCCTGAGTAGTGATGGCTTCCACCGATAACCAGAACCCTCCCGTTTTCCCCCTTATGACTCTCAGGGCTCCTGGAGGGTATTCTTAGAAGATCCCCTGGACCCACAAATACCTCGGCTGCCCTTGGTATCCCTATGTCCCTCACCACGATTTCGCCTGTGATGGCAGGGTCCGCCTTTTCAAGTCCATCCTTCATCCTGTGAAAAGTCACCGTAAGGTCTGCAGATACAGCAACATCATCCACGGTACCAGTCTCTGGGCTGAGTCCGCTTGGTATATCCACAGAAACCTTAAATGCGTCTGAAAGGTTTATGAGTTCAATGGCTGACCTTGATGGTTCCCTTATAACCCCCCTGACACCCGTGCCAAGTACTGCATCAACAACCACATCTGCATCCACAGGAAAAAGCTCAGATGAATCACTGACTGCCCTTACACCGAGTATGCCTGGCTCCGGCTGCATGGCCATGAGAACATCCCAGTTACGCCGTGCCTCCGCTGACCCTATCCTTTCGGGGTGCGTGAGTAGGAGAACCTCAACCTCGAATCCCATGTTAAGGAGATGCCGTGCGGCAACAAACCCATCACCACCATTTCCCCCCGATCCGCAAAATAATATGACCCTTCCTCCATCCGCATAATTCCCTATCTCCTCTGCAACTGCCCTTCCAGCAGTCTCCATAAGGGAAAGTCTTGGAATACCAAGGTACTCGGCATTAATATCAGCTGCTGCCACATCAATCGGCTTCATGACTGTTTCACCATCCTTAGAATTTCAGGGTTAATTCCAGAGCCCCCACTCCAGATACTCTGAATTTATATTATTGACTGACAGATATTTAACATATCAAGAGGCGAGGTTTCCCATGCCACCCAAAAGGAATCTGGTGGAGAATATCCCATACGTTCCCCTATCAGTCATATACTATGCCCTCGCGGCTCTGGCGGCTCTCATAATTTATGGTATACTTGGCTCAATGTACATAATGGGTCTTGACCTCTACAATGCCATCTACTTCACAGTGATCACCATCGCCACTGTGGGTTACGGGGACATAACACCAGTCACGGTATCCCAGAAGATATTCTCTGTTACCCTTGCCCTTGGTGGTGTGGGACTCATAGCCTATGTTCTAAGCTTAACCGTTTCGGTGATCACGATGACACTGCAGGAGACCATATCAGGTGCCCGGATACGGAGGTTAATGCAGTCAATGAACAACCACTTCATTCTCTGTGGTTTTGGCCGTGTTGGATCCGCCGTTTTTAAGGAACTCCAGAAAAGGAATCAGAAGACCATAATAATTGAGAAGGACCGGGAAATAGTGGAGAAGGAACTCTGGGAGGATCCCAACGTACTTGCAATACCTGAAAGCGCCACAGATGAGGATACACTCAGGGCTGCCGGCATAAAGAGGGCCCGTGGGGTTATAATAACAACCGGGGATGATGTTGACAACCTCTTCATAACCCTCACCTGCAGGGAGCTGAATCCAGACATATGGATCGTGACAAGGTCCAGTAAGAGGGAAAACATAAAGAGGCTCTACCGTGCAGGGGCCAACCGTGTGATCTCCCCTGAGATCAGCGGGGGTGAGGACATCTACTTTGCAGCCATGGAGCCCACCATGGTGAAGATAACAGTTAAGCATGATGTTGAGGATATTGGAAAGGAGGCAGAGATAATACTCAAGTATGGCTGCACACTGGAGGATATAGAGTACCACCTCCCTGAGTTCAAGGAGCCCTTGGTGAGGAAGATCGGAGTATCCAAGAAAAAGGAACTTGAACGGTTTTTAAATGCCCTTGAGGGAGACCCCTCCAGAAAGAGCTCCCTTACAAGGATCTATGAGTCTGTGAGCGGAATACACTCCCACTGGATATCCGGGCCAGACCGGGAGAGTATAGATAAGGTCATAGATGAACTCAGAGAGGAGGGTATCCTTCTCGGCGTTAACCTAGATGACAATGAGATAAAGGAAGTTGCAAGGAAGCATGGGCGGCTTGTTGAGATAATAATTAAACCTGAGATGAGCATTGTTGAAAACCACGGCGTGGATGATATAAGAAGGGAAGCAGAGATCATAATAAAGAATGGCTGTACAATCGAGGACATAGAGTACTACCTTCCAGGTTTCTCAGAGCCCCTCAGAAGAAATGTGGGTGTTGACTCAATTGAGGACGTCGACCGTTTCATAAAGACCCTCAGGAGTGACTCCCGTAAACTGGAATCCCTTGACAGACTCTACACCCTCTCAGGTGGGGGCATACATACACACAGGATATCAGGACCTGACGCAAAAAGCCTTGATAGGGTGGAGGAGGAGCTCAGGAAGGAGGGTTTCCTCATAGGAGTTAATCTGGACCTCGCTGAGATCAAATCCATAATACAGGAATCAGGAAGGGTTGTTGAGATGCTCCTGAAGCATGACCTGGGTAACATGGACGACAAGGAGACAATTATAAGGAGGGGCGGTCGAATCCTTGACTCAAAGCACTACCTTCCAGGGGTGAGGCAGGTGGTCACAAGGAACCTCAACATACGGAACATGGATGACCTCCGGAGGTGCCAGGAGGAACTTGAAAAGCCAGACGCCAGGAGATCCCTGAAGGCCCTGTACAGCATATCAAGGAATATACACTCACACACCGTCGCTGCAAGTGACGTTAAGGTTATAAAGAAGATTGAGAGGGACCTCGAAAAGAGGGGTGTGCTCCTTGGTGTTAACCTCTCTGAAGATGAGATATGGGACATAGTTGAAAGTGAAATGATGGAGAAGTTCTGCATAGAATAAAAAATGCTTCAATTCTTAAAAATAAAAAAATAGAGTATTTAGAAGAGGTCATGGAGTTTGATCTGGTATGCTCCAAGGTTGCCGCCGTAGTTCCCTGCACTTATCTTAATTATGCCTGGAACGGTACATGCGGCCTTTATACCTTCCTTCATTGCCTCCCTTACAACCTCTTCGTTGACACCGTCTATAACTATCTCATATACCCCGTTGACGTTTTCAGGTATCTCGCTGCCCTCAACCTCATCCTTGAGTGTCACGCACATCTTCTCATTGGTTGAGGCGTTGAGGAACTTGTACTTGTTTGATCCAACCTTTGAACCTGAAGCCACCACACCACCGGGGAATGGTGTTACCGTGCCTTCAACTGCGGCTATTGCATCCACTGCAGCCTGGGCCGCAAGGAGGGCTGATGCCTGACTGTCACCCATGATGAAGAAGTTTCCGCCTGCAACCCCGTCCTTTATTCCAAATTCGCTTTCAATGAGGAAGTCGCCTGACATTATCGGGATTGAGTGGATTTTCCTTCCATCAATTTCAAGTTCCTTCTCGTAGCCATCCCCGAAGAACTTGAGTTTGAATCCCACATTGAGCTTCTCGTCCTCGTCATCGAGAGCATCGAATACTGCGGTTGTTGGTGCTGTAAGTATACCCATCCCTATCCTTTCAAGGAGTTCATGGTCCAGGTTCTTCTTTGATGGGTTGCAGATCATTATTATGTATCCGGGCCTTCCATCGGGTGTCTCCTCTGGTGGAACGTAGCAGTCTATACCTGCCTCTGCAGGGCACCCTATAACAGATGTACCGTAACCTGTTGCCTCGGTTGCAGCTATCTTTGCAAGTTTTTTGGTTGCTGCAGTTACAAGGACCCTTGAAACCTTGATACCGAAGGCCTCCGCAAATGTATCCTCTATTTCAACACCATTTATCTCCATAATTATCACCTAGTTGATTTAGTGGAAGAACTGCTAATATATTTTTCTAATTTTGTTTAGGTATTAAGGCCCGTTCAAAAATCAGTTATCTTCTCAGCACCCCAAGGGCACTTTAAATGAATCTAAATGATCTTCTGCAGAATTAAAAGTACTAAACCGCCGCCTTGAATCTACATGATGTTTTACAGAATTAAAAGTGACTTTGATGAGAAAACCTATCAGTAAACCAGAGTAAAGAATTGCAGGAATTATCCTCATGGAGGTTTAATCCAAGATGTGCTTCATTCACCGTCAGCGAGTTTTAGTACCTTTATCCGGAAACATGTTCCAGGTGAGAGCCTGTAATCAACCTTTGCCTCTATCTGATTCAGTAAACTCCTTACAAGCTGCAGACCCAGTGAATCTACATTCTCAAAGTCCACGTCCTCAGGGAAGCCACGACCATTGTCCCTGACCTCAAGCATGTAGTGATCATCCTTATTCCTGAAAACAGCCCTTATCTTTCCATCCTGTCCCTCGGCAAAGGCGTGTCTGAAGCTGTTGGATAGTAGCTCTGAGAGTATCATCCCAAGGGGCACCGCCAGGTCAAGGCCCATTTCAGCATCCTCAAAGTACATCTCAAGTCTCACATTTCCCGGTTCCGGGGAGTATGTGCTTAGAATACCTGAAACAATGCTCCTGGCATAACCTGCAAAGTTTATTGACTCAAAGGATCCCTCATGGATAAACTTCTCATAAGCTTTCCTTATTGACCTTAGACGATTCTGGGTATCTCTGAGGAGCTCATAATCATCCCCGTCCTTTATATATGGGAACTGGAGATTAACTATGCTTGTAATAAGCTGAAGGTTTCTGTCGATCTGCCTGTAGAGGCCATTTATTGTATTCCTCAGTTCAGATATCGTTTTACGGAGCTCAGCCACCTCATGAATCTTTTCTGAGGCATCCCTAGCAGTTACAAGGATAAAATCCTGGCCTGATAGCTCCAGGGGCCTGAAGCTCAATTCAAGGGGCACATCCCGGCCATCTGCATCCATGAACTCCATGATGGTTGTGCATGGGCGGGGTTCCTCGGCCAGACGGTCGAGTATTATCCTCAGCCTGGACTTCTGAATGAGGGGAATCACCCTCAATGTTGGAAGGTACCTTCCCCTCAGATTATCAGGATCATACCCCAGCTTATCAGCGAAGGAATTACTCAGGTCAAGTATGAAACCATTTATATCCTGTAATATCCAGGGTTCAGAAGATTCCAGAAGGAGGTTGAGGTAATCCGGTGATGAACGTATTTCCTCCACGAGGTTCTCATACATTTTTTCGTCGTGTAACTTATCGGTTAAGAAAACCCTTTCAAGCATGATTATCCCCCTAACCTGCTGCAGCGGTCCATCTATAAATCTGATTATTGGCCCATAAATCTTTTTCCAGTGTTGTGTCAGTTCACAATAACCCTGAAGTTTTACATCAGTTTCCCGGATACTTACCAGAGTAGTCAAATGAGTACTATGTTGACCTCCCTAAAGTTTCTCCATCAGTTTCTCAGATACAGAAGCCCCAAAGTAGGGTAGAGATGCCACACCCATTGCTGAGATCATCCAGAAGGATATGAGTCTCTCAACCACAGTTACAGCTGCGCTGACAGACGGCGATACGCCTGCTGCCGAATAGAAGACTATCATAACCCCATCAACGGCACCAAGGCCCCCTGGAAGGAGCGGTATCATGCCAATGAGTGTTGCCAGTATGAAGACCTCGGCTATCACAATAAGTGAGACGCTTGTGCCAAATGCCTCAAATACAAGGTATACCCTTATGATCTCAAGGATCCAGAGGAGAAATGAAAGTGGTATTCCATACAGCAGCACTCTCCTATCAGCCAGCATTATCCTCATGGTGCTCTGAAATTCCCTGAGAGCATTCATTAACCTTTTTTCAAGTTTTTCATAGTTCTTTCTGTAGAACCTCCTTACAATGCCAAGTATCCAGCCAAGTATCCTCTCACCGGACTCCCTGTCAATGGATATGTAGAGGGCCAGGAAGAAGGCCGCGGTTATTATTATAACCGAAACTATAAGTGCGACCACTATCCATGGTGACAGTTCAAAGTAGAGCACTATTGCGACTATGGTGAGTATGGCCAGAAATATAAAGGGGAATGTGTCAAGACCCCTGTCTGCTATCACGGTTGCAAAGGCAGCCTCCATTGAAGCCCTGGAGTATTTTCCAAGTATATATGCCCTTACAGGTTCACCCCCACCCCTTGCGCTCGGTGTGAGGTTATTTATTGCCATTCCCACAAGTAGCATTGGAAAGAGGTGCCTTTTTCTTATGTTTATCGAAACAGCCCCCGTGGTAATGGCCCACCTCACTGTGAAAAGGCCGAGAATTATGAATTCCAGGGCAACCGCCATGATTACATAAAGGGGGTCCGCCTTCCGTAGGGCCTCCTCAATCTCCCCAGGCCCTATGACAGATATCATAACCGCAAGGGCCAGTACCCCTATTGCAATAAGAATTGCGCCTTTGTGTTTCATTTAAACCATCGATATCCTTTCTCAGATATTATATCATGCATTAAGACCTGTCTGTTTCAGAGAGTAAATCAAAGCCTTACAAATTCACACGAAAGCCTGTCTGTGTCAAAGAGCGCCAGTGTACTCTCCCCTGAAAGGTAACCGCAGAGTTCACCTGGATTAACCTTTATGGTTTCTGCGCTCACAATGGTCTTCTCATGGGTGTGGCCGGTTACCACAAGGTCGTATCTACCACATCCAGCAACACAGTCAAGGATCTGCCTGTTATGGCCATGTATAACCGCTATTTGCAGGCCATCAAATTCCAGTTCCTTAAAGTCAGATAGCTCTGTGAGTTCAGAGTACGCGGCACGCAGCCCATCCCTTTCACCATCATTGTTTCCAAATATGGCCTCAAATCTCATCTCAAGTCTTCCAAATTCCTGTGCAGTGAATGGTGATATTAAATCCCCTGCATGTATAACAAGATCCACAGATTCCCTGTTGAATAAATTGACCGCCTTCCTTATTGAATCAAGGTTATCATGTGAATCAGCCACCAGTCCTATCAAACAAACCACCCGCAAAAGATACAGTGATCCTACATACATTTATATACTATGATGTTTAAGTTTATGTATGGGATGCGGTGAGGTCATTGATTATTTCTTACTGTTTCTGGTCGGAAGTAATTATATGATTTTGTGCGTCCCTACTTAAGGATGTGATGAATTGTTTGGAGATAGCTACTACAGGAAGGAAACCTACTCCACACCAGTAAATGTTGGTGAGGAGTATGAAGTTAAAATTGAAGACCTCGGCAGAGATGGCGATGGAATAGCCCGTGTTGAAGGTTTTGTTGTTTTTGTACCTGGTGCAGGTGTCGGAGACGAAGTTAAAATAAGGATAAGTGCAACCAGGCGCAAGTTTGCTTTCGCTGAAGTTGTAGAATAAACTGGATTGAATTTTATATAAACTGGAGTAGATTTATTCTACCCAAAGAACTTTATTTTTTGCCTACTCCCCCATTGAAGTATTACCATCTCTTTATCCATTATTCTAAAAATTTATATTGGAACACCCCCATTCTTTATATGGTAACATGAGATACGTTGGAAAGAGGGACCTTTTTACCGTTGGAAAGTATCTTGGCAATATAATGCAGGGGATAGGCTTCGTTGTTGCGTTACCCCTCATTGTTGCACTGATCTACGGTGAAGGCAATTTTTTAAGTTTTATTGTGCCCTCAATTATCTCGCTCAGCATTGGAACTGTGCTCAAGAGATATTCCCCTGAGGAATGCGCCATACGCCTGAAACATGGTATGATGGTTGCATGTCTTGCCTGGCTCTGGGCTGGATTCATAGGTAGCCTCATAATGATGTCAGCCCTAAACATCGATTTTGCAAATGCCTTCTTTGAGAACATGTCTGCCTGGACCGGCAGTGGACTCACAGTTTTCTCCAACGTTGAAGCGCTCCCAAAATCAATTCTATTCTTAAGAAGCTTTGAACAGTGGATTGGTGGGCTTGGAGTTGTTATAGTTGTTATAGGTGTCCTCATAAGGCCAGGTACAGCTGCTGCACGTTTATACAAGTCCGAGGCAAGGGAGGAAAGGATAAAACCCAGCATAGCAAACACCGTCAGGACTATCTGGTGGATCTACCTCACCTACACGGTCCTCGGGATCGTCCTCTATGGGCTGACAGGGATGCCACTCTTTGATGCCATCAACAACACCCTCACAAACCTCTCAACCGGGGGAATGTCCATAAAGAACCTCAACATCGGCTACTACCGTAGCGATGCCGTCTACCTTGTAACCATGTTTCTCATGATACTTGGGGGGACAAGCTTCCTTGTGCACTACCAGGCAATAAAGGGTAGATTCTCAAATGTTCTGAGGGATATACAGCTGCAGGCAACCTTTGCCTTTATAATCCTTTTCACAGTTCTTTCGATCTACATTGGGGGCGTGGCCCCCCTTGAATCCGTATACTATGTAATATCGGCCCTCAGCTGCACCGGTTCAAGCATAAGTTCAACCAGTCAGATGGTTGCCTGGTCAGGGTACTTCAAGATAGTTCTAATAATATGCATGCTCACAGGTATGGCTGCAGGTTCAACCACGGGGGCCGTGAAGATAATCCGTGTCATAACTGTACTTAAGGGTGTCTACTGGGACATCATGAGGATACTGGCACCTGAGGGTTCGGTTATACCGAGAAAGATATCATGCAAGTCTGTGAGTGACGCTGAGATAAGGGAGGCCGGGTCATACATAAGCCTTTACTTTATCCTTCTCTTTTTCACATGGTCGGTTCTTGTAACCTATGGATATGACCCCCTCAACTCCCTCTTTGAGGCTGCCTCTGCCCAGGGAAATGTTGGGCTCAGTATGGGGATAACCAGTTTCAATCTGCCCCTAATACCGAAAATGGCCCTCATACTCAGCATGTGGCTTGGAAGACTCGAGATAATCCCTGTTCTTGTATTAATACGTGGTTTTGTGGAGGCCTTCAAGGTTAACTGAGAGCCGAGAATAAGCGCGTTGTCATTATCTTCACTGAAAAACCTTATTAATGATGACGTTTAACACAAGTAAACACGAGTAATGATTATCTTTATTCTGCCTGAAGTCTGAAAGGTGTGGATATGTATGTTGTTATAATGGGCGGAGGAAGAGTTGGTTTAACACTTGCAAACCTCCTTATATCAGATGGAAATGATGTAACTCTCATAGAAAATGATGAAACACTCTGTGCCAATGCTGCAGTTGAACTGGACGCCCTTGTGATCTGTGGTAACGGTACAGACATTAAAACCCTTGAGGAGGCCAACATAAACAATGCAGATGTCTTTGTTGCGGCCACAGGAAATGATGAGGCCAACCTCCTAAGCTGCATACTTGTGAGGGAGTACAATATACCAAAGATCATAGCAAGGGTCAGCAACCCTGACCACGAGGACGCCTTCAAGAAGGTTGGCATAGATCACGTTATAAGCCCTGAGAGGACCGCTGCAGGTTACCTTGAGAAACTGATAACAAGGCCAAAGGTGGCTGACCTCATCGTCCTTGGGCATGGGGACGCCGAGATCCTTGATATGGAGATAAAGAGCAGTAAAATTGTTGGGAAGAAGGTCAAGGATGTTTCGCCAACTGAAAAGTACATCATCGTGGCCATATACAGTAACGGTGACCTCATCATACCCCAGCCAGACATGGTCCTTGAGAGGGGAGCCAAGATATCCGTACTTGTAAAGACAGAGGCTGTGAATGAGGTTACAAAGAAATTCACAGGCTAAATACTCTCAGTATTTTTAATTTCATTGCTTTTACTGAATCAATCCCTCAAAGATCAACCTGATCCGTATAAGCCATAGTTAGAAGGAGAATTGTGATTATACGTGGTGAACTATGGTTAAATGGTACTTCATGGCTGGCCTCATTACTGGACTGGTCACAGGTATTCTGATTGGCACTACCTTGAGAGCTGGATTTCAGACGACACCCAGACACACCTTGATGAAGGTGTAGAGTACACTGAGCCATTAAATGGGACGGCCATTATATCATACAAAAACACCTGCTCTCAGCTCAACCTATCAGACGTTGAGGAGAACCCATCCTTTCTAAAGGAGCGAAGGGTGTGGGTTGATGGAATAATATTCAGGAAATATGAATTTGAAAGTATCAACAGAACAGTGACCCTAGGTACTCAGCGTATCCCCAGGGCCCGGTTACGTGCTTGTTAAATATGGTTCACCAAGTCCCTGAAAAGCGGGGACCATGTGAGGGTCTACGGCGAGTATTTCTATCCAGCAGTGGATAAAATCACGCCTGAACTCATGAACAGGAAATTGCCGGGGATAAAGGCCGTTTACATACAGAAAATGGAAATAACATTACCCCAAATCTCGGACCCAAACCATTTACCCTATTCCAAGGAAGGCCGCAGCCAGTTCCACATGCATTGAACCGTTATCAACCCATGGGCCGTGGCCAGGGAACAAGTACTCGATGTCGAGTTTCATGAGTTTTTTAATGGACTCTGCGAGTTCATTTATGTCTCCGCCAACATCAACCCGACCGAATCCCCCATCAGCAAAAACCGTGTCCCCTGAGATAAGGGATCTACCATCATACAGACATATGCATCCTGGTGTGTGGCCGGGTGTGTGGATAACCTCAAAGTCACCTATGAAGTCCCCATCCCCAAGTTCAACAGCCACTTCCATTGGCTCCATGGATGCCGAGAACATGTAGGCAACCGTCTTCTCGTCGTTCCCCTCCCTGAGTGCTTCTGCATCAAGACTGTGAATTGCTATATCTGCATTGAAGAGCCTGTTTCCCCCGGTATGGTCAAAGTGGCAGTGGGTGTTCACTATATGTTTTATGCTGCCAGGCTCAACACCGGCCTCCCTTATCCTCCTCATGAGGTTATCAGGGTTCATTCCAGTCCCTGTATCAACCACCGTGTCTCCAAGGATGTATATGTTAGAATCAAAGAGTGTTCCTTCAATCGCTATTATATTATCAAATTTCTGTATCATGAAAGCGCCTCAGAAAAAGGGAGTGATGGGGTCACTGGGATTTGAACCCAGATCCTAGGATTTCTCTTGTCTCAGTACTCCAATCGGTCATCATACTGTAGTCAGAGCGCGCATTTTCTTCAAAGACAACTGGAGTCCCAGATGATAGCCTGGTTACACCATGACCCCATTTGATAGAAATGTTGAAGCCAAGGGTGAGATTTGAACTCACGTGTAATGGATCTGCAGTCCACCGCTTCGCCACTAAGCTACCTTGGCATAGAGTAACTAATATCAGAATTAATATTTAAAGTTTGCGGTCCCCTCATCTGAGGCGGGTCTGCCTTTCACGGCCGGTGATCTCATGTATATCCCTGCCCCTCTCAAGGGCAATATCAAGGTCAAGCCTGTAATTTTCCGATGGTGTCATCTCAAGGTCAGCCGGTGAAAGGAAAATCCAGTCCCTGTACCTGAATTTTACCCCGATATAGGGTTCTGCACCGAACATCTCTGAAAACTCCAGAAGCCCCTTTATCTTCCCTGAGTCAATGTATATGCGCTCACCGGATGTCATCTTAACCTCGATTGCAAGGTATATCTCTCCGTTCCCTGCAATGATGTCAGGGAGGGGCTTTTTTGTGGCCCCACCAGAGGCCGGTGCTCTCATGGCAGCAAAATCCTTTTCCCAGAGGAGTTTTACAAGGTCCCTCTCTCCCCGCGATCCATCCCTAACCATTAAAACACCCTGAGACCCACAATTCTTCCTTCCCAGATACACTAAATAACACTCTCTATCCTCTCTCCAGACACATTAAACAACAACCTGGACACACTAAACAACACTCTCTATTCTCCTCGCCCTGAAGGTCCCCCTTCCACTGTCACTGAGCCAGTCAATGAGCGCATCCTTTACAATGACATTCTGGTCATGGAGATGGATGTCAACTGTCAAACCGGACCTGTTGAACCTCTCATCAGAGGGTATGAAACGTATAAATGTCCCTGTAAAGTGGTACCTTGTTTTAAGGAACCACTGTGTCAGGTATATGCCCTCCATGATTCCTATCTCCTCGCCCTCCTGGATCACGGTAGCCCTGAAGGAGGCGCAGGTCCTTTCAATACGTATCATATAATCAGCCGTGGTGTTCTGAGATAATCTGATCTACGGAATCCGTAGCCGGTACTGAAAATCTTCATCATAACACAATAAATAATTTTCCATGGATGATTAATAAAACCTCTAAATGGATCGGTGATTTCACCTGGATCGCGGATAATCAGATGGATGACAATAAACCGTGTGCCGGTGCCCGAACTTTATATTTTCCAGAAGTTGATTCAGAACAGAAAAAATGATTGATGAGAATGGGGCCGGGGCCGAGATTTGAACCCGAGTCGCGGGATCCACAGTCCCGAAGGATAACCACCTACCCCACCCCGGCAGTTGAATTCTATCACAGTGCGGGGGCAGGGATTCGAACCCTGGTAGGCCTACGCCAACAGGTCCTAAGCCTGTCCCCTTTGGCCAGCTCGGGCACCCCCGCAGCAATGATGCTCAATATGAAGAATAATCATAAAAGGTAAGAAATGCTCCGGCCGGGATTTGAACCCGAGTCTTCGGCTCGAAAGGCCGAAATGATTGGCCGGACTACACTACCGGAGCCTCTGATTACCGATTAAGTGGGCCCAATGGGATTCGAACCCATGGCCGCCCGGTTATGAGCCGGGCGCTCTACCTGGCTAAGCTATGGGCCCATGACGCCGCCGACAGGGCTCGAACCTGTGACCAATCGGTTAACAGCCGAACGCTCTACCTACTGAGCTACGGCGGCACCTGCCAAGTACAAGTCCTTGCTTGCAACAAACCAGTGGTTTGTGGTGCACATCCCAAGGCGTACAATTAGATTTATACCCATCATATATAAAGTTTTCGGTTTAGCAGTGGTTTTGCAGACACCCCCTGAGGATGGGGTCATATGCTGAATAATGCTGATGCCGCAGCCGCCATCAGAAGAGCCGCGAACACAATCATCAGTGACTGGGACTTTCTCCTGGAGGAGGAAAGCACATAGATTACAGATACCATGAGGGCTGCTATAGCACCCATGAATCCAAATATTCTGCCAAGGATCACCATGAGGATCACAAGCACCAGTGCGCCGCGCAGGGCGGTATCCCACTCGAAACCCTCCTTTCTGGCATCACTAAACTCTTTCCTCTGGAGCTCCCTTTTAACGGGGCTTTCCCTGAAATCTCCAGACATGAACCTGGATTTGAGTGGTTTTTCCTCAAGGAGGGTTCCGCAGTTCCTGCAGAACCTTGAGCCCTCCCTGTTCCTTTCGCCACAGCTTGGGCAGTAAACCATATCCATCAGCCTCAATGTATCAACATCAAAGCTTATCTCAACGAAAGTTTATAAAGGTATTCTGCAGAGCAGAGAGTGTCAGATATGAATGTTATAGAATCACTGAAGGAAATGGATATACTCAAATTGATGAACAGGGCCAGTGAAATCACCCTCAAACATCATGGGGATATCATAACACTTGAAAGGGCAGTTTTTCTCTCATGGTGGTGTGAAAGGGGGGACTGTGCCTTCTGCTATATGAGCACACAGAAGCCACGTATAAGGGAACCATCAAAGGCCAGGAGAAACGTCAACGCCATACTTGCAGAGGCCGAAATATGTAGGAGACTGGGGTGGAACATAGAGTTCCTATCAGGAGGCTATGGTTCATTCTCCCCTGAGGAGATAAAGGAGATCGCAGAGAGGATAAGGGATATAACAGGATCCCCTGTCTGGCTGAACACAGGTATAACCACCGATCTTGAAATATATGGTGATGAGGTGGCAGGTATAACAGGAGCGCTGGAGGTTGCAAACCCTGACCTTCAGAGGAAACTGTGCCCCAGCAAACCCCTGGAAGACATAGCTGAGATGCTTGAGGCAGCCAGGGACCTGGGATTCAGGAGGGGCATCACCATAATACTGGGACTCGGTGAGACACCCGATGACCTCAGATACCTCTTCGAATTTATAGGAGATCTTGAAATAGACCGTGTAACCTTCTATGCCCTCAACCCCCATGAGGGAACGGTATTTGAGAATCAACCCCAGCCCGCCACCCTTTATTATGCAGGAACAGTTGCCGCCACAAGGATAGAGTTCCCTGACCTGGAGATCATCACAGGGACCTGGATGGATAACCTGGGAAGCATAGGCCCCCTCGTCCTCAGCGGGGCCAACGGAATAACCAAATTCCCCCTTTTCAAGATGTTCGGGACCTCCTATGGAAAGCGTGTTGAGGAGGAGGTTAGGTGGGCCGGGAGGAGACTTGCGGGTACATTCACAGATGTGGAGAGGCTCAGAAGGGGGAGATCATACCCTGAAATTGACCCCTTCATAGAGAGGTATGTTAACGGATGTCTGAAAAATCTTAAATTGCTTTAAGTTGATGATAATAAATATAATCTGATATGCTTTCCATCACGTTGAACCATGTTACCATGAAAAGGAGGAATAACCATTAAGATGAAATGTGGTCTTGAAATTCATGTTCAGCTTGACACCAGATCAAAGCTATTCTGCAGATGCCCGACAGATTACCAGGACGCCCCCCCAAACACAAATATATGCCCGGTGTGCCTCAACCAGCCAGGGGCAAAACCACATCCACCAAACAGAAGCGCCCTTGAGGGGGCTCTGAAAATCGCCCTCATGCTTGACTGCAGAATAAATCCTGAGATCACATACTTCATGCGTAAGCACTACAACTACCCGGACCTCCCATCAGGTTACCAGAGGACATCCATACCCGTTGGACTTGAGGGAGAGCTCAACGGCGTCAGGATCAGGGAGGTGCACATAGAGGAGGACCCTGGTCAGTATAAACCGGACCACGGTGTGGTTGACTTCAACAGGTCAGGCATCCCCCTCATTGAAATTGTTACAGAGCCAGATATGAGGTCACCCGAGGAGGCCAGAAACTTCCTCAGGGAACTCATAAGGGTGCTGGAATACAGTGGCTGTGCCCGTGGGGAGGGCACAATGAGGGCCGACGTCAACATATCCCTTGAGGGGGGCCGCAGGGTTGAGATAAAGAACATTAACTCAATAAAGGGTGCCTACAAGGCCCTTAAGTTTGAGATGGTCAGGCAGAAGAACCTCCTCAAGAGGGGTGTTGAGGTCAAACAGGAAACACGTGCATTTCTTGAATCCCAGATGATAACCGTTTCCATGAGGCTCAAGGAGGAGGCAGAGGACTACAGATACATACCTGATCCCGACCTCCCCCCAATGCACTTTGGAGATGAAGTGGTGGGTAGCGTCAGGGACGGAATACCAGAGGCGCCCCACCTCAAGGTGAAACGATTCATGGAGGAATACGGTTTAAGGGAGGAGGATGCAAGGGTGCTGACCTCAGAACTGGAACTTGCAGATGCCTTTGAGGAGGTTGCGGCATCCATAGACCCTGAGTTCGCGGCTCTCTGGATGAGGGACGAACTCAAAAGGGTGCTCTACTACAACAAGGTGAGCTTTGCAGAAAGCGGTATAAGCCCCCTGAATATTGTGGAACTTCTTGAGATGATACAGAAGAAGGAGGTAACCACCAAGGCCGCCAAAAAGATCATAGAGGAGATGCCGTTTAACACCAGGAGCCCCCGGGAGATAGCCGCCGAAATGGGGCTCATAGGAATCATAGATGAATCCCAGGTTATAGAGGCAGTTGAGCAGGCCATAAGGGAAAACCCCCAGGCGGTCCAGGATTACCATGATGGCAAGGAGGCTGCCATAAACTTCCTGGTGGGGCAGGTGATGAGAATCACCCGCGGAAAGGCAGAGCCTGAACGGACAGTTGAACTGATAAAGGAAAGGATCTGAGGTGCATGGCCAAGAACGTCCTGGATCTTCTTATGTGGCATCCTAAATGGGATATTAAAAGGTGCAGGATAAGTTACATCCACAGGGGGGCTCAGAGGAACCTCAAAACAGTTCAGGGATCAGATATTGAAAGGCTCGAAAGGGGCTTCCTTGTGCTGAGTAACGGTGCATCGATACCCTACCATCGTGTGGTTAAAATAGTCTGCGATAACAGTTTCATCTGGAAAAAACAGAAAAAGGGATAGGATGAGCAATAAGGCACTTGTGAAGGATTACATGACCCGGGACGTTATAACGGTCTCCTCAGACACATCAACCGCGGAGATCATCAAGCTCATGAAGGAAACAGGTCACGATGGATTTCCGGTCAAGGATAACGGTACCGTGATCGGAATGGTGACTGCCTTTGACCTCCTCATAAAGCCATGGGTCAAAACAGTATCAGAGATCATGTCAAGGGATGTGGTGGTTGCAGACCAGGATATGTCCCTCAATGACGCTGCGAGGGTCATGTTCAGGATGGGGATCTCAAGACTGCCGGTCATAGATAAGGAAGGTAAACTTGTGGGTATAATAACAAACACCGACATCGTGAGATCCCATATTGAACGTTCCACCCCCATGAAGGTTAACTACTTCAAGAAGACACTGGAACAGCTCTATGGTGTTAAACCTGAGGTTAAACGGATGAAGGTCCCCATCGAGAAGCTGCGGCCCACCCAGAGCAAGGTATACGCCGATGAACTCCAGGGTAGAACCTATGAAATTAAAAGGGGCCTTGCAGAGCCCACGATAGTTGTGAAGACAGGTGACAGGTATGTCCTGGTCGACGGTCACCACAGGACACTGGCATCCTACAGGCTGGGCTGCAAGGAGATAGACTCATATGTCATCGATATCAAGAAGGACATGAAGCTGGGTATGGAAAAGACAGCGGACCTCAACGGCGTTTATACTCTGGACGACATTGAGGTTATAGACGACGCCCAGCACCCCCTGATTGCGATAACAACCAGCATGAGAAAGGCTATGGCAGGTAAGAAGAATGGTGGATGAGGGAATTTTAAGGGAAATCTACGCTGTACTTGAGGACCGTCGCGATAACCCGGTGGACTCCTACACCTCCAGACTCATGACAGATGATGAGAAAAGGGCTGAGGATAAGATACTTGAGAAGATCGGTGAGGAGGCAGCAGAGGTGATCATAGCCTCAAAGAATAATGAGCGCCTCGTGGAGGAGTCTGCTGACTTGATATTCCACACACTTCTACTCCTTGTATACAAGGGGATCCCCTTTGAGAGCCTGCTTGAGGAGTTCGCTGCAAGAAGAAAATAAATAACAATGCAGTTACCTCAGTGAAGTGGTACTTCCATCATAAGAAAAAATAAGTGATAACCACACACCTCAGTGAAGTGGTAGTTCCATCTGGTGGAATTCTCTTTTTAAGATTTTTATCTCCTTTTTACCTGTGAATCTGAATCCAAACTTACTGTAAAGGTTCAGGGCGGGGGTGTTTGTGGGTGAGACATCCAGCGTGAGCCTATCAAGACCCCTCTCCTCTGCAATCATCTGGGCCTCCTGGAGGAGCCTGAAACCAACACCCTGACCCCTCGCCTCAGGCGCGACTGCAAGGGATGCTATGTAGAGGTCACCATCCTCAACCTTCTGGGTACTCAGGGAGTCAATGAGGTCCATCATCATGACCCTCATGGCATCTATGGGTCCCAGCTTTCTGAATAAATCAATAAATTCAAATTCACTGCCTTCAAGGTCATATGCCAGAACACCGAGAACATCTCCTTCACTGGTCGCTAGGATTATTCTCTCAGGGTCCCAGCAGACACCATTCCTTAGAAGTTTTTCCAGAGTCCCTTCGGGATTTTTGAAAAAGAGGTCAAAGAGTTGCCGGTCAGTCTCATAGATGAGCCTTCCTACAGTGCCCGAGAAGCGGGGTTCAAACTGGACAATATCCATAGTACCATCTTCATTGAATAGTTATTGATTTCCTGGACATGAGTACTTTATAATTAGAAATAATAAAAAGATGGGGGTGCTGTGAAAAAATGGGGGTAGTTAAAAAAATAATTACTGCTCTGCGTCGAGCATTTCGCCGTATTCAATCTCTATCTGGCAGCCCTTGGGGCCACAGCAGAAGTGCTGCAGATCAAAGTTCACAAGCATGATTTCACCTCTCAACCTTCTTTACTATAATAAAGTAACTTAAAGTATTTAAATAATGTACTTACATAAACTACATATACATACATAAAGTATACTGGATTACATGGTTGATACCATGAATGATGACGACTACATATGCTCTGTTGAGGCCGCCATTAACGAGATAGGGGGTAAATGGAAGTCACTTGTCCTCTGCGCCCTCAAGGATGGTAAGCTCCGCTTCAGTGAAATAAACCGGAAGATACCCAGGATAACCCAGAGGATGCTCACCAAGACCCTCCGTGAGCTTGAGACAAACGGCCTCGTAAACCGGCTGGTATACCCTGAGGTGCCCCCCAGGGTTGAGTACTGCCTCACTGAAAAGGGGAAATCAGTCATCCCCATCCTCGACGAGCTCTGTGAATGGGGCAAGAGGTACGGTACACACGAAAAATGATCAATCACCTGCAAAGGCCCTCAGTATTTTAACCGCAAGTACAGCGGCCCCAAAACCGTTATCTATATTGACAACCCCTATCCCGGGGGAGCACGACTGTAGCATGGAGTTAAGTGCCGCAAAACCGCCCTCACCGACCCCGTAACCAACTGATGTTGGTACCGCTATAACCGGCACATCAACAAGGCCCGCGACCACAGAGGGAAGCGCCCCCTCCATGCCAGCCACCACAATCAGCACCTTAACATCTGATTCAAGCATGTCCTGCAGTGGTTCAAGGAGCCTGTGGATGCCGGCAACCCCAACATCATATGCAGTGAGAACCTCACAGCCAGACTCCTCTGCAACCACCCTTGCCTCCTCTGCAACGGGTATATCTGAGGTTCCCGCAGAAAGTACCCCGATCCTACCCAGCCTTTCAGGTTCCCCTGACCTCACAGCAAGCACCCTGGCCGTTTCATGGTAATCGGCGGTGTAATCGTCTCCAAGATCCAGGCCATCCATGATCCTCTCAGCCCTTTCAGGCGGGAGCCTTGTTACAATAACGTCACCAACAGTTCTTATAATGTTAATTATATCCTCATCACTCTTTCCAGGTGCAAATACCGCCTCAGGGAAACCTGTTCTTTTCTCACGCAGTATATCAAACCTGACCCTATCACCCAGTTTAAGCTGGGCCGATTCAATCGCCCTTTCTGCCTCTTCAACCGAGATTTCACCCCTGAGGAGTTCCCTCAAAATCGATCTCACTGACATCACTACCTAATTTATAAGTTCATGAATATAATCTTAGCATGATGTACTGAACTGTCATCTGTATAAGTTCATGAATTAATCCTAGAATGATGTACTGAACTGTCATCTGTGAAAATCCTTAAAGGAGATAGAATGTACCGTGCCCAGCTCACTGTTGAGGGAATAGTGCAGGGGGTTGGCTTCAGGCCAGCCGTCTACAGGCTTGCACATGAACTTGGACTTACAGGATACGTCAGGAACATGGGAAACCTGGTTGAAATTGTCCTTGAAGGAGATGAAGAGAGGATAAAAAGATTTATCGAGCGTCTTAAGGCAGAAAAACCCCCCATCTCAAGGATAACCAGAATAAATAATGAGATGACCGCCATCGACAGCCCATCCTTCAGCGATTTCAGTATAAAGGAAAGCTCCTCAGAGTCATCAGGGACATCCGTGATACCTGCAGACGTTGCAACCTGCAGCAGGTGCCTTGAGGAGATAATGGATGAGGATAACAGGCGTTACCTCTACCCCTTCACCGCATGCACAGACTGCGGGCCCAGGTTCACAGTGATTGAATCCATTCCCTATGACCGTGAGAGGACCAGCATGCGTGAATTTCCCCTCTGTAGCTCCTGCATGGAGGAGTACCTCAACCCCCTTGACAGGAGGTATCATGCAGAGGCAACATGCTGCCCGGTATGCGGTCCCAGGCCATTTCTGTGGCGTGGAGATGTTATTGAGACAGATAACCCCCTGAAAATGGCTGCAGAGTTTCTTGATGAGGGTGAAATACTCGCGGTTAAGGGTATAGGGGGCACACACCTGGTCTGCCGGGCTGACGATGAGGATGCCGTTATGAAACTCCGCTCAAGGCTTGGAAGGCCCAGCCAGCCATTCGCCTGCATGTCTCCTGATGTTCCCTCAGTGGAGGTCTATGCATGCATATCTGAAGCAGAGGAGAAGGCCTTAACCTCCAGGAGAAGGCCAATAGTTGTCCTGAATAAAAACAGTGACTACCCCCTGGCCCCATCAGTTGCACCGGGCCTCCACAACATAGGGGTCATGTTACCCTACTCTGGAATGCACCATGTCCTCTTCAGGTACACCGCGGCCCCAGCCTATGTTATGACCTCAGCCAATAAACCCGGTGATCCCATGTTCATCAGGAACAGTGAGATAACCAGGGGCCTTGAGGGTATAGCCGATTACTTCCTTCTCCATGACCGTAAAATCATAAACCGCTGCGATGACTCTGTTGTCCGCTTCAGGGGTGGAGAGATGGCCTTCATAAGGAGGTCCAGGGGGTACGCGCCTGAACCCTATGACCTCACCCATCTATCAGAGAATCTGTCAGCCCTCTGCCTTGGACCGGAACTTGATGTGACCTTCTCTGTGCTCAAGGGGGGCCAGTGCTATGTATCACAGCACATAGGCAACACATCACGGTATGACACCCTCCTCTTCCTCAAGGACGCTGTGAATTACCTCATGGGTATAACAGGCACAGAATCCGTGGATGTAATAGCCTGTGACCTCCACCCCCAGTTCCTGACAACCTCCTATGCAGAGGAACTCTCTGAAAGGTTCTCTGCGGACATCCTGAGGGTCCAGCACCACCATGCCCATGCCCTGGCACTCATGCTCGATAATGGTGTCGGTGAGTGCGTGTGTATAGCTGCAGATGGTGTTGGCTACGGTGCAGATGGCACGTCATGGGGTGGTGAGATCCTCCACTGCCACGGCCCTGAATATTCAAGGGTTGGGAGCCTCATGCCCCAGAAGATGCCTGGGGGTGACCTTGCAACAAGGTACCCTGCAAGGATGTTGCTCTCAATGCTCCTGGACAGCTACGATGGGGACATCCGTGAACTCTTCATTGAAAGGTACCTGGATTACTTCCCCCACGGTGAAAGGGAGATTGATGTTGTATTAAAGCAGATGGAAACTGGGCTCAACACAGGCGTGAGCAGCAGTACAGGCAGAGCCCTTGATGCAATTTCAGCCGCCCTCAGAATATGCGGAATGCGAACTTACGAGGGCGAATGTGCCATGAAACTTGAATCAACCGCTTTCAGGGCTAAAGGAGAACTCAAAATACCCTTCAGAATCATGAAGAGGGATGGTAGGTACATCCTTGATACATCAGGCATACTCATGGATGTCATGGATTTTCTGGAATCCGGTGAGAAGAGGGCGGAAATAGCCCATGCAGCCCAGCGAGCCGTTGCAGAGGGGCTTGCAGAGATGGCTGTCCTTGCAGCCGAGGATCTGGGAGTTGAGGTTATAGGGGGAACCGGCGGTGTTTTCTACAATGAGGCCATAAGCCTTGCGGTGAGGGATTACGTTAAAGAGAGGGGTTACAGTTTCATTCAGCACAGAAATTCATGTGCAGGTGATGGCTCAGTTTCCCTTGGGCAGGCGGTTGCAGCTGCACTCGAATACAGAAAATAACTAGGGTCCTCTGATGTCCTCAGGAAATGGAATCTGGTGTCTCAGGAACTGCTCTACGGGCCTCAGATAAATGCAAAAAAGCCGGCTTGGTGGGAACTAATCCATCTTTCTTCTCATCTCTGCCTCGCGGAGGAGGTCCTCGGCCCGTTTCTTGAGGTGATCGTAGAGCCTTATGAGGTTCTTTAACTCCTCAATGGCCTCCCACTGGCCGTTCCTTATCTTATTTTCAAGGTTAAGCAGTCTGGACCACTCGTCACCTGGGGGGAGCTGTTTCCTCTGGAGGAGGTCATCCACCACATCCACCCTGAAGTTGTTCCTGTTTATGGTTATGCTGATGTGGATGTCCCTTGATATATCATAATATTTGCGGGGCCTTCCCCTCTCTATCTTCCTGAAGAAGGAGCTTAAAATCCCTGCCTCCTCCATCGCCCTGAGGTGCTCTATTATGGCCTTCTGGCCAATATCCAGTTCCTTTGATATTTCACTGACAAATCTGGGCTCCTCACGGAGGAGGTTTATGATCTCCCTCCGGGTCTTGCAGCCCATAACATCAAGTATAACTTCCATGTTCCGCTCTTCGGTGGATTTTTCTCTCATCATGGTATGGTATGTCGAAAGGTTTATATAACCTTTTGTAAGTATAATAGCTATAAGGTTATAGGTAACCTCTGGTAACTTTAATTTCTGTAAAAAATGAAAGGTGAAGCAATGTGCGAAGAGAAAAAAACTGATTCTAAGCCATCCAATAACTGTGAGGATGAATTAAAGGAACTTAAAAAACGACTGAAAGAACTTGAAAGTGAACTTGCGGTTAAGGAAGAGGAAATCAGCGAATACGTATCACACCTCCAGAGACTCCAGGCCGACTTTGAAAACTACAAGAAACAGAAGGAAAAACAGGAGCTGGAACTCATAAAAAATGCAAATGAGAAGCTCATACTGAACCTCCTGGACGTATACGAGGACCTTGAAAGGGCCATTGAAAACCGGGAGAATGATGGTGACGGCCTGGAGGTCATCTACAGGAAATTCAGGGACACCCTCAGGAAGGAGGGCCTGAGTGAGATACCCGCCGAGGGTGAAAAATTCGATCCATTCCTCCACGAGGCGGTTATGGTTGAGAGCCATGATGAATACGATGATGGAATCATAATAGAGGAGTTATCAAGAGGTTACAGACTCAACGACAGGATAATAAAACATTCAATAGTCAAGGTATGTAAGAAAAGCTGATTTGAGGTGATCATGTGGCAAAAAAAGAAAAAATTCTCGGTATTGACCTTGGAACAAGTAACTCTGCAGCCGCAGTACTTATAGGTGGAAAACCAACCATCATACCCAGTGCAGAGGGGGCTTCACAGTACGGTAAATCCTTCCCAAGCTGCGTTGCATTCACAGAGGACGGACAGATGCTTGTGGGTGAACCTGCAAGGCGTCAGGCAGTCACAAACCCTGAGAACACCATAACAGCCATAAAAAGGAGTATGGGTACAGACAGAAAGGTAAAGGTCCAGGGTAAGGAGTACACACCACAGGAGATATCCGCATTCATCCTTCAGAAGATCAAGAAGGACGCAGAGGCCTTCCTGGGTGAGGAGATAAAGAAGGCCGTCATCACAGTACCCGCCTACTTCGACGACAACCAGAGGACTGCCACCAAGGACGCAGGTACCATAGCAGGGCTCGACGTTGTAAGACTCGTCAACGAGCCAACAGCAGCAAGCCTCGCCTACGGCCTTGACAAGGAAGACGAGGACATGGTCATCATGGTCTTCGACCTGGGCGGAGGTACACTGGACGTTACAATCATGGAATTCGGTGGGGGCGTATTCGAGGTTAGATCAACCAGCGGTGACACCCAGCTGGGTGGAACCGACATGGACAACGCGATAATGAACTACCTCGCCGATGAATTCAAGAAGGAGACCGGCATAGACCTCATGGAGGACGACCAGGCAGTCCAGAGACTGAGGGAGGCTGCCGAGAAGGCCAAGATAGAACTTTCAACAACCCTCACAACCGAGGTGAACCTCCCCTACATCACCGTGGCCCAGGACGGACCAAAACACCTCATAAAGACCATCACAAGGGCAAAACTGGAGGAACTGGTTGATCCTATCGTTCAGAGATGTGCAGGGCCAATGGAACAGGCGCTGAAGGACGCCAAGATGACCCGGGAGGATGTGGATAAAATAATACTGGTCGGTGGACCCACAAGGATGCCCATAGTCCAGAAATTCGTTGAGGACTTCATAGGAAAACCCGTCGAGAGGGGAATAGACCCCATGGAGTGTGTTGCCATGGGTGCAGCCATACAGGGCGGTGTCCTTGCAGGGGAGATAAAGGACCTTGTACTGCTTGACGTGACACCACTGTCCCTGGGTATAGAAACCCTCGGAGGGGTCTTCACCAAGCTAATAGAGAGGAACACCACGATACCCACCAAGAAGAGCCAGATATTCTCAACAGCGGCAGACAACCAGACCTCCGTGGACATACACGTCCTTCAGGGCGAGAGGCCCATGGCCGCAGACAACACAAGCCTTGGAAGGTTCCAGCTGGTGGGAATACCCCCCGCGCCACGTGGAGTGCCTCAGATAGAGGTGACCTTCGATATAGACGCAAACGGTATACTGAACGTATCAGCAAAGGACCTTGGAACAGGTAAGGAACAGGCCATAACAATAACAGCACCCAACAAACTCTCAGAGGAGGAGATAAAACAGAAGATAGAGGAGGCCAAAAAACACGCCGAGGAGGACAGGAGAAAACAGGAGGAAATCGAGATAAGGAACAACGCCGATTCAATGATCTACACCGCCGAGAAGACCCTCGAGGAACTTGGAGATAAGGTGCCATCAGATAAGAAGGAGACTATTGAAAAACAGGTCAGTGAACTGAGGGAACTCATAGCAGGTGACGATGTCCAGGCCATCAAAGCAAAGACCGAGGAACTCACAAAGACAGTGCAGGAAATCGGAGCGGTTATATACCAGCAGGCTGCCCAGCAGCAGGCAGAGAACACCGCATCACAGGGTGAAAACCAGGGCGACGATACCATAGATGCTGACTTCGAGGTCAAGAACTGAGACCTCCCCCACCCTTTTTATTCTCTGATGTGCAACTATTTTTAGCTGATCACTTCCAGATTCTATACCAGGTGAAAATCGATGGCTAAGCGTGACTACTATGAGGTTCTCGGTGTGGATAGGGGTGCCGATAAGAAGGAGATAAAGAAGGCCTACCGGAGGCTTGCAAGGAAGTACCACCCCGACGTCAGCGATGATCCTGATGCTGCCGAAAAGTTCAAGGAGATAAGTGAGGCCTACGCGGTCCTCTCTGATGATGAGAAGAGGAGAAGATACGACCAGTTCGGCCATGCAGGTATGGAGGGCTTCAGTCAGGAGGATATATTCAACAACATAAACTTTGAGGACATATTCAGCGGCCTGGGATTTGATATAGGGAACATCTTCGACATGTTCGGTTTCGGTGGGGGAAGGAGACATGGCCCCCAGAGAGGTGCTGACCTCACATACACCCTTGAGATAAGTCTTGAGGATGCCTACAGTGGCCTTGAAACAGATATAAGGGTCCCCCACACAAAGAAGTGTCCCGTCTGTCATGGGAGCAGGGCCGAGCCAGGTACAGGTACAAGGACATGCTCCACCTGTGGGGGCAGCGGACAGGTGCGGCAGGTGCGTAACACCCTCCTCGGGCAGATGATGAACATAACCACGTGCCCTGACTGTCAGGGGGAGGGAACCATTGTTGAGAAGCCCTGCAGCAACTGTAACGGTAAGGGAGTTGTCAGAAAAACCAGCACAATCCACGTGAAGGTTCCTGCAGGTGTTGAGACAGGATCCAGACTCAGAATCCCCGGTGAAGGGGAGATGGGTCTTCGTGGCGGGGAACCAGGGGACCTCTACGTGGTCATTAAGGTCAAACCCCACAGCATCTTCAGGAGGGAGGGGGCAAACCTCTACACAGAGAAGCCAATAAGTTTCGTGCAGGCCGCCCTGGGTGACACCGTGGAGGTTCCAACCCTTGACAGGCCAGTAAAGTTGAAGATACCTGCAGGAACCCAGAGTGGCACAACCTTCCGCGTCAAGGGACACGGGATGCCCCACCTGAAGTGGAATGGCTACGGAAACCTCTACGTGAAGGTCAAGGTTGTAACACCAAGAAAGCTGAGTCCAAGGCAGAAGGAACTCCTCAGGGAATTTGCAAGTATCAGTGGGGATGAGATCCACGAGGATAAGGGATTCTTTGATAAGGTCAAGGATGCCATAATCCACTAACTACCATCCCCCACTCATTCTAAAGGTTAAAGATGCAATATCCACTAAAACCCTGTTTTACAATATTTTTTAGCTTTTACTGATCACAGGGTGAACCTCAGCCGATGGAATACTCCTCTTTAATACATTAAGAACTAACCGTAATATTTATATTATCTTTTTCCTTAAAGTTACTATAAACTTTGAGGTGAAGCATGAAAAATCCCGCAGGTATTCTAATTTTAAGGAAAATAGCAGCAGATTTCAGGGGATGATCAGATGAAAAAGAGTTATTTTCTGATTCTCGGTATTCTTGCTGGTTTCGTTGTGGGTTACTGTGTTAGTGAACTTCTTGCAGAGTTGTCCCTCTCCCAAGGGGGATGATCTTCCTCAACCCTTAACAGACGCTGAAGCCGCTAAATATAAGGAGGAGTGCCGTGCACTTGACCTTTCCACTTCAGGGGAGGATCCATATGCCCTCAACGGTCATAGGGTCTGGGTTGAGGGAACGGTGTATAAAAAGGGTGAATCATACGGCATCAGGCCACAGGAAACCTTCATTGCCCTCAAGATCAACACCACACCAGAGTACATACTCCTAAGCTACGCCGGAACAACCCCAATAAAAATTGGAGACCGAATAAGGGTCTACGGCGAATACTTCTACCCTGCAGAGGACACAACCACACCTGAACTCAAAAATAAAGAACTTCCCATGATAAAGGTCGTCTACATTGAGAGAATAAGAGTCAAAAGTCCCTAAAAGATGTGAAACTCACCGAACTTCTGCGCACAGTAGCTCCAGTGAATGCAGAACAGATAACGCACTTGCGGGGTATCCTGCCGGGCTGAATATTGATAAAGGGCATGCCGGGAGTAACCCACCTTCTGTTTCGGCAGCATTCATCTCGGCGGACTACCTCTGCCTCCTACAGTAATCACAGGCAGTATTTGTCCTTGCATCCCGCGGAATGGCCGTTTCACCGGTCCTCCTGGTGTCAGTCTGCTCCTTTAAGGGTGAAGCTTCATTATCATCCACCAGAAGACGTGTCGTTTCTGCTCCAGGGTCCAGCCTCTCAGCTGATGCCTCACGGCACCGCGGTTCTGTATGATGGGTGGAGTTTCCTCAGCCCAAAAATGGGCCGTCAGCTGCCCTCCGGCTTGCCCGATAGATGAACATGAGAATAAAAACTGATAGCGGGGCCTAGATTTGAACTAGGGATCTCGGGGTTATGAGCCCCGCGGGATCACCAGACTACCCCACCCCGCTAAACATTAGATTTGTTATTTTAATATATAAAGGTTGTGGTGAGGTCTGGTTTTACTCCATCAAACTTTAAAATAGGATGGTTTTGAGGTTGGTTATTCTTCCTCCTTCTCCTCAAGCTTCCTGAGCCTCTTGTCAAGGGACTCAATCTTCTTGTTGGTGTAACCCCTGTACTCGTTGAAGCGGTGCTCCAGTTCATCTATGTTCCTTGATACCAGTTCAAGCCTCTTCTCAAGGTCAGATATATCGTCCTTGGTGGCCAGTGACCAGTCCTCTATGAGTTCATCGCTCTTCTCATTAAGGAATGCGTCTATCTTGTTTGAGATGACATCCGTGCTTATGGGAACCTCCCTTACCTTGCCCATGATCCTGTCACTGACATCTGAAACCTTCTCTCCAACACCTGCCATGTAACCTTCCCTCCCTTCACCTGGTTTTTCAAATGCGCCGTAAACTCTCGTTACCGGCGCCATGTTCCCTGATTCCATCAGGTAGTAGTATATTAGGACAATTATGGCCCCTGCAAGTATCAGGATTGCAAGAAGCTCCACCGGTCCCACATTAAAACCTCCAGATCATTTTTTAAGTTTTGCATTGAGTTCTGCTTCCTTCTTCTCAATATCCTTCAGCATCCTCTCCAGTTTCCTGAACTCTGTTCTTGCCTCAAGGAGTGCAAGTCTCTCACTTATCTCACTCTGAAGATAACCCACCTCATGCATTATCTCAGATGTGTTCTTCCTTATGGCAGCCAGTTTCTCCTGCTTGTCCTTTGGGAGAGGTATGGTTGTCTCCATCAGGCGCTTTGCCTGCAGGTCGTTCTCAACAAGGGATATCTTTTTAAGTTCGATCTGCTTTTCAAGAAGCTGGATGTCGTTCTGGGATTCCCTAACCCTCCTCCACTGTATAGCCACAATGATAACTGTCACAAAAGCCAGGATGGATATTATAAGCCACAGTATGTTCTGAGGTATTGTTGCGGTGCTCGCCATATAGCTCCCCCTTGAAGTATTATCTGCTGGAAATAATATATAACTCCTTATTTAAATAAGTATCAGAACTCAGTTAAGTGGTAACGATGATCGAATCATACTTAAAGGCAGGTAAAATTGTATCAAAGGTTCGAAAAGAGGCTTCAGAAATCATAAGGGATGGTTTACCGGTAATAGAACTCGTGAATTACGTTGAGGATGGTATCAGAAGCAGGGGAGGTGAACCGGCATTCCCCTGCAATGTCTCCATCAATGAGGTCACCGCACACTACACTTCCCCTCCAGGTGACGAAAGCACAATATCCGAGGGCGACCTTGTTAAGCTTGACCTCGGGGCCCATGTGGATGGGTTCATAGCCGACACAGCCATCACAGTCCCTGTGGGTGATGTGGATGATAGGTGTTACAGAATGATGGATGCTGCAAGGGAGGCCCTTGAGAATGCTATCTCCACCATAAGGGCTGGTGTTGAGGTTGGTGAGGTTGGCCGTGTTATCCAGGAGACGATAGAGTCCCATGATATGAAGCCAGTGTCAAACCTTACAGGTCACAGCATGGACAGGTGGATACTCCACTCAGGGCTTTCAATACCCAACATAAGGGAAAACAATCCCCATGAACTCGAGGAGGGGGATGTGCTTGCAATTGAGCCCTTCGCAACCGATGGTGTGGGGCTTGTTACAGACATGCCCCAGACCCACATATTCAGGTTCCTCCGTGAAAGACCCCTCCGGCTTGTCCATGCAAGGAGGGTCCTCGGTAAGATAAGGGAGGAGTACCATTCCCTTCCATTTGCACAGAGATGGCTTGAAGAGTACTTTGAACCAAAAAGGCTCAGCGCCTCCATGAGGCTCCTGATACAGTCAAGGGCCATCTACCCCTACCATGTGCTTCGGGAGAAGAGCGGTGCCACCGTGGCACAGTGGGAGCATACGGTCATCGTTGAGGGTGATGGGTGCACCGTGATAACAGAATGAAATAATAGGTTGATGGGATCAGAATGGTGCGGGTAATCCATCTCCTTCCTCAAAATAAAAGAAAAACAGTTGATGGGATTAGAATGGTGTTGGTAATCCCATCTCCTTCCTTGCGGCGATGTTCTTCTCTGCTTTTTCCTTTTTCTGTGCGGCAAGTTTTTCAAGCAGTCCCAGGCCAGGTTTAACTTCCTCTATTGGTTTTGTCTCAAATAGGCCTGCTTCAACTGCCTGCTTGAATATTGAGTCCCCTGCGTCTGTCCTGGTTATGACGGTTGACCATCCATCAGGTGACCCCACTGAACCGGTTGAGACGTCTGCAAGTTCAGCCACGTAGTCCTTGCAGATCTTGCATCCTGCCTGCTCGTATCCATGGGTCTCCTTGAGTGGGAGGGTGAGGACATCATCCTGGGTGTATACCCAGAACTTCCCTTTACCTATATCCATCTTCTCAACGAGTTCCATGCTTACTCCGAGTTTCTCGCAGATGAAGGTCTGGAGTGATGTGTATGGGAAGTTTTCCATGCAGTATATACCCACCAGCAGCTTTATCTTATCTGCAAGGAACCTGACACCGAATGGGTAGGTCTGCATTTTCCTTATACCCATTGTCTGGCAGGGTATGGCAACTGTACCGAGTTTCTCTATACCGTACTGTCTGACGGCCTTCTTGAGCATCATCACGTTGGGTGAGAATGTGTACTTGGTACCGGCTGCTGCCTTGAGTTCATCTGAGCTCATGGCAACCATTGGCTGTGGTTTCCAGAACTCCTCACCTGGACCTGCAACAACTGCACCCTCAATGATACCCTCATCAAGGGCGTAAGCTAGAAGACCTGTGACTATTCCCCCGTCCTGGGCTAGTTTCTGAATCTCCCTGTCAGTTGATCTGGCGGAAACAATTTCCTTGTAAGTACCTAAAACCATTTTTCCAGCCTCCTATAGCCCTAACTCCTTTTTAATCTGTTCTTCTGGCCACCAGCTTCTTGGGCACTGCACGTAGCAGATTCCACATTTTATGCAGCGGTCACTGTTCAGTTCCGGCCTTCCGTTGGTCATATCAAGGGCCCTTGTCTGGCAGGCCATTGCACATGTTCCGCATCCAATGCAGAGACCCTGGTTCACGACCTTTGTCTGAAGGTCGCATCCGCATGCTTCGGTGTAACCTGCAAGGTCCAGCATTGGCTGCAGGTAATCCATATCATTGTTGAGAAGTGCAACAACGGTCTTTGCTATTATTTCAGGTGATGGTGGGCATCCTGGCAGTGCAAGGTCCACATCTATGAGGTCTGCTATCGGTACAAAGGACTCGTGTGATGGCTGTGCCTGCTGGCCACCCCTTGAGTACCTTGTGAAGCAGCCTGTTGCTGCGCATGAACCGAATGCGCAGACCAGTTTAGCCTTTTCCCTGAGTTCTTTGAGTTCGTGCAGGCTGTGTTCGTCCTGCAGACAGACAGAACCCTCCACAAGGGCCAGGTCCATCTCTGGCATCTCCCAGAGATCCACCAGGGTCTGTCCATATACTATGTCCACCATATTGGTGAGCAGTTCTGCGAGAATGTCGTAATTTTCAGTTAACGACATGGCGTCTCCGGTACATCCACTCAGGTGAATGTAACCTATTCTTGGTTTTGCATTTTCTTCAGCCACTTTTTCAACCTCCTCTTTTGAAGCTCCAACAGGTTCCGATTTTTCCTTTTCGGGTTCTTCCCTCTTAGCTTCAGCCTCCAATCCTAAAAATCTTTTGATTCGGGCGATTAAACTCATTTAGAAACCCCAATCTCCTCTAAGATCATCTGAATGGCCCTGGGAATAGCCTTCTTTACCGGGGGTGTGAGGCCCATTTCCACATTGGGAGCTGATATCTCCTCGGGTTTACACCCAATTACCACAACGTCAATTTTTTCACTGAGTTCATGGAGGGGCTGGCTCACTGGCCATGTGTGCATATTCTCATAGGATCCCTTTGGAATCTCAGTTACGTCGAATTTTCTGAGGGTTCCGGGTTCTGCATTGAATTCAACAACGTCCACAACTATCATCTTCTTCCACTGTTCATGTGGCAGTGAGAAGACAAAGTGTGGACCGCCAGTTCCAGCGTCTATGAACATTACATTTTCTGGTTTTTCCTTATCCTTGAAGTATTCTTCAAGGGCCTTGATAACCTCTGGGCCGAATCCATCGTCCTTGAAAAGGATGTTTCCACAGCCCACCACTAGAATCTCAGCGTCGTATGGCATGTTATTCCCTAGATTTTGACCATTTCGTTTTTAATCACTGATTTGTCCTCATCATCAACAACCATCACGTGTGTTGCGCATGAGAGACATGGGTCGTATGCACGTATAACGTGTGGTCCGTATTCATGGTGGAATCCTTCGGTTGCTGGACCCATTGTTGGGATGTTCCAGGTTGTTGGGACAAGTGCGCTGTAGAACTGAATCTTGCCGTTCTCAACCTTGGCCATGTGCACGTCAAGTCCCCTAGGAGCTTCTATTGCACCTATACCCAGTTTACCTGTACCTCTCTCATCGAAGTCTGCCCTTACAGGTGCTGATGTGTCGAGTTCATCCAGTATTTCTATTGCCCTTGAGAGTGCAGTTTTCATCTCAAGTGCCCTTGCAACGTGCTGTGCCACAACACCTCTTTCCTTGAAGCCCTGGAATTCGACCATCCTTGCCCTTGGGCCGACCTCCACGTTTCTTCCATCGTAGAGTGGTATTGTTGAGCAGGCCCTCTTGGCTATTTCAGGGTCATCGTACCAGCTTTCTGGCATTATCTCTGTGAACCTGTCAAGGTCGAATTTTGTCCTGTCACCATATATCTGGTGGCTTGCGAGTGTGGGCTGGTTGTGGACACCAAGACCTTCTGGAAGGCCCTTGTCCTCTATGAGGCCAATCATGAGTTCAACGTGTTCATTAACCTTTGGTTTGAGCTGTTTGAGCCTTGCGTAGAGCCTTTTTCTTGCAAGTTCTGTTATGTTGTCGGCCATTCCACCTATCCTCACATCTGATGGGTGGATACCCTCACCTGCCACCATGTCAACTACGTACTGTGCATTTTTCCTTATCTCAGAGACTGAGTTTATGGCATCTGCCATCAGGTTTTCAGGCACGAAGTCAGGTGCTATGAGGAAGTGGTGGATTGCATGGCTGTTTACGTGGTGTGCAGCCAGTGTGAGTTCCCTGAGGAGTCTTCCGGCCTTTGGAACCTCAATGTCAAGGGAGTCGTCTATTGCCTCAACGGAAGCCAGTGTGTGGGGTATAGGGCACACTCCACATATCCTCTGAACCATTACTGGAGCTGTTTCAGGTGCTTTACCTGTCACCATTTTCTCAAGGCCCCTGACAGGAGTAATACTGAAGTATCGCCCCTTTGTCACGATTCCTTCATCATCGACTTCCATGACAAGTTCTGCATGTCCTTCTTGTCGTGATGTCGGCGATATAACAATCCTTTCGCTCAAATGTATCACCTCTTGTTTTTAAAGTTCAAAAAACCTTCAATATTATAACTATTTTTAAATGTTATAAGTTTTTCAATTATAAAAAAAGTGAAAACTATTTATATTATGTTGTAAGTGAATTATTATTAGTAGAAAATCTACTTTATAATATTAATTTTTTATTCAGTAATACTGAATATTTATTTATATATGTACCCACATAGTCCATATGTGTTGTCAAACACGCAAGAAGGTGAGTTGATGATAAACTCAAAGATCCTAGCATCAGTGGCAATAGTCCTGATAATTGGAGCTGTTGCAGCAGGTTATCATGTGAGTCAGAATTCCGAAACACTGTGGAAGTTCACCAACCCCCAGGGGGGTCAGAGCCAGGGCCCACAGCAGGGTGAGTCAAGCGTCCACAGTGAATCCCCCTCAACCACATCATCTCAGGGTGGCAGTGGTTCAGGTTCAGGTGGGGCTTCAGATATGAATGTGAAGATCTCATCTTCAGAGGCAAAGAGCATCGCGCAGAAGTACATAAAACAGGAGGGTGCCACTGCAGGGACCCCAAGGCTTGTTACGTTAAACGGTAAAAGGGTTTACATTGTGCCCGTGGAGATTAACGGCCAGGCCGTTGGGGAGATCTACATTGACCCCATCACAGGCGAAAACCTTGGAGGGGCTGGTGGTGCTCCATGATGATCAAAACAGAAACCGAATGCTGTACAATTTATGCGGAGGATGTTGAGGATGCCGTTGTCCTTGAGGGCTCCCCTGGTGTGGGGCTCATAGGCAACATCCTCGGGTGGCTCCTTGTTGAGGACCTCAAAATGAAGGAGATAGGGTACATTGACTCCAAGTACTTCCCTCCACTTGCGGTTCTCTACAAGGGGGTCGCAATACATCCCTTCAGGATATATGAGGGGGAGGGGATAGTGCTCTTCCTCTCGGATTTCATCCTTCCACCTGCGGTGGTCTATGACATGACAAATGCAATTGTGGACTGGATGACCCGCAACAGCAGCAGGGAACTCATAACCTTCAACAGCATGGTTGTCCGTGAAAAGTCGCAGCCGGTTGCAGGTGCAGGTAACAGCCAGGAGGTCATCCAGAGACTCGCAGATCTCGGAATACCCATAGTCCCCTTCGGTAACCTCAACGGTATTTCAGGAACACTGCTTACAAGGTGCGCTGTTAAGGATATACCTGCCTCATGCCTCTTTGCAGAGATACTAAACCCCTACCCCGACCCCAGGGCCGCTGCAAGTGTTGTTGAGGTTCTAAATGAGATGCTGGGTACAAATGTTAACCCCGAGCCACTCCTACAGGAGGCCCAGGCCATAGAGTCACGCCTCAAGAAGCTCGCAGAGACCGTTCAGGGGGAGGCAGAAACACCCATCTACATGTAAAAGTTTATATATGAAGAGATCCAATATCTTTTTACTCTTTTGGTAGGGCCCGTAGCCTAGCCAGGATAGGGCGTCGGACTTCTAATCCGAAGGTCCCGGGTTCAAATCCCGGCGGGTCCGCTAAAAACAGGTGAGTACGGAGGGGCCCGTAGCCTAGCCAGGATAGGGCATCAGACTCCTAATCTGAAGGTCCCGGGTTCAAATCCCGGCGGGTCCGCTCACATTTTTCTATTCTGATTTTAAGGTTGACTTATAAAGGTATCTTTTAAATAAAAAGTCAATTTCCGTTGATTATAAATCTACCTGAAGTATGCGTCAAGTGTCTCGGCAGGGAACCTTATCTCACCGTATTTACCCCCGCCGCCGGGTATCACGGTGAGTGAGCCCTCTCGAAAGGCCTCAACTGCCACCGCAACACCGGCATCGATACTTCCAATATCCTCAATGGGGGCACTGAGAAGGACATCGATCTCTGTCCCGAACTCCCCCACAAGGCCCTCCCAGATGCCCTGCACGAACTTTGTTGTGACACCCTTACCATACTTCATCCCTATTATCTCTGCAAGGGGCATGATATGGACATACGGCGGCCTGTGGGGGGGATGGTGTGGCTCATCCCAGGTTGAAAGTTCATAGATCCTGTAGTCAACACCCTTCTTGATCCTGCCTCCGCAGGGGCATTTCATCTTCATCTGAAGTGCCTCTTCAGGGCTGTAAATCCTGTAGCACCTTGTACATGCGGTCATATGGTACTTTCCAAGGCGGGGGTCCAGGCCATAGTTTGCCCTGATCCTGCACTTCCTGATTGACCTTTTGAGGGATGTGAAGGATATGTCATCCATTTCAAGCTGGTTGAACTCCCTCCCAAGCCTGTGGGGCCACGGTGAGTGGGCATCTGAATTTGTGAGGAATGGTATATCTGCAAGTTCAGATATCTTATCGGCCATTTCAGTGTCCGCAGAGAGTCCCAGTTCAAGGAAATCCGGCCTTTTTCCGTAGCAGTCCATGTAGGTGTCATATGATTTGTACATGCTGGTCCATGGTGTGAAGGCATGTGCCGGACCCGCGATACCATCGTATTCATGTACCATTTCAAGTATCTGGGCCCCGTTCATCCGCACCCTGGGTCTTCCATCTGAGGTGGTGGTTGAGGGCATCCTCTCCCCCATTTCCTCTGCAGCCTCCAGGGATGGAAGTATTATGAGGTGGTGAATCCTCCTTGAGTCCTCAACCTCCGCGGTTATTATGAAGCTGCACTCATCCCGCACATACACACCATCCCCTGCGTATTCCGTGGATTCCTCAATGATTTTCCTCCACCCAGGGTGGAATGCGTCCCCTGTTCCCACGATATGGAGGCCCTTGAGTTTTGCCTGGGGCGCTATTGCTTCAATGACCATGTTGCGGGATGTTGCCCTTGAAAAACAGCTGTGTATATGTAGATCGGCATTTAAAATCATTTAATCAGCCAGAAAAAATAATTGAGAGTTAACCTATGTAACGGAGGTCCTCCTCGCCGGGTTTGAGATTCAGCCTGTCAATCATCTCCTGCTCCATCTGCTGGGCCCTGGAGATCATCTTCCGTGTCTCCTCTGCACGCTCCTCGAGTTTCTCAAGGTCAACCTGGAGCTTTGTCATCTCAAGGAGCACCTCCAGAAGCGCCCTTGCAGCCTCCGCATCTATGAAGTAGCCTGGTGTTTCACCCATGAGGCAAACTCCACGCATACCCCTCATCCTTCCCATTCCAAGGAGTAGTCCCGATGCACCTATTATACCCCCATCTGCAGAGCGAAGGATAACATCATGATCTTTAAGGCTCTCAGCAAGTTCCATGTCCGTGGCTGCACCGTAAACCCTTGCCTTTTCAACAGGCTGGCCGGTTGCAAGTCCTCCAAGGGTGTATATCCTCTCAACCCCGTAGCCCTCAACAAAGTCGAGTATCATGCCGCAGATCTCATACTGGCCCTCAGGTGAAAGACCCTGGGTGTTCCCAACAAGTATTATATAATCCCTTTTATCCTCACCTGCATCCCTGAGGTAGTAGAACTCGTTCTTCATTGGTTCAACTATGCCATTCTCATCTACCAGAACCTGTGGTGGGAATGATGGAGAGTAGAGTTCAGCGAACCTGACAGCCTGGAGTTCATCTATTATATGGTCAGCGGCGAGTTTCCCGACATGCCCTATCCCTGGAAGTGCCTCAATGAAAACCGGGCTGGAAAGTTCAACATCCTCCAGAATATTTATGGTTGTTTCCCTCATTTTATTCACCACTACTTCTCAAGTAAAACCTCTCTTTTGAGTCTTCTCCGGTATTCGCCATACCTGTCCTCAGGGGAAAATTTTGGGGGATAAACAACCCCTGTTGATCCACCGCAGCGGGGGCATACATCCCTAAGGGTGTACTCCATGCATGAACGGCATCTTCTCATCTTCATGTCAGTTCACGGAGGAATTCTCCCTCTCCACCCTCTTTTTCCACTATATCTATGCACCTCTGGGCCGCTTCCTTGAGCTGTTTCTCGGCCTTGAGGTAATCTGTTGATTTCACTATAAGCCTGTACCTGGGGGCCCCGACGGCCTGGACGGTTATGCCCTCATCCTGGGCGGATTTAAGGGCCTTCCTGATTATTTCAACACCGTTGGGTGCATATGACTTTATATCAACATATCCTGTGATCTGAACCTCGGGGGGTGTTATGTTACGTTTGGCAACCTCTGTTATGACAGCGGCCCAGTCCTCTGGGACGCCCTCCTCCAGAAGTGCATTTTCACCCTCCTCTGCAGCGGTTTCAAATGCGCCGTAGAGGTCGCCGAATATGTCCATGAGTTCGTATCCGACCTCCTCGTAGGCCGTGTCGAGGTCCTTTCCCAGGTCCTTTGCTGCCAGTTCAAGGAACTTTTCAGCCTTCTGCTCTATCTTCCAGGCCTGGATCTTCTTTGTACGCTGGTCCTCCCTTATCCTTTTCATGGAAACATCCACGTGCCCCTTCCTTGGGTTCACGCGGAGGACCCTGGCAACTATCTTCTGGTTCTCCCTTACGAAGTCCCTTATATTCTTAACCCATCCAGAGGATACCTCGGATATGTGAATGAAAGCCTCCTTCCCTGGATATTCCTCCAGGGTTGCGAAGGCGCCGTAGTTGAGGACCTTGTGAACGGTCCCAACCACCAGTTCACCCTCTTCAGGCCATTCATTTTTTCTTCTTACCATGAAAAACACCTAGATTAATCCAGGACCTCTAGAATCTGGGCTTTGATCTTTGATTTTCCTCCTGTTGGCTCAACAAGTGTTTTACCGCAGATTATGCACTGGACGTATGAGGCTGCCCTGTCAAAGACCACCTGCTGGTTCCCGCAGTCCATACATTTAACCCGGAGAAAATTACCTTTCGTATTGTAGAACATCACACATATCACCCCTAGGCTACAAATTCAACTCTTCCAGCCCTGAAGGACCTTTTCTTGATGTGTGATTTTCCACATTCCTTGCATTTGAGCCTGAGGTCAAGTTTCTTGACGGGTTTGTTACCTGAGGGTAGCGGACGTGGGTAACCCCTGTAACCGGCTGTTACACGTCTAAACTGCCTCTGACCCCATTTGAGTTCACTTGCCTTTCTTCTTTTTGATTCAAGTACCTCGTGAACTGTGTGTTTTCTACAGTTTGGACAGTAAGTTCTTCTTTCCTTGGGAATCTTCATATCTAATCACCTCTTAAGTGAAAAAGTAAGCCTTTAAAATAACTGGAACTTTTTTTATACTGGGTTAGTATATCTCAAATCTCTATTTATACCTTTGTATGGAACCTTTCAGACAGACAGAAATGTACCAGGAGAATGGTATTTATGAGTACCTTATCCTCCTGCCCTTCCTTGCATTTATAAACACATCTGCATTGAGCGATGGGAGTGTAACAATGTCCTGCGGTCGAAATGGGCCGTAAATTTTTTCATCGACCCCCATTATCCTTGCAGGCACCTCCTCAAATATCAGCACCGTCTCAATGCCTCCCCTATCATCCAGTGCATTGGCCCTGATTTCATTTTCAGAGGGTTGGGAATCTTTTTTCTTCGGCTTCTGGATAACTTCAGGTTCTGCACGGGGTTTCTTTTTCTCTTTATCAAGTTCTATCGAAGGAATTATTTTCTCCCTGAATTCCCTCAGGGTCTCTATAAGTGAAAAGTAGAGTTCCTCCTCCTCGGGTGTCATGTTGAGGGGGGTTGTATCCTGGAGGTCAAACTGGGGTTTCCCGTTGAACAGGTGGTATGACCTCTGGACGTTCATCACTGCACTGTCTGTTATCTTGTGCTCCCTTCTCTCGCAGATCTCGGTGGCTATCCTCTGGGTGTCCCTTATAAGGTAGTGTTCCTTTGCAAAGGGGTCATTTCCAACCGCCTCGAGGAGATCCTCCAGGTAGCTGTGGACCCTCTCATAGAAGTCATCACCAACCCTTGCAAGACCGCTTTCAGTTCTCTCCTTTTTCTGAATCCTCCTCAGTTTCTGAAAGAATTCGTCCAACCCCATTCCTCACCAGCAGTTATTCCTCTGCCTCGATTCTTGGAGCAAGGAGGAAACTCAGCTCTCCCTCATTGCTGGCCATCTTCAGTGTTAGTTTAAGGGGCATGTCATCTCCCAGGTTGATGATTGCTGTCTCACTGAACTTATCGGCCTTGAGCATCTCCTTTATCTTGTCAAGTGAGTAAACACTCCTTGCAGGTTTAGTTATCTTTTCACCATGGAGATATTCTATCTCGGCGTCTCCGAATTCCCCCTCGGCAGATGCCATGAAGCGATCCTCATCAACACGGAATGTTATCTTATCGGAGAATATGTCTATATCTGCTATTGAGTCCTTGAGGAGCTGGAATGGCACCTCAAATTCGTTCTCATACTGGATTTCAGGAGGACTTGGGGTTTCATATTCAATGTCAATCAGCCTTATCTTGAAGGTCCTTACTGCCTCTCCCTCAAACTGGACTATAAGGTTCCCCTCATCGGTTGATAGTATAACCCTGTCGTTTGCCTTGGCCCTCTTGAGGACCTTCATGAGTTCCTCTGTATCCACGTTTATTTTCTCTGGTTCATCGCAGACATATTCATCGAACAGTTCAGATTTCAGTTCAAGGTGCACGTATGTGATATGGGACCTGTCAAGGGCGTCGAGACGCAGGCCTTCGGCACTGATCTGTATCTGAACCTCATCAACAATGGATGATATGGCATCGAAGCTCGTCCTTAAAATGTTAGGATCATTCAATTCTGCCTTGAACATTTTCGTCCTCCTTATCCTATATAGCTAGATATTGGGGTCATTCTTTATATACTATTTCTCCTCTTTTTCCTCTTTCCCTGTTTCAGCACTCTTAACCTGTTTATAGAATCTTTCAAGGGGGGTCCTGCCTACAATGCTCTGTACCATTGAGGCACCCAGCAGCAGGAGACCAGTGAGTATGAGGAATGCTGCAATGACTGTGTTCTCACCTGAGACAACGTTATCCACAACCCTCTCTGATGAGCCGATAATTGCGATTATTCCTGCGATTATAAGGACCGCTCCAAGGGCCATGGCTGAGTACCTGACTATTTCATCCCGGTACCTTATTATCAGTGTCACCGGGAACCCATGATCAGATTCATCATTCTGGATTTCTTCCCTTATCCTTGATATGAAACCCTTCAGAAACTGGGTTCCTCTGGTTTTTCCTTGTTTTCAGCTCCGGAATCTTTGGTTCCGGTTTTTTCGGTGCTCATCGTGAACCGTCCTCAATCTTCAGAATCTAAAGCAGAGCACTTCATGCCTCAATCGTATTCCCTCCAGGTGTACTTGCAGCGGGTGCACCTGAAGAACCTTGTTTCAGATTCATCAGCCCTTCTTGTCTGCTGCAGCCACCAGAAGGCCTCCATGTTACCGCATTTTGGGCATTCCACCCTTGTTGTTGGTAGTGTGCTCACATCATCTCCTGTGAATATGACGTTGTCCTTTGATTCAACTTCCTCTGAAAAGTTGTATTTGTCCTTGAGTTTATCTGTGATATCCTTTTCATAGCCACACTGACAGCTGAATTTTCCCTTCGCAGGAAACATTACAGCTCCGCACTTGGGACAGAACTCCATTTTCTTCCTCCTGATAAGAGAAACTAAATTTTTTGATTTTTAAAATTTTTCTGCAATGACACTTATAATTTTTTTGATTTAATTTACTCCATTCTGGTTTCTAATGGATTTTATGAAGTCATCAAGTATCCGTGAATGGTCAAATGCAAGGTTATCATAGGGTATATCCTCAATATGAAACACCCTGGCTTCGGCAGCATCGGATCCTCCAACAGGTCTTCCTGAAGCAACTGCAGTGAAGCAGATGCTCACAGTGTGTCCCCTGGGATCCCTTGAGGGGTCCGAGTATACGCCAAGAAGACCCTCCAGTTCCACCTCAAGTCCGGTCTCCTCGAGGGCCTCCCTCCTTGCAGCTTCTTCCACTGTTTCTCCGTATTCAACGAATCCTCCTGGAATGGCCCATGAGCCCTCATATGGGGGTTTTCCCCTCCTTACAAGTACCAGGGTGTTCTCTGATAACCTTATTATCACATCCACCGTGAGTAGTGGTGTCCTCATATCAATACCTCATGCGCTGCCCCTTGACTCACCAAGTTTAACCCCTGATGCAATGAGATGTGCCGCCCGGAGGGGCTCGGGAATGGAACTTCTGGTCGTTGAGAGCCTCACAATCTCAGCTGCATCCTCCTGGTCTATACCGGCAGTCTGTATGTAAACTGTCTCGGTGGATTCTACCCGGTGGATCTCCCCGGCGTCATCTATCATCTGCCACCTCTTCTTCCAGTCAGGGAATCTGTGCTTCAGGGCTATCCTTATCCCCTCAAGGTCAGGGTATTTGCGTACAACCACTATGACAGGGAGTCCAGTTCTTGAGGATATCTCATTTATATCCGCCACGTTGAAGCCGCCGAAGGTGAGGCCATCCAGCATTATAACCCTCAGCTGGTTGAGGTGTCTTGAGCCATTCACCATTTCAACTATCTTCTCTGTGGCATCATCCCCATCCACCCTTATCTTCGTTGTGAGGACCCCGTCAAGCCAGTGCCCTCCCCTGAAGACTGTGCCCACGAGGAGCACGTCCTCGTCACTTTTGGGTGTGAATGGGGCGTCATCTATCCCGAGAATCCTTATCTCGGATTTTATCTGCCTGAAATTACGGTTCTCCATAAAAAATAGTTAGGCGGACTCTATGAGTGACCTGAACTCATCGCATCTCTCAATTAGAGTCCCAGCTGCCTTGATGAGTGATTTCTTGGGGCTCCTTGCCCTTATGTAAAGCTGTGGTTCCCCCACTATGGGGTGGTCGATGGAGTAGGCCGCGGCCTTAACGGTTTCATCCTCCATCAGTATGCTCCTCAGTACATTGCAGAGGGTGTGTGTTTCGCCCTCGAATACTATCTCCATTTCATATCTCTTGTTAAGAATGATTTCCATTTTTCATTACCCCTTAACCTTCATAATTCGCTGATAGTTTCCTTTTTTCCCTGTTTTCACAGTTGGGACACCTCACCTCGTCCCTGCCGTTCATCTCCATGAAGTGCCTGCACCTTGTGCACATGGCCTTTATGACACCAAGGTCACGGGATGAGGTCTGGAGGTCTATACCATCAAGGCCCATAACCTTCGTAACCCTTGCCTCCACTATATCCCCTATCCTGAAGGCCTCTGTAAGTTTAGAGAGGTAGCCCTTCTTTGCCTGTGAAACATGGACGCCCCCAACAAAGTAGGTTGCAAGGGCCCTCCTGTTACCCTTGATGCTGTGTATTCTCACAAGGGCCCTCTGGCCCCTCACATCTATTACCTCTCCAATAACCCTTGAGCCTGTCCTGAGGACGGGGGGTGTGCTGAACTTTGAGATTACCTTTATGCTCTTATTCCTATCATCCCTTGCAACCTCTCCAACAACAAGGGACTTTATTTCTCCATCGTCGTCGTAGGTCCCCTCTGAGGGGAGTACCTCTTCACTTACAGCTAAAAAGTCTCCGGGAAAAACTATGTCCCCAGATTTAACTTTCATCCATTCACCTCTTGAAGGTAAAAACAATACCTCATAGTTATAGTGGGTTATGATTACTTTCTGATTATATATATGCTTTTTGTATGATAAGTTGAGGATCGATCGTTACTCACAGCGTATGGCTGTAAGATGTCAACATGGTTTTCTGCAGGATTATCCGTCTGCTTCTCAGTGAACCACCGATCCCAGGTAAGATCGTTAACATGGTTTCTGCAGGATCCAGTTAAACCATCAGTGAAGCTATTCAAGAAATTATCTCATCGAGGACGTAATCCTCCCATTCCCTTTCACCAAGGGCTATCTCAAGTTCCGATGGGTTAAGGAGTGGTCTATCATAGATCTGTGAGTCGTCAATGGCAATCCTTGGGCAAGCTGTAACCACGAACGCCTCGATCTCCCTGAATGGCAGCAGTGCCTCCGGTGATACGTTTTCAAGCAGGAAGATGAATGCATCCCTTCCAGCAGCCTCCAGCTTCCTCTTTACCTCAAGGGCCAGTTTGAATCTCCTCTGCCCCTCCTTTGATGAAACTATTATCCCCCACCTACTGGCGGAGGAGGCCCTGTTTATCCTTGCGAATCTGATCCTGAGGACCCTATCTGCGAATTCATCCAGTCTCCTTACTTCACCATGGTAGGGGTCAGCCACCACAACATCCCTTCCTGTTAAAAGTTTTATGCCCAGTGGATGGAAGTTTCCGCTTCCGATGAAGAGGTATGCATCTGCATCGGTATTTCTGATGGCTGAAAAGTTACACCCGAGTACCTGGCCCTCGGCGGTGTTTACCCCTGAGCCCTTAACAACCTCAAATCCCCTCTCCTCAAGGAAAGACGCTGCCTCATCAAGGAGGTGGAGGTGCTGTGCGGTTGTTGCAAGGCCCACCCTTTCGTGGCCATCCAGGAGACGGGCAGCATCCTCAAGGACCCCCCTTACATCAACCCCTGAACGGGCCTCGATGAATATGACGGGCACCTCATAGTCAATGGGAAATGGTGTGTGCCCGTAGTGGATTATGAGATCAGCCATGCCCTTCATCTTCCTGTCTGAAACATCACATGCTCCGAAGCATGGGTCTGCAGATATAAGAGCTGTCGCATCCGTTTCTGATTCTATAATCTCTGCAAGTTCAACAGCCCTTGTTTTAAGTCCCTCAGGAAATTGAAGTCCAACAACATCTACTTTGAGGCGTTTTATTTCCCTGATAACCCTTTCTGTTTCAAGATCATAGAGTGACATTTAATCATTCAGCCCCCATCCGGGATGTCCTCAACGGTGACCCGCCCGTCAACAACATCTGCCTTCACAAGGCTCCTTACAGTGAACCCTGTCCTCTCCTTCACCACCCTTGAGCCCTCACCCTTATCTATGACGGTTACAACGTCCACAACCTCCACTTCCATCTCCCTGAGGGCCTCGAGGACAGCCAGCAGTGTTCCGCCGGTACTCACGACGTCATCTATTACCATTACACGGTCGTCCCCATCAACACCGTTTATGTAAAGTTCTCCCTCACTGTAACCTGTCATCTGGTGGACCGCAACCTCCCCGGGGAGGCCGTACCTCCTTTTTCTCACGACAACAAAGGGTATGCGGGTTTTGAGTGATAGCACCGTGGCATGGTGTATACCCATGGCCTCAATGCACACTATCTTATCCACACTGGCCGGATCTGGGTTGAATCTTCTCACTATTTCATCTGCAATTTCCTCAAGGAGTTCAGGCTCTGTGAGTGGTATCCCATCAGTTACAGGGTTAACAAAGTAGTCATACTCCCCCTTCTTTATTACAGGGGAATTTCTGAGGCTTTCCTTTAGTTTATCAAGCATTTTTCAATCACCCGTTATGGTCTGTGAACAGTGATAATAACCGGGACTATTCAGTGTATCCACAGCGTCACAGGATACGCTTTATAAAGGATCTTAATATATAAGTTGGCCCCAACAATAGTTAATGATTACTGATCACTGCAGGTGAAACTATGCTTGGAAATCTGGGCAGGAGTCTCAGTAAAACTATGAAAAAACTGGCAGGGATGACCATAGTTGATGAGGAGGTCGTGAAGGAAGTCATTAAGGATATACAGAGGGCCCTGATCCAGTCTGACGTTAACATAAAACTTGTATTCAACCTTTCAAAATCAATAGAGGAGCGGGCTCTTAACGAGGAGCCCCCAAAGGGGATAACACCCAAGGAGCACATCATAAGCATAGTCTACGAGGAGATGGTTAAGCTCCTTGGTGAAAGGTCCCATGAATTAAAGATAGAGGAGAAACCCTACAGGATACTCTTCCTGGGGCTTCAGGGAAGCGGTAAAACAACAACCATCGGTAAACTTGCAAGGTACCTTCGTAAGAAGGGTTTCACCGTGGGTGTGGTCTGTACAGACACCTGGAGACCCGCGGCCTTTGAACAGCTGAAGCAGTACACAGAGGGCCAGGATATCAGTGTCTATGGGGACCCTGAAAACAAAGACGCCCTTGACCTTGCAGAGAAGGGGCTTGAAAGGTTTCAGAAAAAGGATGTTATCATATTCGACACCGCAGGAAGGCACAAGGAGGAGAAGGACCTCCTCAGGGAGATGGAGGAACTTTCGGCCGTCATTAAACCCCATGAGGCCATACTCGTAATCGATGGGACAATCGGCCAGCAGGCAAGGGAACAGGCCCTTGCATTCAGGGAGGCCACAGATATCGGGTCAATAATCGTTACAAAGCTTGATGGGTCAGCCAAGGGTGGAGGTGCACTCTCAGCGGTTGCAGAGATTGGTGCCCCCATCAGGTTCATAGGTACCGGGGAGCGAATAGATGACCTTGAGGTATTCGACCCTGAAAGGTTCATATCAAGACTTCTTGGAATGGGGGACCTCAAGAGCCTCCTTGAAAAGGTTGAGGAGGTCTCAGATGAGGAACTTGCTGAGGAATCCCTCGACGCCATACTATCCGGGAAGTTCACACTGAAGGATATGAGGGTCCAGTTTGAGATGATGGGCAAGATGGGGCCCCTGCAGCAGGTCATGAATATGCTCCCGGGTGTCGGGAAACTCCCCAAGGACGCCACAAAGATGACCGAGGAGACCATAAGGAAGTACCTTATCATAATGGACTCCATGACAGAGGAGGAACTGGAAAAACCCGACATAATCAAGCAATCCAGGATCAGAAGGATATCAAGGGGGTCAGGTACCCGGAACGAGGACGTCAAGGAACTTTTAAAGTACTACAGGGTCACCAGGAAGGCCATGAAGGGCCTTGGCAGAAGGAAGATGGGTGGCCCAATGGGTCAGCTGATGAGGCAGTTCATGAGGTAGATCTGATTTAAACCAGGAGAATTAAAATGGACGTTCAGGAAAGACTTGATGCCATCTTGGATATCACAGACTCTAAAATATGTCCCCACTGCCTTGGAAGACGTTTTTCTGACGTCATGGAGGGTCCTGGAAACCGCCTGAGGGGTGAAAGGCTTGTTGAAAAATTTTCACTCCATCTGGAAGGCCCCTGCCTGGTATGTGGCGATGTGTTTGAGAGGCTCGATGAGGCTGCCCTGAGGGTCAGGGAGAAGGTGGATGACCTAAACCTGGAGTACTCATCGGTACTCGTGGGTACAAGGCTCCCTGATGATGTGCTCAGAATTGATGAAGAGATAGACAGGCGCCTTGGAATCCAGGTGGAGGGTATCAAAAGAGAGGTGAACCGTGAACTCGGCAAGAGGGTCACCTCCATCCTCCGATGCCCTGCGGACTTTGAATCACCTGACCTTGTAATAACTGTTGATCTCAGGGGGCAAATAAGGGTCCATGTTCAGATAAACCCCATCTTCATTGAGGGACGATACCGTAAACTTGTCCGTGGTATACCCCAGACAAAATGGCCCTGCAGGAGCTGCCGCGGGAGGGGGTGCAGCAGGTGCGATTATACCGGTAAAATGTACCCCACATCCGTGGAGGAACTCATATCAGAACCTGTCCTCGAGGCGACAGGGGGAAGTGACAGTAAGTTCCATGGCTCTGGCAGGGAGGATGTGGATGTGCGGATGCTTGGAACCGGAAGACCCTTTGTGCTGGAGATTAAGGAGCCGGCAATCCGCACACCGGATCTAAGGGCACTGGAGGATGAGATAAACAGAAGAGCGAGGGGCATGGTTGAGGTGGCTGATCTGAGGTTCTCCTCAAGGAACCGGAAGGTGGAACTCAAGGAGTCATCAAGGAAAAAGTACAAGGTCTACCGTGCCATTGTTGAACTCGAGGGTGCCGTGTCTGATGAGGACCTGGTAAAGCTTGAGAAACTTGACCTGATAAGGCAGCGGACCCCGTTGAGGGTTTCACACAGAAGGGCTGACAGGATCAGGGAACGCAGGGTCCTTGAAATATCCTGGAAACGCCTTGACGATCACCTGGAACTTATAATAAAGGCTGAGGGTGGACTGTACATAAAGGAACTGATCTCAGGGGACTCGGGCCGTACAGAACCCAGTGTGAGCAGCATCCTGGGTGTACCTGCAAGGTGCGCCAGCCTTGATGTCCTTGAGGTCGGGGAGCCCGCATGAAGCTTCATCTGACCCTGAAGACAAGCTGATGATGATCTCCCCCTTCAATTTGAGAGATCCCCTGCCCTGAGGAAAAATATATATTTATGGAAATGTTAAATACAGAACTTATAAGTTTAGATGTCTGATTCTTGTAAGGTTTTAATAACTGTTACAAGCCATCACAGGCTTTTTATGGAGGTTAAAAAATGAGAAGATCAAGAGGTTTCAGAAGTAAAACAAGACACAAGCTTCAGAAGGTCAAAAGGCCTGGAAGATCAAACCCGATAACAAGGAAGATCCAGAGCTTCAGTGAGGGTGACCTTGTACACATAATAATAGATCCAAGCATCCACCGGGGCCAGCCCCACCCCCGCTTCCATGGTAAAACAGGCCGTGTTGCCGGTATGATGGGCAGATCATATGTGGTGTCCATAAGGGATGGTAACAAGGAGAAACAGCTTGTGGTGAGGCCAGAGCACCTTCAGATGCAAGAGTGATTCCCATGATAGGGAAAAAGGTTCTGGAAAGTGAACCTGTTTCAATGGCAGAGGTTAAGGAGATACTTGAAAAATTCGGGGAAGAACATGAGCTCACCTACGAGCAGAACCTTGTCCTTGACCATGTAACCCGCTTTTCAAGGCTTGACCCTGAAACCAGCAGGGGTCTCATTGAGGAACTGATGGGTATCCCCAACATAAAGAGGAGGCATGCTGTCAAGATCGCAGATATCATGCCTGTGGACCTATCTGACCTCCGTTTAATCTTTGCCAAGGAAAGGGTCCCCATAAAGGCAGAGGACCTGCCAGGCATACTCGAGGTAATAGATAAATACCGGGTCGAATAAAAATAATATCTGACCTGAAAAATTAGAGTATGTGATTTCATGGAAGAGTACGCTATCATACTGGATTACCTTCCACTTGGTTACGTGAGTGAAGGTTTCGGTACATTCAAGAAGAGGCCTGTTGCCCAGGCTCTGGGAAAGGATGAGTTTACCCTCCTTGAGTTAACACCCAGGCCAGATGTTGACCTTGAGATTCATGAGGAGGTCTACATAGGTAAGGGTAAAAGGGATAAGATAGCCAGGATCAACAGGAGACTCCGGCACAATGAACTCACGGCCACAGCCAGGGTTGAACTGCCCTACGTCATTGAGGAAATAATAAAGTCCAACGAGGACAGGTTCGTGCGTTTCTTCAATGAGGCGGGCCCCATAAGCACCAGGCTTCACCAGCTTGAACTTCTTCCAGGAATCGGTAAAAAGCATATGTGGGATATCCTGAAGGCCCGTGAGGAAAAGCCCTTTGAGAGTTTTGAGGACATAAAGAACAGGGTCCCGATGCTATCAGACCCTGTTAAACTCATCGTCAGGAGGATCCTCATGGAACTGGATGTTGAGGGCGCCAAGCGGGGAAAAAGGAAGTACACAATATTCACAAGACCTCCCCAGAAGAAGAGGGACTGATTTTAACCCAATAACCAATTTATTTTATGACGGGACTCTACAGAGAGACAAGGGACGTTCTGAGGAAGTACGGTGTCAGGCTCAGAAGGAGTCTGGGGCAGAATTACCTTGTTGATGACGGCAAGAGGCAGCGCATACTGGGATATGGCAATCTGGGACCCGATGATCATGTCCTGGAGATAGGGGCCGGCATAGGTACACTGACACTCCCTATGGCAGAACTTGCAGGTCATGTTACTGCAATCGAAAGTGACCCCTTCATCGCAGGGATCCTTGCCGATAGAATAAAAGGGGACAATGTGGATATCATTGTTGGCGACGCCCTTAAGGTTGATTTTCCCGCATTCAACAAGGTGGTATCCAACCTGCCCTACCAGATATCGTCCCCTGTAACCTTCAGGCTTCTGAGGCATGAATTCGAGTTAGGGGTCCTCATGTACCAGAAGGAGTTTGCTGCAAGGATGGTTGCAGAGCCGGGTACACGGGATTACTCAAGACTCTCTGTAATGCTGCACTTCCTTGCAGAGGTCCAGATAGTTGATTACCTCAAACCGGGCTGTTTTTTCCCAAGGCCCCGTGTTGACTCTGCAGTCGTGACCGTAAGGCCCACGGGATTCAGTCTCCCTGCACTTTTTGAGGATGTGTGCCGTGCCCTCTTTCAGCACAGAAAGAAAAAAACCTCCAAGTCACTCAGGGAGTCTTTCCACGAGATAAAGGCCGACCTGGACTTCAGTGAGGTTCTGGATGTTCTTCCATCTGAGATACTTGAGAAGAGGGTCTTTCAGCTGAAGCCAGAGGAGATACTTGAAATAACAGAACGCATGGAGGAACTCTCAGCGTCCTCATGAGCAGGGGGACCCTCTGAAGTGCAGTCCACTATAGAAAAATATAAATATTATGTAAACTATTTTTTACATGGTGGTTGTTTTGATAATAGCAAGACCCGAATGGTTTGGAAGAAGAAAGTATGGTGGCTGGGGAGTTTCAGTTAAAACCTGGCAGGGCGCTGCATACCTGGCATCTGTGCTTCTAATCCTTGTAGCGGTCCAGCTCCTGCCCCTCAGTACCATGGCAAGAATATATGTGACAGCAGCATGGCTGGTATTCCTCTTCCTTGACATGTTTGATGTTATGTGGAAAGTCAGGAGGGATGAAAGGGAATACATCCACGAGGCAGTAGCCGAGAGAAATGCGGCCTGGGCCATGATGCCGGTCCTTGTTTTGGGAATATTCATCCAGCTCATCTCAAGTTCCCTTAAGGGTGACCCCTACGTGGATCCAGTCCCGGTGATTGCACTGGTTGCAGGGGTTATCGCCAAATCAGTGACAAACTATCGCCTGGAGAGGGAAAATTGAAAACCCTGATAAGGGAATACAGAAATAAACTTGGACTGACCCAGGAGGAACTGGCAGAGATGGTGGGGGTTACAAGGCAGACCATAATAACCCTTGAGAGGGGTCGCTACAACCCCTCCCTCATCCTCGCCCACAGGATCACAAGGGCCCTCGGGGGGGAGCACATCGAGGATATATTCCTCCTTGATGAGGATGGTTGAAATGATAAGGTACGGTGATCTGAAAATCGAAACATGCAGGGACGTATATGAGCCTGCAGAGGACACCTTCCTCCTTGCAGATAACCTTGAGGTTGGAGAGGGCGAAAGGGTCCTTGAAATAGGCACCGGTACTGGGCTGGTTGCCATAAAGGCCTCAGAGAAGGCTGATGTGACTGCAACAGATATAAACCCCGCTGCAGTTGAATGTGCCAGGAAAAACGCTGTCCTGAATGGCTCCGGGTTAAGGGTACTCCAGGGTGACCTCTTTGATCCTGTGAGGGGTGAGAAATTCGATGTTATACTCTTCAACACCCCCTACCTCCCTGTGGGGGAGGAGGATATCACAGAGGGTTCCATAGACCTTGCCTGGAATGGGGGACCCGACGGGAGGAGGGTTATAGACCGCTTCCTGGATGATGTGGCTGAACACCTCAAGCCCGGTGGAAGAATCCAGCTCGTTCAATCCTCACTCTCAGACACCAAGAGGACACTTGAAAGGCTCAGGAATCTGGGTTTTGATGCAGAGGTTACTGCAAGTGAAAGGTACTTCTTTGAGGAGATAGTCCTCATAAGGGCTGTTATGAGGGGGGCTAGGGATCCCTTACCAGTATCCCATCGAACACGAGGACCGCATCACCCTCCATGTAGGCCCCCAGCTCTGTACCCTCCTGGTAGACGTCTATTTTAAGTTCACCTCCAGGTAGATGCACCAGGACGCTGTCATCCAGTTTTTCAAGTTTAACCCCTGCAATCACACTGGCTGTGGCCCCTGTTCCACATGCCATGGTTGGCCCGGCGCCCCTCTCCCATGTCACCATGATGATCTCAGATGGGTCAACCACCTCAACAAAGTGCACGTTGATTCTCTCAGGGAAGAGGGGGTGGTTTTCTATTGCGGGGCCAAGCCGCTTCAGGTCCACCGATCCGGTATCATCCACAAATATCACCGCATGGGGGTTCCCGACGCTCAGAGCTGTGAGTTTGATATCCTCACCCTCAACCGGGAGGAAACGGTCTATGAACTCGCATTCCCCCACATCCATGGGTATCTGGTCTGTCTTGAATGTTGCTGTGCCCATATCAACCCTTGAGGAGACCACTGAACCATCATCCCCAATCTCAAGCTCCACGGTTTTGATGCCTGCAAGGGTTTCAACATCAAGTTTTCTCTTTCTCACAATGGCATTGTCGTATACAAACTTTGAGAAGCACCTTATTCCGTTACCGCACATCTCTGCCTCGCTTCCATCGGCGTTGAATATCCTGAACCTTATATCCCCATCACCAGCTGCTGGCTGGACAAATATGACGCCATCAGCCCCAACAGAGAATCCCCTCGTGCAGACTTCCCTGACGAATTCAGGCTTTTTATCCTCGGGTATGCACTCCTGGGTGCTCTCATCTATAACCACATAGTCATTTCCAAGCCCATGCATCTTGGAGAACATTACCATCCTCGTCATTCTATCTACCTCTTAAGGAGCCTTGCAGGTACAACCTGCCCTGCCAGTAGATCAGCGAATGTTTCCCTCCTCCTCACAACCTCGGCGTCACCATCCCTTACAAGCACCTCGGCTGGTCGTGGGCGGGAGTTGTACTGGGAGGCCATTGAGAAGGAGTAGGCACCTGCATTCATGATGGCAAGGATGTCACCCTCATTGACCTCAGACATGGGCCTGTCCCTTGCAAATAGGTCCCCTGATTCACACACATTCCCTGCTATGTCTATCTTTCCTGAGGGCCCAGCAAGGGGCCTGTCTGCAACCAGGATGTGGTGGTAGGAGCCATACATGGCAGGCCTCAGCAGTGTGTTGAAGCCTGCGTCAACCCCTGCGAATTTCCTGTAGCTCTCCTTTACTGTGTTAACGCGTGTTAGGAGATATGATGCATCCCCAACTATGTACCTTCCAGGCTCAAGGCACATCACAGGCCTTCCAAGGCCATAATCAGATAGTTTATCCTTGAAGAGGCCCGTTATCCTTGATGCGAATTCATCGATGTCCAGTGGCTCCTCATCTGGAGTGTAGGGTATGCCCAGGCCGCCGCCGAAGTCTATGAATTCAAATTCGATCCCTGTCTCCCCATGGACCCTTCCTGCGATATCCATTAGGGACTCAACTGCCAGCATGAAGGGCTCCGGGTCAAGTATCCCTGACCCTATATGGGCATGTATACCCACCGGCTTAAGGCCAAGGTCAAGTGCGAGACTGTAAACCTCCGGGGCCTCGCTTTCCATGATACCGAACTTGCTCATCTCCCCGCCGGTGATGCAGTGCTCATGGTGGCCTGCACCCACAAGGGGGTTGACCCTGAATGATACCTCAAGTCCCTCAGGGGCCATCTCCGCCAGCCTCAGAAGCTGTGACCTTGAATCAATATTGATCCTCACACCCGCTTCAAGTGCAAACTGCAGCTCATCATCCCTCACATTGTTGCCGGTGTAGAGAATCCTTTCAGGGTCAAAGCCTGCCATGAGGGCTATGTATATCTCCCCGGGAGACACGGCATCGATTCCGCTACCCTCCTCCTCCAGTATCCTCATGACCGCGAGGTTGGTGTTGGCCTTGCATGCGTAGAATACCTGGAAATCTGAATAGTTCCTGGAGAATGCCCTGTGGAGCCTTCTGTAATTTTCCCTTATTCTCATCTCATCGATGACATAGAGGGGGGTGCCGTATTCTTCTGCCAGTTCAACTGCATCGGCACCCCCAATCACAAGGTGTCCCTTATCGTTAACCTCAATATCAGAAAACATAATGGATGATCCTCCCAGATTAATTAATGAATCAATCAAATCTTTCATTCAACTGACTAATAAAAGTTCGTGGGATGTGAAAATATGAAACCATTCATACCGGTCGTTAGGGCCCTTATAAGGGGTGATGATGGTGTTCTCATTCTGAAAAGATCCCGTGATTCGGCAACAAACCCCTCAATGTGGGAGCTTCCCGGTGGAAAACCTGATGGTGGTGAAACACTGGATGAGGCACTATCACGGGAAGTCCATGAGGAGACAGGCCTTGAAATCAGGCCCATGCATGTTCTGGGCGCATTTGAGCAGGTTTTCCCGGAGAAGGTATCTGTCAACATTATCTTCTCTACTGAGTTTAGAGGGGACGTTCCGAAAATCAGCAGCGAACACGAGGACTGGTGCTGGTTCAGGGGTGGTGAAATGGACTTTTCACCCTGGCTCCGCGAATTTAAAAATAAAAATCCATGGCTTTTTGAGCACCCCAGACCTCGATGACACCCCTTAAACCATGAATCTTACTGAAACTAGGAGATGACCTGTCCGAGGACATCGACCGCTGCGTCTATCTCCTCCTTCTTTATGACAAGTGGAGGAACCAGCCTTATCACGTTACCCGCAGTGCAGTTTATAAGCACGCCCATCTCCCTTGCCTCGTCAACGACCCTGCTGCAGTCGCCATCAAGTTCTATCCCGATCATGAGGCCCACGCCACGGATGTCCCTCACAGAATCACAGCCCTGCAGAACCTGCCTGAGCCTTGCCATGAAATAGGAACCCATCTTGGCCGCCCTCTCAGGTAGCTTCTCATCCAGCAAAACCTCAATGGTTGCTATGGCAGCTGCACACCCCAGCGGGTTCCCCCCGAATGTTGATCCATGGTCCCCTGGTTTGAATGCCGATGCAACCCTTTCATCTGCAAGCACGGCGCCTATGGGGTATCCTCCGCCCATGGCCTTTGCAACCGTGGTGATGTCAGGTCGCACATCAAACAGCTCCGATGCAAACATGGCGCCGGTCCTTCCAAACCCTGTCTGCACCTCATCGAGTATGAGGAGAACATCGTTCTGCCTTGCAAGTTCCCCCACGTCCCGCAGGTAGCCCTCAGGGGGGACTATAACCCCGCCCTCACCCTGCACGGGTTCAAGTATTATGGCTGCCGTGTCATCGCCTATGGCATCTGCCATTGCCCCCAAGTCACCGTAGGGGACATGTTTGAATCCCTCTGGCAGTGGCCTGAATGGTTCGCTGTACTTCCTCTGTCCCGTGGCGGTTACAGTTGCAAGGGTCCTTCCATGGAAGGAGTTCTCCGCGGCTATTATCTCAGATTTTCCTGTGAACTTTCTTGCAAGTTTTATGGCCCCCTCATTTGCCTCAGCACCGCTGTTTGCAAAGAAAACCCTGTCATGGGGGGATATACCTGTGAGGAGCTTTGCAAGTTCCGCCTGCTCCCTGGTATAGTATATGTTGGATGAGTGGATGAGCCTCTGGGCCTGGTGACAGATTGCAAGTGCAACCTTTGGGTGGGCATGTCCAATGCTGTTAACAGCAACACCAGCAAAGCAGTCAATGTAGGAGTTACCATCAATATCCCATACAGTGGCGCCCTTGCCATGGGAGAGCACAATGGGCTGCCGCGTGTAGGTCTGCATGATAAATTTTTTTTCAAGTTCAATTACTTCCTCTGAATCCATGATATCACCGAAACATGTGGTGGACTTATATTAATCTTGAACCTAAATGGATAATAAATATGTATGTTATGGTGGTTAAATGAAAAGGGCTGTTATTGAAACCGTTAAGGGAGAAATAGAGCTCATCCTCTTCCCTGAGGATGCCCCGAATACAGTTGCCAATTTTGAGAAACTTGCAAATACCGGCTTCTATGATGGACTCACGTTCCACCGGGTAATACCTGACTTTGTGATTCAGGGTGGTTGCCCGGTGGGTGATGGTACCGGTGGGCCAGGTTACACCATAAAGTGTGAGATAAATCCCAATAAACACGTGAAGGGGGCCCTTTCAATGGCCCATGCAGGGAGGGACACCGGTGGTAGTCAGTTCTTCATAACACTCTCCCCCCAGCCTCACCTTGATGGGGTTCACACCGTCTTCGGGCGGGTTGTGAAGGGCATGGATGTTGTTGAATCAATAGAGAGGGGCGACCGGATGCTGAAGGTCAGGGTCTACGACGAATGAGGATTCCCTTTTCGATTTCATTGAGGATTAGGATTAGGACATCAGGTCAGGGTCTACGAAGAGTGAAGATTCCCTAGAGGGTTCTATCTGAGGGGTATCTCGCCACGGTAGAACCTTCTAAGGACCCCTGCGTAAGTCTCTGCGATCTTCTCAGCCACCCTGAGGTGACCCTCATTGTAATTTTCAGGGGGATCCGCTGCCACTATCTGCCCTAGGATCCCCTCATCATCCTTCACTGCCAGAGATAGGAACCTTGAAACCTTTATGTGTCCCTCGGGTATCCCATGGGCTGCAGGGTGCCCTGCGGGGTTGTTGGTGAAGAATGACTCCCCTGTATCAAGGGAGTACCCGAGGAGGCCCCCGTACCTCCCGCTTTTTGGGAGCCTGAACCTTGCCTCGCCCATCTCCTCATAGTAACTGCAGTAGTCTGTCAGGTGGGAGAACCTTATACCGACACTGTCACCATTTTCAGGGTCAACGTAGGCAACATAGCAGTACCTGCTTCCGGTTCTCATTTTTATTTCATCAAAGACAATATCAGAGGCTTCCTTAACAGACGAGACAGATTCAAGTTTTTCCCTCAGATCATTCATCATGGCCCTCCAGTGACCTTATATACCTGTAGAATGGGTGCCCGGGTCGAACCCTGTCCAGGACCCTGCCCCGCACCTCATAAAGGGGGTACCTTCCCCCATCGGTTATGACAGCGGCACCATCCAGTCCCTCAACCCTGAGGATCCTGGAGCCAACCATAACCTCATGGCCCATCCTGAGGCCAGAGGTGCTATCCCTGATGATTATGTATCCCCCCTTATCCCTGATTATTTTAATGGTGGGCTTCTCAGTTTTCTCCCTGATCCTTAAGAGTACACCTTCATGATAAGTCTCGCCGAGTCCCTTCACCTGTTCTATGAGTTCCTCCTCAAGGGCCGATCTGAGACGCATCCATGCCTCAACCTCCCTGCAGCCTATCCTGTCCCTTGTTGACCGCTGGGGGCACTTCCAGCAGTATTTTTCATCCAGGACCCTTCTGAGTTTCCTGAAAGATTTCCCTGCGGCCCTCCTGAATTCATCAATAACATCCTTCATCTTAAAGGTCCCGGGCACAGCTTGCCCTTCATCATTAACCCCTGAGTTTTTCAAGTAGCCCTGACCTCCTTGCGTGGTTGAAGAGGTAGAGCTGGACGTAACCAGCCATTTCACCGTACTCGCGGGCTGCAAATTCAGCAATCTCCCTGGCACTGAAGTTTCTATCAGGGTACAGGTGGTTCATTATCCTCCTCACCCAAACATCAACAGGGAAGGCCTCGGTCTTCCTGAAACCATAGAGGAGTATGCAGTCAGCCACCTTCGGTCCGACCCCTGGCAGTTCAAGGAGGACCTCCCTGGCATCCTGGTAGTCCATCCTGTGGATTTTGCTGATATCAAGTTCCTCAGAGAGTATCCTTGAGGTCTCCCTTATGTAGGGGGCCCTGTAGCCCACCCCGCATGATCTGAGGTCAGTGAACCTGAAATCATCGGGTAGTTTATCCTCGCGCCTCTGAAGGTCCTCAAGTGATTCCTCCTCAACCCCTGCAAGGGTGGCAGGGGATGGGAAGGTGTAGAACCGCTCCCCCCTGAATAGGTGGCAGTCACCCCACCCCCTTTTGATGTCATCCACTGCCCTCGTCCATCTCTTAATGGAGCAGTTGGCAGAGGCTATGGATGAGATTATGCACTCAAATGGATCCTTTGCAAGGAATAGCCTCAGCCCCCTTGATGATTGAATGGTGTCTGAGAGCCCTTTATCCTCAAGAAAACTGTATAAATCTTCAATTTCAAATTTAAGGTCGAATATGTACTCTATCTTCTTCTTTAAAGGTTTTCTGGGGACATCAGAGTAGGGGTTCACCCTGAGGACTTCATCCCCAGCCCTCACCTCCACAGGGCAGGGCACTCCCCCGATTATGAGGAGCTCCCTGAAGGCGCCGTCAACCCTTTTCCATGGTGGCTGGGATGTCTGGCCGCTCTCCTGGGTCAGTTCAAGGTCGAATTCCCTTACAGGTATATCCATGTATAGTTTAACCCCGTTTTTCCTGTAGCCTGACCGGGATACCCCTTGAATGAAGGTACTCCTTCACAGCGGGGACCGGATACTCGTTGAAGTGGAATATGCTTGCAGCGAGGGCCGCGTCTGCCTTTCCATCTGTGAAGGCCTCGTATATGTGCTGGGGGTTTCCCACCCCCCCTGATGCTATGACAGGTATGTCCAGGTTCTCGCTCATGGTCCTTGTGAGTGGAATGTCATAGCCCTCCTTTGTGCCGTCGCGGTCCATGGATGTGAGGAGTATCTCCCCTGCCCCCATCTCCTGGCACTCCATTGCCCAGTTTATAGCGTCTATCCCTGTGAACTCCCTTCCACCGTATATGCTGCACTCGTACCAGCAGTAGCCGTCATCAACTTCTATTATGAACCTCTCATCTGATTCCCGGGGGTTTTCAATGTATCTCCTCTTGGCATCTATTGCAACGACACATGCCTGGGACCCCACGAGTTTTGATGCCTCACTGATGAGTTCAGGGTTTTTTATTGCCGCCGTGTTTGTTGAGCACTTATCTGCGCCGGCCTTCAGCATCTTAACGTAGTCCTCTGGTTTCCTTATGCCTCCCCCCACACATATGGGCACGAAGACGTTCTCGGTGGTTGCCTCTATCACATGGGTCATGGTCTCCCTTCTCTCATGGGATGCTGTTATGTCAAGGAAGACTATCTCATCGGCACCATCCTCGTAGTAGCGGGTTGCAAGTTCCACAGGGTCCCCCGCATATCTTATCCTCTTGAATTCAACGCCCTTCACGACCCTGCCATGAGGCACCTGGAGGTCGCAGTCAAGACATGGTATTATCCTCTTTGCAAGCATTTCAATCGCCACTGGCCCATAATATTCCTGAAACTTTATGTATATCTAAAGGGTACCCTCTATAAATCTGTGGTGGTGTACGGCTATGAGAAAATATTTAAATGGTTAAGTTTAAATAGAGAAGTGTCTGTAGGGCCCGTAGTCTAGCCTGGAATATGACGTGGGACTTCGGATCCCAAGGTCGGGGGTTCAAATCCCCCCGGGTCCGTATTTCATCTGGTTCTGAATTTATACCTGTTAATTATAAACTCATAAGGTCGTCTATTCCATTTTACAGCCCCATTCATAGGGTATCAAGTCATTATCATTAGGGTCCAGCCGTCTTTCATCAACGTTTTCAGGATCATATAGAAGGGACGGCATGCCTATGACCACAGCAATATCTGTACCAATATTCTTTGTTCCATGAAATATCCCGGGAGGTATGTAAACAGCTCTTGGGTATCTTTCGCCCATAAAGATTTCATTTATTATACCATAGGTGGGTGAATCCCTGCGGTAGTCATAGAGCCAGTTTAACCATTCCATGCACACAGATCAGGCGATCTTGTTGCCTGGAATGTATGTGCCACCCTTTAACCATCCCCGGATATGAGTAAGATGCTATTATCTGTTTTATATCCGCCGCTTTCATTCCATGATCATCCAGACGCATTAGCTCTATAAGAAACCCCCTTTCATCTGAAAATGTCACGAGGTCCTTTATCACCCCCCTTCAATGGGTCTCTCACCATTAAATCCTGGCATTTTCTGCACGCGGGGTTTATCCATTTCTTCAAATGTCTTCATGGACTTTCCTCCTTATACATCCATGAAAGGGGATCCTTCCCATCGGGGAACATTGCACCATAAGGTTCAAAATATTTAAGATCCGTTACTGTGCAGAAATGCATCCCCCTATCCGATTCTACCATCATCAATGGTCTGGCTGCTTCTGTATCCCATGAACCATCATTCCTGTTGTATATACGATCATCGACCTCCAGATGCACAACCTTACCTACTATCAGTAGATATGGTACCTCCATGTAGGTATCCTCATAAATTCTGTGAAGTTCGCATTCCATCCATGCATAGCATCCCCTGATTCCCGGCACTGTCACCTTTGCTGATGGTTTCTCTTCAAGACCAGCCAGTTCAAATTCATCAATCTCTGGGGGAACATGGGATGCTGTGGGGATTACTTTCTCAACCATGTCTGCACCTGGCAGATTTATAACAAACTCCTCTGTCTCCATTATGTTCACATATGTATCCCTCATCTTAGCTGATGCCACACAGATAAGGTCAAATGGCCTGAGAATGGGCATCAGACATGAATAGGGGGCTATATTCCTTATACCTTCACCACTCACGGTTGATATGAATGCCACCGAAGTGGTATTAATGATTCTCTCTTAAAATTTTTTAATATCATATAATCACCGTATTCTATATTAATTTAATAAATATATAAGGGTTTCAGTGTTATATAATTCCTAAATAATCGGACAGCCCGGTGGAAAAACCAGCCCCGAAAACCTAAGAAGAAGATCCAGACAACCAGCAACACAGAAAAACATCAGAACATCAAGCACCGAGGAAATGCAGAACATCAAAGGTAAATGCTGGCAGTTTGTGGGTGGTATTTTAGGAAGGGTCTTCTGGGCCTATTATACGGTCTATGGTCTGATTCAGTGGTATGGCGATAATATCAACCCCGGGTTTAAGAGGATCCCCCAGGCATACCGGTGGGTTCACAGGTACCATCTCGACAGATAAAAAAATAGATAAATGGTGGGTTTTAATGAAATCAGAGAAGAGTTATTTTGTAAGTATGGCTGGAATGGTGATTGTTCTCATATCAACACTCCTAATCCTATTCTCAGGGGGCATTCCGGCAAGCGGACTCTTTCAACTCATCTATCAGCGGCTGAACACAGCCCTCTTTTACCTGCTGCTCAATCTACTCCTGCTAAGTCTCCTGAAGGCATGGTGGGGGGAGAACTGGCCACCATGTCTCCTATCCCTTGCCATCATCAACATCACAGGTATCACCTATTCAACACTCATGGATATCAGTTTAACCAAAGGCACAATAGAGAGCCTATGGTCAGCCATTCTCCCAGCCGGAATAATCAACATCATCCCAGAACCCCTCAAACACAAAAGAACCCCAAAAGAGGGGATGAAAAAATAAATTAAATAAATCATCAACACCCTCGCCCATATCCACCAATTAACAGTATCCCCAAACCTGTACCAGAAAAAAAGGGGGATATACAGGGTTCCCGAAAACAAACCAGAAAAAAACCAATGACCCCGATGATCACCAGGTGACACGAAAGCAACCCCCCAGAAGAATCCTTTCCCATCAACGTGAATAATACATTAAAAGTGAACCGTAATATATATATGAGTTTTTCTTATAGATTTATTATCAATTTATGGTGGTGATAATGGATGAGAAAGTCGTGTCTTTGGGGTTTGCTGATCCTCCTCACACTCGCAGTATCCTTTAACGCTGCCGCAGCCGCAGAAACCCCGCAGGATAACAGCAGCAACCCCACCGATCCCATGGAACTATCCACAGCAGATAACCCTGAAGGGAACTTCACGGATCCAGCAGAGTTCACCATAGACGATAACATCACAGCCGACACCACAGGAGTGGTTATGCAGACCAGGAACTACACCTGCGGGCCGGCAGCACTCGCCACACTACTCCAGAACCTTGGAATAAACACAACCGAAGATGAGCTCGCAGACCTCGCCGAAACCACAGAAGACGGAACAACAATGCAGGGACTCATCAAAGCAGCAAAGGCCAAAGGCGTGAATGCAGTCGCAAAGAGGGTTTCTGTAGAAAACCTGAAACCTGGGATGATAGTCTACATGGACGGTCATTACAGTGTCATAAGAGATGTGGATAATGAGACAGTTTCACTGGCAGACCCCAGCCTCGGGAAGATATCAAGACCACTTGAAGAATTTAAAGATGAATACAGTGGTATGGCACTACTTATAAGTGGAAACAACACATCAGCGGACGGAACAGGAGATAACCTCTCAGAAAACACCACAGAAGAACCATCGCCAGAAGAAATTGAAAACATAAAAGGAAGATATCACACAAGCTACACGGAATACAGGAAAGTATACGTGCGTATAGAATATCGGTGGGTCTGTGGGTGGCACAAAGAGGTTGTAGGGGGTATACATACAATATTTGGAACTTTTCCACTTTACAGAGAAGTATGGGGCTGGTACAGAGTCTATGATCCGCACTATGAACTAAGAGTCATAGCCATTAAGAGGTGAAAAGTATGGATAGAAGGCATTTTCTGATTCTTGGTCTGCTTGCTGGCTTTTTTGTGGGTTACGGAGTGAGTGAGCTTCTTATAGCAGGTATTTCCCTTCCATCCAGTGGAAATGATCTCGCTAAACCCTTAACAGGCGCTGAAGCCGTGAAATATAAGGAGGAGTGCCGTGCACTTGACCTTTCCACTTCAAGGGAGGATCCATACGCCCTCAACGGTCAGAAGGTCTGGGTTGAGGGAACAGTGTATAAAAAGGGGGAATCATACGGTGTCAAACCACAGGAAACCTTCATTGCCCTCAAGATCAACACCACACCAGACTACATACTCCTAAGTTACGCCGGGAAAACCCCAATAAAAAAGGGGGACCATATAAAAGCATATGGTGAATACTTCTACCCTGCAGAGGACACAACCACACCTGAACTCAAAAATAAAGAACTCCCTCTGATAAAAGTCGTCTACATTGAGAAAATAAACAGCTGATACATCAAACACATGGAACACAAAACACTCCAACATTCTAGTTAATAGAACAGTAACCAATTATTTTTTAAAAGAGGGGAAAAGCTATGAAATATAAAAGGTTTATATTAACGTTACTGGCGGTTTTTGCCATAACTGCGGCTATAGTTCTATCAGGGTGGCTGCAGGGGGATGAGCTGGCCCCATTCTTCTATGTTGTCTCAGGGGACCCTGTTGATTCAGCAGCCTATATTCTCATTTTAGATGTCATTGCTATACTGTTCATGACTGGTTTGAAGGGGGTTATCATAGACACGGGTGGATGCTATGACCATGACTTTACCGGGACACTACTAATCAGCGCCCTGTTCACACTGGGATTCAACCTCATAGGTTTAACAAACGCCATCCTCACAGAAACACCCATCAACAAAAATGTTGTGGGCACCACATGCGTCGCGATTACAGTAACCGCCACCGCATATATCGCCTTTACAGTGTTAACCATAATCAAACCAGTAACTGATTCAAAAGATTGAGAAAAAAGCATCATTAAAATACAGCAAGCAAAAAACTGAAAGTATCGGTTGAAGATGAGGGGTGAATGGCATGGTGAGGAGTTTAACTGGTGGAAGGTTTATTATATGGTTTGCCGGGACAGTGTACGGGGGTCCCTGGGGCAAAGCGGGTGCCCTTTATCTCATCTTTGAACCTGCAGAAAGGCGTCGTACACATTGTGGGTGGTGGTATTAAAGTACCGCCATTCCTCCTTATTCAGGAGGTTTTATAAATGTCATTTGATGAAAGAAGGTTTTTAGGCCTATTCACGGTTTTGATGGTAATTTCATTCCTCTATGTGTTTGATGTCCATGGAGCCTCAGAATTCATGGTTTTTCTCTTGATGCTTACCATGCTCTCCCTCTATGGCTATAGAACTTCAAACCAGCACAAAGGGCAGCTTAAAATTTTTGTTGAAACGGTCCTAACAGCACTCCTCCTCTACATCATACTGGTACTTCAACCAGCGCTAAACACCTTAAACTGGTATGTTGCCATCATATTACTGACAACACTCCCTGATCAACACACCCCAACTGAAAACCCTCCCAAGAACCAACAGTAAAAACAAAGAAACATAGAGTACCTTTTTGGGATGCTAAGCCCTAACTTATATCAATTGTTGAGGTAGAAGGGTGGCTTCATTGTGGAGATATTTGGGGGTTAGATTTCGATGGGTTCCAGGATTACAGTGAAAGCTAAATGGTCTGGTACCGTCACGAGGGTTATAGATTTGCATCATAATGGGGCCTCCCTACCCATTGGTAGGTGGTGATCTAGTGCGACGTGCATATGTACTCATGGCTGGGGTTATATTGCTCCTTTTTCCCTGGATGCTGAGCAGAAATTCAGGTTTCCTTCTGGGCCTGGCATTCGCCATCTTCACGGGACTCGTTATCGCACGCTTCAGTAAGCCTGCTGAAGAAAAGACCAACATGATAATATCAGCAGTATCCTGTTATACAATCCTTGTCCTGCTGCAGGCTCTTAGAAGTTTTCCATTAAATTCCTGGACATTGCTGTTCACAGCAGGGTCATTTTTCCTCTCACTGATCCTCATGCAAACAGGAAGCATTCTAAACAGCGCCCTCCCCCAGTAAACATTTAATTTCTGGGAAGCCAATGCTGAGACCAGGTAATCAATTTAACGTTTTTATCTGGATGATCATCTGGTGAACTGAATATAACCTAATGATAAAAAATAAAATTTTAGGCCCTGAAACATGGGATGCAGACTATTTCACCATTCTTTATTCTTGCCCTGTGCTCCGAAACCGGTTCTCCGCATTCAGCGCATCTCACCGATCCATAGATCCTCGCCTTCTCTGGAATCTCCTCCACCACATCGGTGACATCAAAGAGTTCATGGGGGTCCATTTCAAGTATCCTGTCTGTCATTTCAGCCCTGTCAGCAGCTCCCAGTTCATCCATGAGTTCATCAATGGTCTTTTTAAGGGATATCCTTATTCCCTCCCCTGTTTTTCTGTTCAGGAACGTGTAGACATGTTTTCCATGGTCCCTGAATATCAGGTTTCCCTTACCGAATGTGCATCCTGTCATAAACTGGATGGAGTCTATGCTGCAGCTGTCGTTCTCAACAACCGCGACTATCTCCTCATCCTCTGATCTTCCAAACCTATCTGCCACGATCTTTCCAACCTTGTATCCAAGGGCTGTCCCTGCACAGGAATGACCGTGAAATTTGACTATGTCACTATAATCCATTAAATCACCTTTTAGAGTCTATCATATGAAATTATTCATTGACTATGGCCTCCTTGAAGAACTCAGGGAGGAGCGACCTGTAGAGGGGGCTTCTGAAGAGCATCTCTATGTTACCGTCCAGTATGTAGGTGTAGCATGAGTCGTCATGCGCCCTCATCCCACGCCCATATGCCTGCATCAGTGTCATTATGGTCTTGTAGGCGTACCACCTCTGGTCCATCCTCTGCCTCCTGTTCACCTGCTTATCCCCAAGGTAGGGGAAGGGTATCTTGTAGATCACCTGGAACCTGCACTTATCATAGGGTAGATCAACACCCTCACTCATCGATGGGCTCACAAGGACCAGCGGTTCAGTGGAGTCCTCAAAGTATCTTAGAACGGCCTCCCTGTTGGATGCCTTGTGGTCGATGAGTCTCCTGTTTGGTATGTTCTCCATTATGAACCTCTGGCAGCGGTAGTTGTGTGTATGTATGAGTCCCTTATCGTTTCTGTGCCTTTCAAGTATTCTGTTCAATATGGGGATGGTCTCCGGGGCCGTCTGCTTTATCCGGTTCCTTGACATTTTCCCGGCGATCTTCAGTTCTATGGGTCTTCTTGATGCCGGGAATGGGCTGTCGACCCTTACGATGTAGGCCTCATCGGGTTTTATGCCCAGCCACTGGCAGAAGAGCCTCTCATTCAGTATTGTGGCGCTCATGAAGAGGCATGACTCAGAGTAGGAGAAGAGGCGGTCATGTGCATAGTGGTGGACCCTGAGGGGTTTGAATGAAACCGATTCACCGTCGGAATCAATAACCCAGTTTTTTGGTTCATCCTCAAGGCTCATTTTAAGTTCCGAAAGCCTCTTGATGGTCCTCTTTATCCTGTCCCTCCTCTTCCTGGGCAGTGATTCCAGTTCAAGGTCACTGTAGTGGTCGGCTATGGCCTCAACCTGGAGGATCCACTCGGCGGGGTCATCCTCCTGCATCATACTGGAGGGTATTGTCCTCTTAATGTCCTTCCTGAGGCGCCTGTTGGATATGGTGACCTCCAGTCGCTTCATGAGTTTATCCTCGATGTTGTGGGCCTCGTCCAGTATCATGAGATTCCTCCTGTCAAAGTGGCCCACGTAGTTCAGTTCAAGGAATGCGTAGTCATAGTTCATGAGGGTTATGGGGCTGTTTATGGCCTCTGCCTTCTGTTCCCAGTAGTGGCAGTGCTCATCTGTCCTGAAGAATACCCTGTTGCCATATGAGTCCTGGAATGCCTCCTCACCCAGGAGTGTTTCGCCCCTCACAACACCGTAGGGGCAGTGGAAGTTCTCTGATGAGGGGGTTGTCTGGCAGGTGCCCATGTCACAGGTTGACTCCAGGTCGTCGTTGCGGCAGAGGAAGTTGCCCCTCCCCTTCACAACCGGAAACCCGAATTCAGTGGCATACTGGTCCTGGAGCTGTTTTGTCATTGTGAGTATGTATGCAGGCTGGTAGATGCCTGCGAGGGTGCATGCTATTGCCGACTTTCCAGTACCTGTACCTGCCTCGAGTATAACGTAGCGGTAGCCGTCCTCAAGTGCCTGGTAGATGTCGTTTATGATATCAAGCTGCCCTGGTCTCGGCTGGGGAAAGGGAAAGTTCTCTATGATTTCGCAGGGTATGTGGGGATACCTCTTCTGGAGGTCCTCGTTGATGGAATCTGATTTCTCATCGGATTTTATGAGGTTCCTGAAGAATGAAAGGCGCCCCCTGCCCCTGCATGTGCAGTTATCCCTCATCATTCCACAGTCGGGACAGAAAAGTGGGTTTTCCATGGAGTCTATTTAAGGGTGAGGAACTATATAAGTTTAGAGAGTGCCACTGAAAACAAATTCATTGACTGCAGAATGATTATCAGGTGTTTCTAATGAATGGAAAACTCATAGGTGTGGGTGTTGGACCAGGTGACAGTGAACTTTTAACCATAAGGGCCCTGAAGGTTTTAAAATCAGTTCCAGTTATATGCGCTCCCCGTTCGTCATCTGAAAGGGACAGCATAGCCCTTTCAATTGTGAAGGATGTTTTAAGTGAACGTGACGATGATTACAGGGTGATTGATCCTGTATTTCCCATGACAGATGATAGGGGGGAACTTGAAAGGCACTGGGATGAGGCTGCCCGCCTGGTTTCAGGGGAACTTGCCTCAGGGAGGGATGTTGCATTTATAACCCTGGGTGACCCCTCCATCTACAGCACCTTCAGTTACCTTCAGAGGCGGATTGAGGATATGGGCTTTGAGACAGAGATGGTTCCTGGTGTGACATCGTTCACAGCGTGTGCTGCAAGTGCAGGTACGTCGATCGTGGAGGGTGATGAGATCCTTGTTGTGGTGCCAAGGGTCGATGAGCGCTTCAGGAACATAATTGAAAACGTTGATGCCTGCGTTATAATGAAGACCTCACGTCATGGGAGGCGCGCCAGGGATGTTGTGGAGTCTGACCCCCGGGAGAGGGATGTCGTATCTGTGGAGAACTGCAGCATGGATGATGAGGTGGTTGAGAGGGGCTTCCCGTCACAGGGGAGGTACCTTGCAACGACCATAGTGAGGTTCAGGGGCAGCATCTAATCGTGAAAGCCCTGGTGGGGTTCCTGGGTATCCTGACCATGAACCGGAACCCTCATGGGTTTATGAGGAACGAGCACCTCTCATCCCCCCTTGCATAGCATTCTGTCTCCTGTATTTCAACATCAGAATTGAAGTATCTGCCAAAAACGGCCTCAAGTATCCCTAAGTCCAGGGCACAGGCGGATTCCCCGATGTCAGGAAGCAGTCCGCATTCAAAGCAGTCGTAGGCCCTGATTATAAGTGGATCAGTGCTTTCCACCTTGAGTGTCCCCAGCCGGTTTATTCTCCAGAATCTTCTGAGGTTTTCAAGGAGATCCTCGAGGTTCCCTGCCCCTAAACTGGGGTATATGACCTCCCCTATCTTCAATCCCGCCTCGTGGAGAATGGGGTCGATGTTTATACCCTCCTTTATGAGTTCAACCCTGAGTACATGGAACATCAGCCTGAAGAACTCAAATGGGTCCCCCACTGAGGTCAGGTGTTTTGCAAGAAACTCTGTTTTTTCCTCATCCAGTTCTCCGCGCTTTTTTCTTCTGAGTTTACCCAGGTACCTTGAGTTTATTGAGAAGACCTTTATTCTCCTGTCTGCAGGGTCCGGCCTTTCAACGATGAGTCCGGCCATTCTGAGATCAGATAGGTGCTTTGATACCGTGGACTTGGATTTCCCGGTTATTCTGACTATATCCTGAAATCTGAGTTCCCTCTTTATGAGTTCTGATAGTATAAGTGATTTAACGGGACTCTCGATTACCTCTATTCCCCTATCCGTTGCGAATATTGTGAACTGCTGTCTTTCCCTCATTGAGCAGAGTTATGTTTCACCACCCATAAAATTGTTTCACTACCATAGAACAGAAAAAATTATATATTAGTTCGTAGGTTATAGTACATTCGATGACATACGAACTAAATATCCGGTGATAAGATGAAGGCCGCAGCAAAAAGAATATCCGATGGAGTATACTGGACTGGAGTCCTGGACTGGGATCTTAGAAACTACCATGGATACACCCTGCAGGGCACCACATACAACGCCTACCTTGTCTGTGGAGATGAGGGGGTTGCACTGATAGACAACTCCTACCCCGGCACCTTTGATGAGCTCATGGCAAGGGTTGAGGACGCCCTGCAACAGGTGGGAATGGAGAGGGTTGACTACATAATCCAGAACCACGTTGAAAAGGACCACAGCGGTGTCCTGGTGGAACTCCACAGGAGGTTCCCTGAAGCTCCCATCTACTGCACAGAGGTGGCTGTTAAGGGGCTCCTGAAACACTACCCCTCCCTCAGGGAAGCAGAGTTCATGACCGTGAAAACAGGGGATGTGCTTGATCTTGGCGGGAAGACACTGACATTCCTGGAGACCCCGCTGCTCCACTGGCCAGACAGCATGTTCACCCTACTTGATGAGGATGGGATACTCTTCTCAAACGACGCCTTTGGACAGCACCTCTGCTGCCCCCAGCGCCTTGACAGGGAGATACCAGAATACATCCTCATGGATGCTGCCAGGAAGTTCTATGCAAACCTCATAACCCCACTCTCAAAGCTGGTACTCAAAAAATTCGACGAAGTTAAGGAGCTTGGGCTCCTCGAAAGGATCCAGATGATCGCCCCATCCCATGGGCAGATCTGGACAGACCCCATGAAGATCATAGAGGCCTACACAGGCTGGGCCACAGGCATGGTGGATGAGAGGGTCACGGTGATCTACGACACCATGCACGGTTCAACCAGGAAGATGGCCCATGCCATAGCAGAGGGAGCTATGAGTGAGGGGGTCGATGTTAGGGTCTACTGCCTCCATGAGGATGACCGGAGCGAGATCGTGAAGGACATACTTGAAAGCGGCGCCATAGCACTTGGAGCCCCCACCATATACGACGAGCCCTACCCAAGCGTCGGAGACCTCCTCATGTACCTCAGGGGCCTCAAATTCAACAGAACCCTCACCAGGAAGGCCCTTGTATTCGGGTCAATGGGTGGAAATGGTGGTGCCACAGGCACCATGAAGGAGCTCCTTGCAGAGGCGGGATTCGATGTTGCCTGCGAGGAGGAAGTGTACTACGTGCCCACAGGTGATGAACTCGACGCCTGCTTTGAGGCCGGTAGAAAACTTGCAGCTGAAATCCGGAGGTGAGTGACATGAACGAAAACAGGACAGGCATATGCAGGGATACTGAGATCGAGAAGGTGGTTGATGCCAACTTCAGGGGAGAATGCAGCGAGGTTGGCATGTACCTTGCAATGGCGAGGCAGGCCCAGAGGGAGGGCCTACCTGAGGTGGCAGAGGCCCTCAGAACCATAGCCCTTGAGGAGGCTGAGCATGCCGCCAGGTTTGCAGAGCTCAATGGCGTGATCAGAGACAACCTCAAGGAGAACATCGAGATGATGCTTGAGGGTGAAGAGGCTGCCAGCAGGGAAAAGGGTGAAGCGGCCCTCAGGGCCACAGAGTGTGGTGTTGATGAGGCCCGTGACTTCTTCCATGAGAGCTCAAGGGATGAGGGAAGGCATGCCCGTATGCTCAGGGGCATTCTTGAGAGGTACTTCAAGGGATAGAGATGTACGTCTGCAGGATATGCCAGTACCAGGTCCCTGACAGGGATTTCAGCGAACTTGGGGATGGCTGGGTCTGCCCCCAGTGTGGTGTGGGAAGAGACGAGTTTGAACACTCAGCCGATTCATCATCCCCTGAGCAGCCATTCATGCTCATGTTCAGGGCCATCACAGAGAGCCTCTGGAAGGTCCTCGGCAATGGTTCCCAGGGAGTCACAAGGGAGATGGGCTTCGTCCTGGCAGAGATCATTGACCCTGAGGATCCTGTAAAATCAACAGCAGAATACTTCCTCAGCCATGGATTCGCGGCATCCATCGAGTGCTCTGAAGGAGAGAAGCATGTGATGGATGTGAAAAACTGCAGGTTCTATGGTTTCTGCCGCTCCCTTGAGGACGATGGGGTCACAGTATCCACCTGCCCCTATGCAAACACCGCTGCAGCGGCCCTTGAGACCTCCACAGGATACAGGTACAGGATAAGGAGGCTTCCAGGGGAATACGGTCACATCATCGAACTTTCAGGGGTATCAAAAAAATAGGGGCTACCAGATTCAAACCCTCCATCCTCTTAATTGAATTTTTTCTTATCCTTGCCAGATAAAACAGAATTTTTATGAATTTGAATAAAATCAGGGCCCTGCACTATTTTTTATTATAATAAAGGTTGGCGTAGGGTGGTTCGTCTGCAATTTCTCCAACTATCCTCTCTGCAAGTTCAAGTGATCTCTCACTGCCCTCAACCAGCATATAAAATGCCCCCTCGGCACCGCAGACTCCTCCAGCTGCAACCGGCTCTGCAGATGCGCCTGTTAGAAGTTCCAGGGCATCAACCTCGGTGAATACCCTGCCGGGTATGGGAAGCATGCCTGGCCCATCGGCAGCTGCTGAGTTGAGTTTGAGTGCAGTAGCATCAAGGTCCCCGGGTATTATCTTCTCAAGGCCCACGGGTACTATAAGACCTGTTTTTCTCCCCACCGCGGCCTGCAGTGCAGCAAGCACCGTGCCCCCCATGGGGTGACCTATGTAGACAGCGGCCCTTCCTGATCGATAGTCGAGGGCGTTGGCACCCTTGAGTACGAGGTCCCCCCTTCCAAGTTCGTCTGCAACATCAAATATTTCAAGACCACGCTCCCATCTGCCGTCTCTGATCACGACGTCACCTGGAAAATCTGTGCCCATGCGACCCATATCATCCCTTCTGATATTTGCGGGGACCGTTATACCCCTGTGAAAGCCCCTTCGATCAAATCCATCCTCACCGATTCCGGCCAGGATCTCCTCTGCTATGTAGCCATTGGTTGTCCCTGCAATTATAACAAGGGTTCCATCCTCAAGAACCCTCTCCACCTCTGGGTGCCGAAGCATTCCCCTGGCAATCAGGCGTTTACCCGCCGCAGGGGTTATGAGAAACTGCTTCATTTCAATCATCCTGCTTGCTGTTCACCCTTTTGAGTTTTTCACATGCAGCCTCCGCTGCAAGGATTATGGGGTCGATGACCATTGAAACAGGGGGCGCATACGAAAACTCTGTCCAGGCAAGATCTGAACATGTGAGTCCCTGTGATATGGCAAGTGACATGGTGTCAACCCTTTCAGCCACCCTCTCCTTTGCAACCATCTGGCACCCGATTATCCTTCCCTTAAGGTCACATATCATCTTCACATCAATCCTCTCGGCGCCGGGATAGTATCTGGCCTTTGTAAGGGCCCTCTTCTTTCCTGAGACCACCTTTATCCCGCTCTGGAGTGCCATGACCTCTGTGAGCCCAACAGCACCGAACTCGAGTTCACCTATCTTTGATACCATGGCGTTGAGAACCGGCCTGAAGGTTGCATCAAGACCCACTATGTTCCTTGCAGCCACCCGGGCCTGTCTCACAGCAGTTGAACCCAGTGGTGACTGGGTCCTGAAGCCTGTCACGGCATCGTAGACCTCAACGCAGTCCCCGACGGCATAAATGTCAGGTACGCTTGTCTGCATCCTCTCATTGACCCTTACCGCCCACTGTCCCAGTTCGCATCCCGCCATCCGCGCAAGTTTTGTCTCTGGCCTCACCCCTGTTGCGAGGACCACAAGGTCTGCCTCAATGCACTCATCTCCCACAGCAACCGCCTCGACCCTTTCGTCTCCGGTTATCCTCTCAAGTGCCTTTCCAAGGACAACCCTTATCCCCTTCTCCTCAAGGTACTCCTGTACTATGGCTGCCATGTCAGGGTCCAGGGAACGGGGGACGATCTGTGGCAGCATCTCTGTCACGGTGACTTCAAGTCCCATTTTCAGAAGCCCATATGCTATCTCAAGACCTATGAGCCCTGCGCCCACCACTACGGCTTTTTTACTTTTGGAGGCCCATTCACTTATCCTCTCACCGTCTGTGAGCGTCCTTATGGTGAACACCCCCTCAAGGTCAACCCCCTCAACCGGTGGTATGAATGGGGAGCCCCCGGTTGCAAGGACAAGGACGTCGTAGGGTATTTCATGGCGTTTACCATCCTTCACATAGGTCACGGTTTTTTTATGGGAGTCAACCTCTTCTACCTCGGTTTCTGTGAGGATATCTATGTTGCGTTCCCTGTAGTCCTCTGGCTGGTGCATCACTATATCATCAAAGCACTCAACCTCCCCGCACATAACGTAGGGTATGGCGCAGGGTGAATATGCCACGTGCTTATCACGGGTTATAACAGTTATCTCTGCATCCTTATCATATTTTCTTATGTTTGAGGCCGTTGAAAGTCCTCCGGCCCCTCCACCAACTATAACAACTCTCATTTATCCCTTTCTCCCTCAGAGTTATCACTTATGGTTTTATTTTTTATCTCATAAATAACTCGATATATTTATAAATTTGGATGTATGAATAGATTTCAGTGCACGGGTTTATGTGCCAGAAACTGTAAAGAGGATCACCATGAAGAAGAGGGTTCTTTTCATATGCAGAAACAACTCAGGAAGGTCCCAGATGGCTGAGGGTATTCTCAGAAACATGTACGGGGAACACTACCATGTCCAGAGTGCCGGAAGCCAGCCAAGGGAAATCAACCCCCTGACAGTGAAGGTGATGGAGGAGATTGGAATCGATATGAGCTCCCATAAGCCCACCGACCTCAGGGAACTCGAGGGTGAGGAGTTTGATGTGGTTGTGAGTCTCTGTGATGAGACATGCCCTGTATTCCCTGGTGGTAAGAGGTACATCCATGCTGAGTTCCCGGACCCTGCAGGTGGGGATATAGCCAGATTCAGAAGGATACGCGACGAGATCGCAGAGTGGATAAGGACTGAATTCAAGCCGGGGGATGATTGAATGGTCAGGGTTGCAATAGTGACAGACGGCCCCTACGGTGAAAGGACCCACGAGAACATAGGTGAGGAGTTTGAAACAGATTTCATTGAACTTGAGGCCCCCTCAGGCATATTCGCAGATGAAGTTGAAATACCAGAGGAAAAGATTGAGCAGATAGTATCAGCGGATATCGTTATAACCTACATACTCCATCCTGACCTCACACTTGAACTTGTGGACCGCATCCACAATCAGGTTGACTGGATAATAGTGGGTGCCTGGAGGGGTGAGGGCTTCAGAAATCAGCTGCTGGGCTACGGGAATGTCACAGCACCAGAGAACATGTGCGACCTTGAGGAGAACGGGAATCCCTCCTTTGATGAATTCGTATCGAAATTTGGAAAGCCAGTGGTTGAGGTTGATGTTGAAGACGACAGGGTAAAAGATATAAGGGTCCTCAGGTGTTCACCCTGCGGTGCAACACGGTTTGTTGCAGAGGAACTTGTCGGAACTGAGGTGAAGGATCTGCCTGTACGTGCAGGTCTTAAGATACAGCATTACCCCTGCAGAGCCGCCAAGATGAGGTTATTTGCAGATGATGAGTGCAAGAAGGAGCTGGCTGCCAGGATCCACTGTGAGGCCTTTGAGAGGGCACTTGAAAATCAGTGAAAACTATCATTATTATTCATAATAAATTATTTATTTTATGGATGCGAAGATAGATCCATGGAGAAAAAACTGCTCACAATAGTCCTCCTTGAGGGTCCCTACCGCCATCAGTATGCGGATATAGCATCAGAACTGGCAGAAAGCGCCATGAAAAATGGCTACGATGTTAACATATTCCTTTACATGGATGGAACACATGTACCGAAAAGGGACCAGGCCCCCCAGTCATTCCCCAATGTGGCGGAAAAATTCAGGGCCCTTGTAAGGTCCGGTGTTAATGTGATATCCTGCATAAGGTGCTCCACAGCACGGGGCTACACCTGTTCAGAGAAGCCCTACATAAAGGGCGTGGAGATAAAAAGTGTTTATGAACTGGCAGAATGGATAAAGAAAAGTCACCGTGTGATAAGTCTGGGTTGTTAAAATGAAATCCTCACTCATAATAATAGACAGGGCCCCCTATGGATCTGAAGATGCGTTCAGTGGTTTCTATGTTGTCATAGCATGTCTGAACAGTGGCCTTGACTCTGATGTTCTCCTAATGGAGGACGGTGTCTACGCTGCAGTTGCAGATCAGAAATCAGAGAGCATAGGGTACCCGAATGTGGAGGAGCTCACATACCTCATATTTCCAGAGGGTAGCATACTGGTACATGAGGGGTCCCTCAGGGAGAGGGGGCTTGTGGAGGAGGATCTTGTTGAGGCTGCAGAGATAATAAACGATGAGGAGCTCCATGAGATAATCTCTGCAAAGGGTGAAACCGCAGTTATCAGGATATGAGGTGCCGTTATGGAAATGGATGAGGTTAAAAGGGAGCTCATCCCTGATGGGTCCCTTGTAAGGGAGGTTACCCTCAAACAGGTTAAGCCATGCATTGCAAGTGAGGGGAAAATAAGGGTCCTTATGGAGCTTGACTCTGAAATCGGAGACATCATACCCCTCCTGGCAAATATGTATCCGCCAGGTGCTGTGAATTATGTTAAGAAGAAAAACATTCTCACTCTCACCATCTACGACAGGCTCATAAGCCTCTACCCCTCAGGGAAGGTCAGCATGAACAAAAACCATGACGTGGAGGAGGCCTTTGATATCATAAGGAGGATCATGGAAAGGATAAACCAGGCCTTCGAGGCCTACATGAGGGGTGTGCGTGGAAGGGACGTGGAAAGCATTGGACCCCTCGATATACAGAGGTGCCTCCCTGGTAGCAACTGTGGAGAATGCGGTGAATCAACATGCATGGCCTTTGCAATGAAGCTCCTGAACGGTGAGCAGAAACTCGATAACTGCTACCCCCTCAAGGAGCCATGGATGCAGGAGAATGTCCAGTGCCTTGAGAAACTTCTTGGTGAGCAGCTCATGGAGACACTGGGGTGGAGCGGTTACTGATGGGTTCTGTGGGGTTCCTTGTAACTAAAAGTCCATCTGAACTGGGTTTCAGGACATTCCTTGACCTTGTGGGGATATGGAGGGAGGATGAACTCACCGTGTACCTCATATCCAGTGGTGTGTATGCTGCAATGAAAAAAAACAGGTATTCCCACACCATCAGAGAACTGTCAGAGACCGAGGCTGTTTTTGCAAGGAAGGAGGATCTAATGGCAAGGGGCATAACCCGTGACATGCTCATTGATGGTGTGGAAATACTTGAGGGTTTTGACAGGATAGTTGTGGATATCATGGAGAAGCACCGGATGGTCTTCACCATCTAATCCTCTGGTTTTACAGGTTTTCTTGCACCCCTTATACCTCCACGGGAGACCATGATTTCACCTCCATTCTGTTATCATAAACCAGTCAGAGTACCTGCCGTGTAGACAAGGAATGACGCAATCCAGGCAACCAGCAGGGAATATGCGGGGGAGAAGAGGGCCCATTTTGTACCGGCCTCCTGCTTTATTACGGCAAGTGTTGCGAGGCAGGGGGTGTAGAGCAGTATGAATACCATGAAGGAGAAGGCCTCCAGTGGCGTGAATATCCCCTGAATGGTTGCTGCAACATCACCGGTGCCGTATACCGTCCCGAAGGTGCTTATTACAAGTTCCTTTGCGGCAAACCCGAATATGATTGCAACCGCGGACTGCCAGTCCCCGAAGCCCAGTGGCTGGAAGATGGGTGCTATCATGGACCCTGTAATCCCCAGGATTGATGATGAAACGTTCCCTCCCGGGAAGTTCGAGAGGAACCATATCACCAGTGAACCTGCCAGTATGATGGTCCCAGCCCTCTTTATAAACTGAACACCCCTCATGTAGGTGTGGATGAGAAGTGCCTTAAGTCTTGGAAGCCTGTAGGGTGGAAGCTCCATGAGGAAGAGTGAACCTTCACCCTCCAAGATTCTATCACCGAGTAAGCGGGCGGTCAGTATGGCCACCACTATCCCGAGAATGTAAAGTGAGAATATCACCCAGCCCTGGTAGATAACCGGGAAGAGGGCTGCTGTGAATAGCACATAGACAGGGAGCCTTGCGCTGCATGACATGAAGGGCACTATTAGTGCCGTTATTATCCTCTCCCTCTCAGAGTCTATCGTTCTTGTGGCCATGACGCCCGGTACGCAGCATCCGAAACCCAGCACCATGGGGATGAATGACCTTCCACTGAGGCCCCCCAGGGTGTTCATCACACGATCCATGACAAATGCAGCCCTGGCAAGGTAACCTGAATCCTCAAGGAAGGACAGGAGGAAGAAGAGGATGAATATGTTGGGTATGAATACCAGGACCGACCCTACACCACCTATCACCCCATCAGATAGAAGGGATGCCAGGATAGAATCACCCATGACGCCATGAACCGCATCTGCAAGGTATGAAAAGGCGGAATCCAGCAGGTCTGTCAGTGGGGCCCCTGCAGTGAATGTCAGCTGAAAAATCAGCCACATCACCCCAAGGAGTACCGGAAGGCCAAGGTACCTGTTGAGCGCAATTCTGTCAATAATCTCTGAACCTGTAACCCGATCCACCGGTGGCTTTCTGAGTGTACTCTCAAGGAGGGCCTCTATAAGCCCATACCTGGCATCGGATACAATCACGTCGGCCTTCACAGAGTATTCATCCTCAAGGATCCTGCGAATCCTCCTGAATTCATCATGAATTTCCTCTCCGACCATTGAGACCACCCTCTCATCGCCCTCAAGGAGCTTTATTATGATCCATTGCGGTGGAACTTTGAGTTCGCTACCCCTGATGAGTTCATATAATCTGTTCAGAGATTCATGTCTCAGGAATTCATATCCGGGGATCCTGGGTTCACCTTTACTCCATTCGATTACCCCTTCAAGGAGCTCATCCTGCTCGCCTTCAGTTGCCTCGATCCTCACAACAGGCACGCCAAGGAGTTCCTCAAGCTTCCCATAATCCAGACTGTAACCCCTCCTCTCAGCCTCCCGATTGAGGTTCACTGCGATGATGGTGTTAAGGCCAAACTCCATTATCTGGAGGGCCAGGTAAAGGTTTCTTTCGAGATTGGATGCATCGACAACGTTTATCACAAGATCCGGAGACTCCTCAAGGAGGTAATCAATCACCACCTCCTCCTCTGGAGAACCAGCTGCAAGGCTGTAGGTTCCAGGGAGATCTATGACCTCAATGTCACATCCCCTGAAGTGCAGGTATCCCTCCTTCTTTTCAACGGTTTTACCTGGCCAGTTGCCGACGTGCTGATTTAGACCTGTGAGGCTGTTGAATAGGGTGCTCTTACCCACATTCGGGTTTCCTGCAAGGGCTATCATCAGTGACAAGCTAATCTCTCCTTACCCTTATCCTTGAGGCCTCCTCCCTGCGGATGGATAAGGGGTGGCCCCTGACCCTCACCTTGAGGGGGTCGCCGAGGGGTGCAACCTTTTCAAGGGTTACCCTGGACCCCCTGACGATCCCCATCACCGTGAACCTGTGCTTTATCTTACCAGTAATGTCAACTGAGGTGACCGTTACCATCTCTGATTCGGATATTCTGTCGAGTGTAGTTTCCATGACACCACCTTTTTAGGTATTCCTAAACTTTAGTTATACCTAAACTCCCATCACATATAAATTTTTAGGTTTTCCTAAAATGGGTTTCATGAGGGTGAAAAATCAGACATCAAAAAAATAAAAAATAGGGGTTTAATTTCTTCCCTGATAGAAATACCCTGCTCCAAGGAGGCATACAATTCCTATGATGCCAGCAAGAGCATAAAATGGTGTCTGGGTGCTTGCTGAACCGCTCTGACTTGAAGCAGCAACCTCATAGGCCTTACCTGACTCACCGGCAGGTTCCGACTGTGAAACCTCACTGGCCTCAGATGACTCACCAGAACTGGCAGCCTCACTGGGTGTGGAACCTGATATTCCACCGGATGAACCTGATGACGGTGCACCGGTTTCACCAGCACCAAGACCATCATCCCTCCCTGTGGAGGTATCAGACCCGGTATCAGATCCCGGTACATCAATGGATTTGCCTGTGGCTGCAGCCATTGCACTTGCAAACTTCCTCAGGGCAGCCTGATTAAGGGAAGAGAGTTTCACAACCCACTCATTGAAGACGATGTTGGCACAGGTATGGTGACAGCAGACAACACCATACTCATTGACCGCCGAGATATACTCATCTGCAAGCCTCTGAAGCGTTGTTGAATCAGTCCTCCACAGGCCCCTTCTGCTGGCCTCAAGAAGCCATGCCACGGTGGAGGCATACGAGTAGGGCTGAACACTCCTGAACCTGTCCCTCACAGAGGAATCAAGGACATAGGTCTCGGCGACCCTCTGCCACATCCAGTCCTGTACAAGTTCAGGTGTGACTGCGCTCCACCCGAAGAGGTGTCCTATCTCCTTTGAGATCTGATGACCCCCTGAGAATCCCTGGCTTAGCATTCCCTCAATCCACTTTGGGTTGTAGGTCCTTGTCCTCAGTTCAGCTGCAAGGAAATCTGAGAGTGTCTCAATCCTCGGGGCGAACCTTGTGTTGGCAATGTAGGATGCAACATTCTTACCTGACATTGCCCTTGAAGCCATTGTGAGCCCTCCGAGGTACTGGTAGACATCATCGTTGTCCAGGACCCCGTAGACACTGTCCCTCACCTGCACGGTTGCATCTACATTTGATAGCTGCTTCATGAAGACCTCCTTTGCATCAATGGCGTATATGTCCTTTCCATAGATGAATCCCATGTGGTTAAGGTAGGTTTCAACAAGCTGTGACTGGTTGTTCCACTTGGCAGTGGACTCAACAACAGCAGGTATCCCTGTACCGTAACTTCCAGGTGCGCTGCCGAATATCCTTGCCCCTGCAAGTGTATCTGCCATTGGCAGACCCCTGGCGGTGTAATTCGTGAGATCCTGAAGGTAGTGTTTTCTGAGATAGTTCTGGTTCACCGGTTCATCCAGTTTCATCACAAGCCTTATTGCCTCGTCCATCCTGTCTATGCTGTAGGCAAAGGTATCCCTGAAGAGCCCGCTGATGGTTACAAGGACATCGATCCTTGGCCTTCCCAGGGTTGCGAGGGGGGTCACGTTGATCCCTGTGAATCTTCCTGACTTATCCCATACCGGCTCAGCACCTATCAGTCTCAGCACCATGGCTATTGTCTGTCCATTGGTCCTCATGGTTTCAATGGCCCAGAGAACAACCCCAACGGTTTCAGGGTACCTGCCGTTCTTTGCAAGGTAGTCTGCTATGAGATCATCGGCCATCTTCTTACCGATCTCCCATGCAGCCCTATCCGGTGCCAGTCTGGGGTCAAATGAGTAGGAGTTTTTACCAGTCGGCAGGAGATCGGGTATCCTGATGGGGTCGGCGCCTCTTCCCGGCTCAACGAATCTGCCTTCAAGGGCCCTCAGGAGATTGCTGATCTCACAGTCACTGGCCAGCTTCTCCCTTATGGCGTTCCTGAACTCTGTGGTGTTACGTGTCGCCGGGTCAAAGCTCACAATGGCCTCAACCATTGCATCAAGTAGCTGGCCGCTCAGTGGTTCTCCGAATACATGCAGACCGTAGGGTATCAGTGTTGCTGAGAGTTCATCGAGTCTGTGTTCGATCCTGTCAAGTGCCTCCTCAAAGGATGCGTTGAGGTCAAGGTTCAGTTCCCTGTGAAGGTCCAGCTTCACCGTGAGGTTCCTTATCTCATCTGCGATTATCAGTTTCCTCTGGGGATCCTCTGATGAGTGGTAGCTGTTGATCTTGTGCTGGAGTTCAGCCAGGTCTCCGTAGAGTTCGCCCACGACCATGGGTGGAATGTTGTGGTTGATGAGCACCGCATATCCCCTCCTCTTGGCCTGTGTTCCCTCACCGGGGTTGTTGACGATGTAGGGGTAGATGTGGGGAAGGTCACCTATCATGACGTCTGGCCAGTCAAGTGAGGAGAGTCCAACAGATTTGCCTGGCAGCCACTCAAGGGTTCCGTGTGTTCCAAGGTGTATAACTGCATTGAAGTTCTTCTGAAGCCACAGGTAGAATGCCAGGTACTGGTGGTGGGGTGGGAGCGTGGTTGAGTGTATGAGGTCAGCTGCGTCCTCGCCAAAACCGCGCATTGGCTGTGGCCCAAGGAATACGTTTCCCAGCATCACACCGGGTATCACGATGCTGCCATTGTATACCATCACGTTTCCTGGCGCTGGCCCCCAGGTTGCTGTTATGTTGTTCCTGAGGGCTTCAGGAAGGAGGCTGAACCATGCCATGTATTCTGATACGGGTATGGTTACTGCACCTGCCTTCACAACCTTTGCAAGTTCCCCTGGGGCCCATGATCCCACATTGAGGCCCGGTCCAAGGAGTATGTTGATTACCTCTGCAGTTGACTTTTCATCCACTGTGTAACCTGCTGCCTTCAGGGCCCTCAGTATCGTGCTTATGCTCTCTGGTACGTTGAGGTAGCTGGCACTGATACCATCCTTACCGCCCCCTATGTTGTAGTAGATGAGGGCTATCTTCTTCTCTGAGTTTGAAAGTTCCCTCAGTTTCACCCAGTTGATCATCCTCTCTGTGAGCCTCTCTATCCTGTCGGGTATGGGTACGTAGTACGTGTACCTCAGGCCTGTCTCCGGGTCAACCATCTCAACGCCGCCGCCGATCATGATGGGCTCTATTCTCCCATCAATCTCTGGGAGGGCTATCTGCCAGTAGACCTCGGATGAGAGTCCTGATATGCTCTCGTTCCATGTTTTGAGGTTTGACGCATATACCGCTGAGAGTGCGGGTACATCAAGTTCCCTCAGTATGCTGGTGGAGTTCACCGGATCCCCGTTATAGAGGTTGAACCCCATACAGGTTATGAGGCCACTTATCCTTGGTGTTCTGTTGCCATCCAGGAAGAACTTCTCTATGACATTCCTCTTTGTTGGTGTGTCCGCTGCAAATCCAAGCATCACATTGTAGCCCTTGCGCTCGAGGCTCTCAACTATCGCAGTGTGCATCCTCATGTCGCTTCCACGGTAGTAGGTGTCAAAGGTCAGGATCCCTATCCATGGTTTTCCCGGCTTGTAGTGTCCGCTCTGCACATACCATGAATAGTACTGGTCCCAGCTGGTGAACTGCTGTGCTGATTCAGGATGGTAGACAAAGGATTTTATGGCTGGAATTGCTGTGAGGTTCTCCCCTGGTCTGAGCTTCATCCCTGCATCCCTCAGAAGGAGAAGCATCATCCTCCTGAAATTTTCAGGGCCCCCCTGGTCCCATATATTCTTAACAGTTGCATTGTCCTCGCCTATCTGGGGATAGCTCTTGAATGTGTTCCCTGTTCCTATGGCTATGATCCTTCTTGCTGATGTGACGTTGAGGATCTGGTTGACCTTTGCAACCGTGTTTGGACTGCTTATCATCTGTATAAGTATCACGTCGGCCCTTCTGCCAGCTTCAATGGCTGCTGCATCGATCTGCGGGTCGTTTCTCAGGAGTTCATCATTGGTGAACATTGAGAGGTTGAATCTGTAGCCGTTCTGGCCTGCCAGTTTATACCCCTCCACTATCGCCTTTGTACTGGATGTTGACCCGGTCAGTATCAGAAGGTTGTAGTGGGATGAGTTCTCTGCAATAACGTCTCCCGTGGTGTTGCTGCTGTTATCCGCTGCTGAAACACCTCCTGTAAACATGAGTGCAATGATTAGAATTAATGGAATCACTGATCTTCTCATATTCTCACCTCCATTTAATTTTATTTTAAATCAAATATTGTTGAATTAAGATTTATATAAAATTTGCTTTAATAAAAATAAAAATTATTTTAATATGCTGTGTATCTGAATTTGATACCTGGCAGCCGTCAATGGCTCAAAAAAGATGAGTATCTTATCTGCAGATTCATGATCAAAGAGGGCCCGCTGGTGTGCTTTACAAAAATAATATCCTATCCGCAGCTAAATCAGATCACATGAAGAAAAAGAAGAAGATGGTGGGCGTGAGGTGCCAGTGCCACGAACCCCCGGCCAGGGAGAGCGGCATGAGGACTGTTATGTGTCCCCGCTGCGGTAAGATATACAGGACCGATAAGGAAGACGATCTCTGCTTCAGCTGCCAGAGGCGCTGATCAGAACTCGGTCTACAGCGTATAGCTCAGCTATCAGAACATCATCAGAATACCGCGCCCTGTACCCCAGATTATACTCACCGCTATGATGAGTATAACAAATATGGAGACATAGCTGACCGCCGGTTTAACAATCCTCTCCGGTAACCTGTAGCGCAGGAGCTCCTCAAACATGAGGCCTCCATCAAGGGGCTTGGCAGGTAGAAGGTTAACCGTACCCACCGCGAAGTTCAGGAAGAATATCCAGAAGAAGAGCTCCTCCAGGTAGGTGAGGGCAAATGGAAGGGTACCTCCAAAGACCGATGCCACAGACTCCCTCACCTTCAGGTGGTTGCTGGTTCTGATACCCATGTAGGCCCTGCTTGAGTTGTTGGGGTTTCTGCCTGTCTTAAGCCTGAATGTCCCCTGATCAGTGTCTATTGTGATAACCTCACCAACCCGTATCCTCTTAAGGGCCATTCCATAGGTGGTGAGGTTTGTGGTTGGCATTCCATTTATGCTCTCAATGACGAGGCCCGGTTTGAGGACCTCGCTTGCAGGACTTCCAGGGACCACACTGTCTATCTGAACACCGTCGGCCTGGAAGGCAGCGGGCATGGCATATGCTGAAATACCAAAGAATAGTGCAAAGCATATACCTGCAAGTATGAGGTTCGCCACTGATCCGGCGGCATATATCCTCAGCTTTGAGATGGGGCTCACCTTCTTGATGTCATCCTCGTCAGGTTCAACGAAAGCGCCCGGAAGTATTGCCAGAAGAAGGAGGCCAATGGATTTTATACGGACCCCCTCAACCCTTGCAAGTATCCCATGGGCGAATTCATGCACCACTATGACCGTGGCAAGGCCCACTATACCGTAACCCAGAGGCACGTAAACCGGTGATCCCGGTATGTCAACACCCGGCACGATGAGTGAAGCCTGTGGAGTCACGAATATGTTCTGAAGGGACATCACCATGAGGTAGAGCATGTAGAACATGAAGAAGAACGCCACAGGGATGCCCGCATTCAGTATCCACCTCCAGAGTCTTGGGTGGCCTGACGCTATGCTGTCGATGAATCCCCTCATCCTCTTTGTTCTCCTCAGGAGGAGAGGTCCCTGTATCTCAATCTTGAGTCTGTCCCTGAAAAGAACAGCGAGTGTCCATATCAGGATAAATGCGATGACGTAAAACCACAGTGCATTCATATTACATAACACCTGTTTTAATGGTTGTTGAAGCGGTCATATAAAAGCTCCCATTTATATGTGCTGGCAGGGTTTCAGAGTGTCATTGAATCAAAGAGGAGGACCTCACACTCCTCACCTTCAGCTATACCCTCAAGGTTCTCATCTATCACTATGTAGGCATTTGACTCCACCATTGACCTTATTATACCCGAACCCCTGCTCTGGACGGGTTTAACTGTTCCGTTATCTGCATTTGCCCGCACGTATTCCGTCCTGCCGGGTCCAGATGCAACCTTACCAAGACACCGCCTCTTCACTGTTCTGTGACTGTAATCCAGGTGCTGCATTCTGAGAAGATAATACCTTGCAAGGACATCGAACTGAACCATGGCAGCGACAGGATACCCTGAAAGCATGAATACAGGTTTACCCTCAACAATTCCGAATGCCACAGGTTTGCCTGGCCTCATTGCCACCCCATGGAAGAGTACGTCGCCAAGGCTATCCACGGCATCCACAACCACGTCTCCACGGCTCACCGCTGTTCCGCCGGTTGTTATGACCATGTCATGTTCCTTCACTGCCCCTCTGATTTCATCCACTATGATATCCATGTCGTCGGGGGCGTGGCTAACCTCTGCATCACCACCTGCACTCTCCACAAGGGCCTTGAGGGTGTAGAGGTTTGAGTTGGGTATCTTACCTGGTTCAAGGTCCGCTGAAGGCTCCATGAGTTCATTACCTGTTATTATCACCTTTACCGAGGGCTTTTTATACACCCTCAGCTGGCTGTAACCTGCCGATGCCGCCATGGCAATTTCTGCAGGCCTGAGGAGGGTTCCTTTACTCAGGACGGTATCCCCTGCCCTGAAATCCTCTCCTGCCGGTGACACGTTCTCTCCAGGAAACACAGGTCTTACAACACTGATCTCAGATCCTGAGCTGACAGTGTACTCCTCCATGACAACAGCATCTGCTCCGCGGGGTATGGGGGCCCCTGTTGCGATTTTAACAGCCTCCCCCCTATCCACATCCACATCAGATACATCCCCGGCCCCTATGGAATCTGTGACAGTGAATCTTGATGGATTCTCAGGTGACGAACCGAATGTATCCTCGGCCCTCACCGCGTATCCATCCATCGCTGACCTGTCAAAGGGGGGGGAGTCAAATCTGGCTTTTAAATCCTCCGCAAGAACCCTTTTATGGGCATATAAGAGATTAAGGGTTTCAGTCTCAGTTGATCTCTGATTTTCATCAAGAATCCTGAATGCATCCCTCACTGGTATGAGTTCTGATAGAAACATGTGACCATCACCGCTTAAGTACTGTTTATACTATTAATATATAAAGGGGGATATAAATTCCCGGCTGGAAAAATAATCTTTGATTCATGGAGGTTTCATGATAGAGGTGGACTCTGTCTCTAAAAGCTTTGGAAGAATCAGGGCCCTTGATAACCTCAGCTTCAGTGTGAGGGAAGGGGAACTCATGGGCATAATCGGCCACAACGGTGCCGGTAAGACCACCGCAATACGCATAATAGCAGGGATACTGCACCCTGACTCTGGCACAGTCCATGTGGGTGGCTATGATGTTACCAGGGACCCACTCAGGGTTAAAGCAATGATAGGTTATCTTCCAGAGGAGCCCAACCTCTATGAGCGTTTCAGGGCTGCGGATCTCCTGAGGTACTTCGGTGAGCTCTATGGTGTCCCCAGGGATGTGCTGGATGATAGAATATACGAGTTACTTGAACTCGTGGGTATGAGTGAACGTGCAGCGGACCCCATAAACACGTTCTCCAAGGGCATGCGGCAGAGGATCGGGATAGCAAGGGCCCTCATACATGACCCCCCAATCATAATATTCGATGAACCCACCATGGGCCTTGACCCGGCAACAGCATTCTCAATAAGGGAATTCATAAGGGAGCTCAAGGGCTCAAGGACCATGATACTCTGCACCCACTACATGGAGGAGGCCGATTACCTCTGTGACAGGGTCGCCATAATAAACAGGGGGCGCATACTCGACATCGGAACCCCAGATGAACTCAAATCCAGGGTCCAGGGGGACCTGATACTTGAAGTTAAGGTATCAGAGCCCTCATTGATCAACAGGGACTCTCTTATGAAGGTGAGTGGTGTTAAATCCGTTGAAATAGATGGTAAAATCATCAGATTCTCCCTTGGTAGCCGTGAATCCATAACAGAGGTTATAGAGAATATTCCTGGAACGGTCTTCAGTGTGAACACACGGGAGGCAACACTCAACGACGTATTCATACAGAGCCTGAAGGGGTCCTAGATGAATCTCCTAACAGTTACAAAATGGGAACTCACGGGGACATTCAGAAGCCGTAAATTCCTCTTCATATTCATATTCCAGATACTGGTACTTTCACTCACCATATTCATGTTCAGTGGCTTCATTGAGATGATAGGTGAGGGAAACACCTTCACCCCCTCCCTAAGGGGTTTTGCAGAGCTCAGTGTCACCGACCCCTCAGGTATCATCTCCGGGCAGCTAAACCCCGACGTCCTCTATATACATGGGGGTGCGCCCTCCAGGCTCCTTGTCGATAACTTCACAGGCATCCCCCTGAATGCAATGCTCTACCTTGACTATTCTGATCCAAGAAGGACCGTTGTAAGGGACGAGGTGGAAGCAGCGGTTGAAAGGGCCTCCACCGTGATAACCAGGGAACTCATTGAAACCCCAACGCCGAGACCTGAGGTCCGTGAGGAGACACGGGGTGAGGCCCTTCCACTTCAGCTTGTGAGGCGTGTCATGGTTTCAATACTCCTATTTCTCCCGGTTTTCCTGTTCGGAAACCTGGTGGTGGACAGTATTGTGGGTGAAAAGGAGAGGAAAACAGGTGAAGCCCTTATTGCAATGCCCATAAGGCGCTCTGAGATAATCATCGGGAAGTGCCTCTCTGTTACCGCAACGGTGGCGCTGCAGGTGGGTGTATGGATGATCCTCATAATGGCGGCCGGTTTCCAGATAAGCAACCCGGCAGGTGCCTATCTAACCGTTGTGCTCTCATCAACGCCCATCATAGGGCTCACTGCACTCATATCGGTTTATGCAAAGAACTACCGTGAGGCCGGGATAGGTATAACCTTTGCCTACATAATCGCAGCAGCATACCTGATTGTGCCGGCCCTCGCCTACATGGCCGGTTCCTCAGGGTCCCTCTCACCCATGACCCTCACCATAAAGCTGATATCAGGAGTTAACCTGAATGCAGCTGACCTCATACCGCCCCTGTTCTCGGTCCTCATACTCAACATCCTCTTCTATGGCCTTGCAGTCAGATTATTCAGCAGGGATGATGTGGTTTTTGGTCCAAGGCCCGGTATTTTAAGGTTGATGGTGAGACCATGAAACTGAAGGCCCTTACAGTTAAGGAGGCGCGGGACATATTCTCAAACAGGATCTACATGCTGCTTGTCCTGGTGCAGGTCATAATAATACTGGGTGCCTATGGACTTGCAGTTGTAAGTTCCGTTGCAGCAGATCCAGAGCTCATTGGGGAGTGGGGTGGTTCCAGGTTCCTCAAGGTGGGTGTTGTGGGGGATGAACGTCTGCTCATTGAGGGCCTTGAGAGGGAGGGTCTGGGTGTTACGAAATTCCCGGATCTTGCTGATGCCAGAAAAAGCCTTGGATCAGGGGTGGTTGCCATTGTCTACACCAGCGGTGGGGATGTCCGTATCGAAGCAGACACCGGCAGTGCATTCTACACCATCATGAGCGAAAGGCTTCAGCGTGCCGCCTCATGGTATGCGGAGCAGAAACAGTTCAGGGAGGCGGCTATTCCATCATCCAAAGTTAAAGCTCTGGAGAATCCTGTTAAACTGAAAATTATCCCCGTTAACAGGGAAAGGTATGCTCCACTTGCAGTTGAAAGCTCCTACTTTGTGGAGATAATGTACGGGTTCATAATACCCTTTGTGGTTTTCCTCCCATTCTTCCTAGGTAGTAACATTGTAACCGACAGCGTGGTTGGTGAGAAGGAAAGGAAAACCTTCGAGGTCCTCCTGATGGTCCCCCTATCCGAGACCAGCATAATTCTTGGTAAGATAACCCCTGCACTCATTTTTTCATTCATTCAGAGCCTCCTGTGGCTCGGGATAGTGATGCTCCTTGGGGTGCCTGTTTACAATATCCCCCTGCTGTCCATTATAATGTTCCTCACGGGACTGGGATTCACAGGGACCGGTCTCTTCATATCCATCCTCGCAGACAGCACAAAGGAGGCCAACTCTGCCATCACGGTGGTGCTCTTCTTTGCAACGTTCCTGCTCTTCGTGCCCCTATTCATGGATATGGGCATCTTCAACCCCATAATACGCTTCATACCAAGCATCATAATGGTCAAGCTCTCATCGAGCCCATATCTCAACCCGGGTCTCATCTATGACATGTTACCGGCAGCATTTTTATCTGTAATCCTCTTTGCGGCTTCAGTTGTCTCATTCAGGAGGGAAGGAGTCATAAGACTCTGACCCTAACAAAAACCATATTTTTTGTCTCATCAGATGATAAGACTCTGACTGTTACCATCCACCTGACTACAATGCCCCTACTGAGTTGTCTCAAGTAAAAACGCTGACAAGGATCCTTTTTTAAAGAGGTGAGGCAGGATCAGTTGTTTCATCAGGTGAAAAGACTCTGATCCTCACAAAAAATCTGTTCAGTGGACGAGGAGCAGCATCACAGCCCCGGCACCGATGGGAATGGTTATGTTATCCTCAACCGGGGTGTAGGCCTCCACCAGCATACCCGCAATAGCCCCTGTGAGTGCGGTTAGGGGGTCAAGGAAAAAGAGGGCCCCCAGGAACCCTGCTAAAAGGAAGGCCGCTGAACCCTCAATGCTCTTATCAGGGTTAAAGGGGAGGGGATGTGAACCATACTCCTTGCCGATGATTGTGGAGAGTGAGTCACCCAGGGTGAGTATTATAACTGAGGCACTGGCCACTGAAATGTTAAAACCAAAGAGGGCATATGTGAGGGCCATTCCCAGAAAGTAGTAGATGAAGCCCCTCTCGGTATCATCCCTCCGGCAGCTCCTGAGAACATAGGAGAAGAAGGGGAGGGTGAACCTTCTGTCAAGCTGAAATATCACCTCACCCATGAGTGCTGCTGCGAGGGAGAGGGCCACCATGGGGAGGGAGCCAAGGTAGCCTGCAAGGATCACGAACACTATGCCTGCTGCATGTATGATTTGCCTGAAGAACTCCCTCCTGTACCTCAAAAAAACACCTATGTGGACATGTATGCCTCAATAACCCCATGGTAGGCATCATAAAGTTCAGATACATCCAGGGCTACATCATCAAATTTCAGGGCACCACCGCCAGTGGTTCCTATCACAGCGCAGGGCACTTCAAGTTCCTGGATTATTTCCTCCACGGATCCTGTCACTGTTAGGATGTACCTTCCATTTGATTCAGAGAATAGTGCCTCATGGATGTTACTGAAGCTTCCAGGGATCTTCCCTGTGTCTATGGTTGCCCCGATACCTGACTTTATGGCCATCTCAGCGACTGCAACCCCTATACCGCCTGCTGAACAGTCATGGATTGCCGTTACCTTATCCCCAAATCTCTCAATTATCCTCCTGACTGAGTTTGCAGCGTCAAATTCTGCCCTGAGATCTGTCTCGGGTGGCTTACCATCAACAATGCCATGAACTGTCCTTAGGTACTCTGAGGCGCCCAGTTCAGGTTTTGTATCCCCGATGACGATTATCTTCTCGCCCTCAGCCTTGAAGTCCATTGTCTTTATGCTATCAAGTGGTAGCCTCCCTGCAACTCCAACGACGGGGGAGGGGTTCACTGTAACACCTTCGGTTTCATTGTAGAAGCTCACATTACCGCTTATTACCGGCGTGCCGAAGGTCTCTGCCATGTCAGCCATTCCCCTCACACATTCCCTGAACTGCCAGAAAACCTCTGGCTTCTCCGGGTTTCCGAAGTTGAGGCAGTCCACTATGCAGAGTGGCCAGGCGCCCATTGAAACAACGTTCCTTATTGCCTCCCCCACAGAGGCTGCGCCACCACCATATGGGTCCAGCTTTGTGTGGATGCTGTTGCAGTCAACGGTTAGCGCAACTCCAGTCTTCTCATCGACCCTGAGGACCGCCGCATCATCACCTGGCTTCACAACGGTCCTTATCTGAACCTCATGGTCATACTGGCGGTAAACCCACCTCTTGCTTGCAATGTTCGGTGATGACAGGAGTTTAAGGAGCGCTTCAGTGAGAAGGGGGTGCTGGACCTCCACCTGCCCCTCAGGTAAATCAGGTTTTTTTGCCTCCCTTTCAATCACAGGGGGATCCGCGAGGAGCTTTGCTGGCAGGTCCGCTATAACCTTCCCTTCGCTTTCAACTATCATCCTTCCGGTATCTGTAACCTCACCTATGACCGCGGCCGGAAGCTCATATTTCCTGCAGATCTCCATTGCCTCATCAACCCTGTCAGGGCTGAGCACGAATATCATGCGTTCCTGCGACTCTGAGAGCATTATCTCATAGGGTGTCATTCCCTCCTCCCTCAGGGGTATCGCCTCCAGGTTGACCCTTGCACCGTTATCACACTTGGCCACGAGTTCAGAGATGCAGCACGTTAAACCCCCGCCCCCGAGGTCCTTCACGCCTGAAACCTCTATTTTCTCCATTATCTCAAAGCTCGCCTCCATCACCATCTTCTTGGTGAAGGGGTCGCCGACCTGAACCGCTGGTCGGTCCTCCAGTTCAGATGAACTTGTGAGTTCCTCAGAGGCAAAGGTTACGCCATGAATTCCATCCCTGCCTGTTCTACCCCCCATGAGGAGGAATACATCGCCTGGCCGCGGGGCTATCCCCCGTTTTATCTCATCCTTGCGCACAAGGCCTGCGCACATAACATTCACAAGGGGGTTCAGCTGGAAGTTATCGTCAAATTCAACCTCGCCTGCAACTGTTGGAACCCCCACACGGTTCCCGTAGTCGGATATGCCCTTAACCACGTGTTCAAAGAGGTACCTTGATTTCTGGTCCTCAAGGTATCCGAATCGAAGGGAGTCAAGGAGGGCTATGGGCATGGCGCCCATTGAGATTATATCCCTCAGAATCCCGCCTATACCTGTACCTGCCCCCCCATATGGTTCTATCGCAGAGGGGTGGTTGTGGCTCTCAATTCCAATGGCCATGGCCAGTTCATCGGTGACCTCAACCACACCGGCGTCATCACCAGGACCTATGATTACCCCCTCACCCTCGGTTGGGAAGAAGCCGAGGACCGGGCGACTGCTCTTGTATGAGCAGTGCTCAGAGAACATCACATCCAGCATCCCGTATTCGAGGGGATTCGGATCCCTCCCAAGTTCTTTCCTTATGAATTCAATCTCTGAATCTGTTAAAACCATTTTCACACCTTATCTGAAGGTTTTATGGATATTATAAGGTTTTCATCCGATATCTTCCATTCCTTGGTGTATTCGAGTTCGGTGTAATCAAAGGAGAGATGACTGGCCCTGACCTCATTCTCAACGAATTCCCTCTGGGGCTCGGTCAGTTCCCTGAACTCTGGGCTACATTTCACTGAAACCTCTATTCTGGCCTCAACGTCCAGGTCAAGGTCCTTCCTCATATCCTGGATCCTCCTTACAAGTTCGCGGGCCATTGCCTCGCTCATTATCTCAGGTGTGAGTTCCGTGTCAACGAATACACTTCCGCCCTCAAACTGTGCATTCACGATGTTCTCAGGGAGCTCTGTCTCAAATATTATATCATCGGGTTCCAGGACGATTATTCTGCCGTCCAGATCAACCCTAAAGCTGCCCTCTGATTCCAGTGCGGCTTTAACCTCAGCGCCATCCGCCTCCTCAAGTTTTCTCATGACAGGTGGCATGTCCTGCCTGAGCTTTGGACCCAGAGTTGCGGGGTTTGGTTTGGCTATTATCCTCATATCAGGGAATTCAGTTGAAGTCCTGATGGACTTGGCGTTGGCCTGTTCAGCTATAACCCCCTTGAGGGATTCAGCGGCCTCCAGAACCTTATCGTCCTCTGATACCACAACTATCTCCCTTACAGGCCATCTCAGCTTGTACCTTGCAGTGTCCCTTGCCCTTGCACATGCCTCTATTATCTCGCGGACGATGTCCATCTCTGCCTCGAGTTTGCCATCCACCGCATCCTCACTCACCATCCAGTCCAGCATGTGTATGCTCTCAGGTGAGTCGGGTTCAGCCCCCCGCACAAGGTTCTGGTAGATGTCCTCGCATACGTGGGGTGCTATGGGTGATAGTGTCACTATCAGTGTCTTGAGGGCTGTGTAGAGGCTGTGGTAGGCTGCCAGCTTGTCTGGGTCGTCCCTCTCTATCCATGTGCGGCTCCTTATGAGCCTTATGTACCAGCGGCTGAGGTCCTCCACTATGAAGTCGTGGATTTCACGGGTTGCCCTGTGGAAGTGGAGGTTATCCAGGGCCTCTGTCACCTTCAGGGCCACAGAGTTAACCCTTGAGATTATCCATCGATCCTCATCCCTGAAGTGGAGGTCCTCCAGTTCATGGTCACCTGGCTGGAACCTGTCAAGGGACATGTAGGTTGTTGCGAAGACGTAGACATTCCAGAGTATGTTGAACATCTTATTAACATTCTTAAGTTCGTCCCATACGAATTTAAGGTCCTCCCATGGCTTGTTGGCCCATAAAAGGTAGAACCTCAGGACGTCTGCCCCGTACTTCTCTATGACATCCTCAGGTTCAACAACGTTCCCCAGGGACTTGCTCATCTTCCTGCCCTCTTCATCAAGGGTGAAACCGTGCATGAGCACCCGCCGGTAGGGTGTCTCATCAAGTGCTATCACACCGCAGCCAAGCTGTGAGTAGAACCAGCCCCTTGTCTGGTCATGTCCCTCGGTTATGAAGTCGTAGGGGAACCATTCACTGAAGAGTTCCTTCTCTCTGGGGTAGTGTAGGGCTGCCCAGCCTGCAACCCCTGAGTCTATCCAGACATCCAGGACATCGGGTGTCCTCTTCATTCTGCCCCCGCATCTACCGCACTCAAGTATTATCCTGTCCACATGGGGCCTGTGGATGAAGTCCCCTTCAAGCTGGCCCTCAACAGCCAGCTCCCTGAGCTCCCCTATTGATCCAACAACGTGTATGCTGTCGCAGTCCTCGCAGACCCATATGGGGATGGGTATCCCCCAGTAGCGCTGCCTTGAGATGGTCCAGTCCCTCGCATTCTCTATCCAGTTCCTGAACCTGCTCTCCCCTGCCCATGAGGGGATCCACTGTACCCTGTCGAGTTCACTGAGCATTTTATCCTTTATCTCTGTTATCTTAAGGAACCACTGCTCTGTGGCAAGGTAGATTATGGGTGTCTTGCATCTCCAGCAGAACCCGTACCTGTGACTGATGGTCTCTGCCCTCAGGAGGAGGTTCTTTGATCTCAGGTCATCTATTATGTCAGAATCGGCGTCCTTAACAAAGAGTCCCCTGTATTTCCCTGCATCCTCAGTGAAGACCCCTGCCTCATCCACAGGGCAGAATACGGGGAGGCCATATTCTTTACCTATCTCAAAGTCCTCTGGACCATGACCAGGGGCTGTGTGCACGCACCCTGTACCCTCTGTGAGTGTCACATGGTCCCCCAGGATGACCCTGTGCTCCATGTCCCTGTGGCATGGCACCTCCTCATCCAGGGGGTGCCTGTAGGTGAGGCCCTCAAGTTCAGATCCCCTGACGGTCTTTATGATCTCAGCTTCCTCCCCCAGGACCTTCTCAACGAGTGCCTCTGCCATTATGTAGGTTTCCCCATCCAGACGGGTGTGGGCATAATCAAAGTCAGGGTGGACCGCAACGGCCATGTTTGCAGGGAGGGTCCAGGGTGTTGTTGTCCATACCAGTATATACGTGTCCCCTGAGACTGGGAACTTCACGTAGATGGATGGGTCCTCCTTCTCATGGTAGTCTATCTCTGCAAGTGCCAGGGCCGTTTCACAGCGCGGGCACCACGTTATCACCCTGAGGTCCCTTAAAAGGAGGTCCTTCTCATGGGCCCTCTTCAGGGTCCACCAGCATGATTCCATGTAAGCAGGGTCGAAGGTCACGTAGGGGTCATCCCAGTCCATCCAGACCCCAAGGCGCTGGAACTGGGATGTCATAACAGCCTTGTTTTCCATCGCAAATTCCCTGCACTTCCTGACAAATTCCTCTATACCGATCTTATCCTCAATGTCCTTTTTGCTCCTGACACCCAGGATCCCCTCAACCTTGTGCTCTATTGGGAGGCCATGGGTGTCCCATCCAGGCTGCCTCCTGACATTGAAACCCCTCATTGATTTGAACCGGAGGTAGGAGTCCTTCATTATCTTGTTCCATGCTGTTCCAAGGTGAATCCTTCCGCTGCAGTAGGGTGGGCCGTCCAGGAATGAGTACCTTGGGCCCTCCTCCCTCAGTTCCTTCACGCGTTCATAGATATCCCTTTCTTCCCAGAAACTCTGAACCTTTTCCTCTATCACATGGGGCTTGTAGGATTTTTCGGCTTCCTGGATTGGCATGAATTTCTCCCTCAGCTGGATATTAGAATGTCCGGAGCTGGCCCTTGACCAGCATCTCGGTTATGCTTGGTATGTCCTCAAGCCATGCGTCCATTACTCCTGAAACCTTTCCTGTGATGTCATCCATGGTGTAGCCGTCCTCAAGGATCACCTGGGCTGTGGCGGCCTTGGGGTGGTCGATTGGCTTTCCTATCTGGCTGAGTATCATTATATGGACCTGTTTAACTCCCTCGATGCTCTCCACTATGTCTGCGGCCATCTGGTTTGAGAGCAGATTGTAGATCTTACCTACATGGTTTATAGGGTTCTTACCTGATGTTGCCTCCATGGACATTGGCCTGTTGGGTGTTATGAGGCCGTTGGCCCTGTTACCCCGTCCCACTGATCCGTCATCACCCATCTCAGCGGAGGTCCCTGTAACTGTTATGTAAACGGATGGCTCATCGTCCTCACAGCGGTCGGCTGTATTTACAAAAACCTCAAGGTTTCTCTCTGTGATCCCTGAGGCCAGCTTGAATACCTCATCCTTCACCACATTCTTGATCTCAAGGTATTCCTCTAGGTCTGATACGTATCTGTCCACCATTGCACAGGCAACTGTAAGGGTTATGTTGTCGTTTTCCCTGAGACCCATGACCTTTATGTCCTCACCCACTGCGGGGTATTTCTTCTTGAATTCAGGGGAGTTGAGGAGGTTCTCTGCCTCCATCACTATCCTCTCGGTCTCTGAGAATGGTGCGAATCCAACCCCGAATGATGTGTCATTTGATAGGGGCGCCCTTCCCTTCCTTGCAAAGACATCCCTCAGGTCCCCTGAACCGTGCCCGATCTTGCACTCCACCACGGTGCAGGTCTCAACATCAAGGTTTATTATGTTGTCCCTGAGGTACTCCTTGGCTGCTGATATGGCTATCCTGTCAAGGCCTATCTTCTCTCCATCAACCTCGGCGATGCCCCTTCCCGTGAGGAGTATCTCTATCGGTTTTATAACCTCACCGCCTCCAAACTGTGGTGCGGATTCTCCGGCTGTTATCTGTACCTCGTCGGTGTTGTGGTGCATTATGGCACCGAATCTGTCAAGGTAGGCGTTGCAGAGGGCCCTGCTCACTGATTCAGCGATCCCGTCACTTATACTGTCAGGGTGTCCTATGCCCTTCCTTTCAACTATTTCCACCTTCTGGTCCTCGATTGGTGTCTGGTTAAGGGGTTCAACGATAATATTTCTCACACTGATAACCTCCTGATGAATATGCACAATAATGGTTTATGGTTTTGAGCTGATGATATAAATAAATATAACACAGTGTTTTCAGGAGAATCTATGATGGAGAAAGAGGTGTTCAATAAGACAAGGGGCGCCACTCTTGGTGCTGTGAGGTTTGCAGATACATTCCTTTCACGTTTCAGGGGTTTGATGCTCAGGAGGAATGTTGAGACTGGACTTGTACTTGAAATACCCGAGGGACGTGGAAGATATGGCTCGGGAATACACATGTTCTTCATGCTGGTCCCGCTTGACGTTCTATTCGTTGATAAAAATATGAGGGTGGTGGATATGGCTAAACTCAAACCATGGCAGGTCTACAATCCAGTGAAACCTGCAAGGTATGTTATAGAACTTAAAAAGGGAAAAATTGATGAAACCGGGACCCGAATAGGCGACACGCTGGAATTTAAGGATATCTGATTCCACCTCAGGAACCCTAAAATGTGAAATCCCATGGGAGCTAGGATCCCGCCCTCTTTTTTATCTCGGAGATTGCAACCTCCGCCACCCTCCGAACCATTGGGCTCTCATCGTCAAGGAGGCCCTCAAGGTCCTCGACTGAATCCTCATCACCGAGTATTCCAAGGGCCAGGGCACAGGCGTACCTCACACCGGGTTTCTCATCTGAAAGATGCTCCCTCAGGGGTTCAACAGCCCTTTTATCATCAAAGGTTGCAAGGGCGAGTGCAGCCGCCTCCCGGACATGGTAGTCCTCGTCATCAAGGGCCTCTATGAGTGGTTCCACAGCCCGGGGATCTGCAACCTCTGCAAGGAGTTCAACAGCGTCCTCACGCACAACCCAGTCAGGGTTCTTGAGTTCCTCAAGGAGAAAATCAATCCTCTTACCCTCCATTAAAACACCCCCTATCTCCATTATTTCTGTTGCAGATGATAATTAAATTTTATGAAGGAGAATGGGTGCTGACCTTAAAACGTAATGTTGGAGGGCTTTGGAATGGTCATATGTTCCCGAGAATTTCCCCGGGCCTCTCAAACACGGTTATGCCCTCCATTGAAGAGAGCCTCTCTGTGTTTCTGATGTCCACCTCCCTCATGTGGATGGTTATTATCCTCCCCCCTGAGACAGCACCATATGGACATGCGCTCTGACACAGACCGCAGCCCCTGCACTTGAGGAGCCTTATCTCAACCCCCGGCACTATGGCGTCCCCGGGACATGCAGCTGCAGCAAGGCACTGCTCGCATCTCCTGCAGAGTTCAAGTTCAAGTTTTGATGGGAGGACCGTTTCAACGTCCCCCTCCTCAAGGTCCACCGGGACGCAGTACACCGGCACTCCCCCCTTACCTGCCTGGGCCACGGCGTTTGTCACAAGTGTGTCGGCTATGCCATGAACTATCTTGGCCACGGTATTGGATGTTACAGGGGATACCACCAGAAGGTCATACCTACCCATGGAGAGCCTGCCTGTTATGGGGAAGCTGTAGCCCTCGTCACTTTCAAGGACAAATTCCCTGTAGTATCCGCCAGAAAGTTTCCTGACCCTTTCAAAGAGGCCGTACATCCTCAGAACCTCCTCTGCGGCACCTGATAGGAGTATGGTTACCTCGTGACCCCTGGAAACCATCTCCTCCAGTGCCTCCACACTCTCAAGGAGGAGGTGCCCGGCCCCTGTGAATGCCCAGGCAATTCTCATCTACAGGATCTCCATGTACTTGTAGGCCCCTGACTCCTCAAAGGCGTAGTGGACCTTTGTATAGGAGGACATGAACTCTGAAACCTCTTCCTTAACATTCCTGCCATCAATAACAACCTTCTTTATGTATTCTGCAACCTCTGACATCTCTGACTCCTTCATTCCGCGCCTTGTTATCTCCTGTGTACCTATCCTTATTCCTGATGGGTCGTCTGACCTGTTAACATCGTCCCATGGGAGAAGGTTCTTGTTGAGTATTATGTTGTTGGCCTCGAGTTTTTTGGATATCTCGGCGGCCCTGCCAATGTCTGATACATCCATCACAACCTGATGGGATTCTGTGAAGTCGAGGTGCTCACAGAGTACGTTGAATCCAAGTTCATTGAGGTTTTCTGCGAGTTTCTTTGCGTTTCTGATTGTCTGTGCCGCGTATTCACTTCCAAACTCAAGCATCTCTGCGGTTGCTATTCCAAGTCCTGCCACGTGGTGGAGGTGGTGGTTACTCACAAGTCCCGGGAAGACAGCCTCATCTATGTCATCTGCAAGTTCCTCCCTGCAGAGGATTATGCCGCCCTGGGGTCCGGGGAATGTCTTGTGTGTGCTTCCCACCAGCATATCGGCGCCCTCCCTGAGGGGATCCTGGAAGTATCCGCCTGCAATTAGGCCAAGGACGTGGGCGCCGTCGTACATTATCCTTGCACCCACCTCCTCTGCGGCCTCAACTGCCTCCTCCACAGGGTGGGGGAAGAGGAAGAGGCTTCCGCCGAAGAGTATTATCCTTGGTTTGACCTCAAGGATCTTCTTCTTCATTGCATCGGCGTCTATGTTCATGTTTTCAAAGTCAAAGGGGTGGGTGTATATTTTGAATCCCCTCACACCGGCTGCACTGACCTTGGCATGTGATATGTGGCCGCCGTATGGGACCTCCATGGCCATCATGGGGTCGCCAACATCTGCAGTTGCAAAGAAGCAGGCGAGGTTGGCCACAACACCCGATGTTGGCTGGACATTTGCATGTTCTGCCCTGAAGAGTTTCTTTGAGAGTTCAATTGTGATCTCTTCAATCTCATCTATGTACCTGCAGCCCTCATAGAGCCTCTCACCGGGAAGACCCTCTGCATAGCGGTGTGAAAGGTCAGAGATGAGGGCCTCCTTGACCCTTGAACTGGTTATATTTTCACTTGCTATGAGGTTGATGCTTGACTCCATCCAGCTGTTATGATCCTTCATGAGATCTCTTATCCTCTCGGTATAATCCTGATTGCTGACCATGAAAATCATCTCCATTAGGAAATAGTTAAAATTACAATATAAAATTGGTGCCGCTATTATACTTGCAGCCAATCATGAGCCAATCAGATGAAATCCTGCAAGATGATGCGAAACAGACGGCTACAGAATAGCATTGAAACAGAATCAAATCAGCAGAGATAAAAGAAAAGGTTTTGATGGGTCCCAGCCCATCTATTTTGAAGCGGGTTCGTTGAGTGCAGCTTCGATCTGAGCCATGATCTGCTCTGTTTTAAAGTGCTGCTGGTCCATTGCACCTGATGGGCATGCTGCCACACAGGTACCGCAACCCTTACAGAGGGCCACGTTGACGTTGGCATGCCCTTCCTCTATGCTTATGGCACCGAATGGGCAGAGCTCAATGCAGACCTCACAGCCACCGCAGACATCGGAATCTGTAACTGCGATTATTGGCTCAATTTCCACTTCACCCTTGACCATTGGTATTGCTGCACGTGCAGCTGCACCTGAAGCCTGCGCAACAGCGTCAGGAATGTCCTTTGGACCCTGAGCCACACCTGCAAGGTACACACCGTCTGTCAGTGTGTCAACAGGTCTGAGTTTTGGGTGTGCTTCCATGAGGAACCCGTCTGCAGATTTGGATAGACCGATTGTCTGCCTCAGTGTCTCTGCACCCTCTGGTGGCACGAGACCAACACCAAGGACAACCATGTCGTAGTCGTACTCTGTGACCTTACCCAGGAGTGTGTCCTCTGATCTCACTGTGAGTGTGAGGTCAGGGTTCTCGATGACCTCAGCGGGTCGTCCCCTTATGAATTTGATTCCATATTTCTCCTGTGAGCGTTTGTAGAATTCCTCGAATCCTTTACCGAATGCCCTTATGTCCATGTAGTAGAGTGTGACCTCTGTGTCAGGCATTTTGTCCTTGATGAGCTGTGCGTTCTTCATGATGTACATACAGCAGACACGGGAACAGTAGGGTTTTCCAATCTGTTCGTCCCTTGAACCCACACAGTGGATGAATGCAACCCTCTTTGGTTTTTCGCCGTCTGATGGTTTGAGGACCTTACCATCGGTTGGTCCTGAGGCGTTGATCATCCTTTCGAGTTCAAGACCTGTTATGACGTTGGTGTGTCGGCCGTAACCGTATTCGAGTTTCTCTGTTGGGTCATAGGCGTCGTATCCTGTTGCCACGATTATTGTACCAACTTCGATTTCGATTTCCTCTGGTTCCTGGTCGTGTTTAACGGCTCCCCTTTCACAGACCTCATCACAGAGCATGCACTCTATACAGTAGTCCTTGTCAATTGTTGCGCAGAGGGGGACAGCCTGTGGGAATGGTATGTAGACAGCCTTGGTCATACCGATTCCCTCGTCGAAGTAGTTTGGCATTTCAATTGGGCATACCTCTACACAGGAACCGCATCCGGTACAGAGTTCCTCGTCTATGTACCTTGGTTTCTTCTCGATTTTGACCTTGAAATTACCTATGTAACCGTCAACTTCCTTAACCTCTGCGTAGGTTATGAGTTCAATGTTGTCGTGTTTACCGACATCCACCATTTTTGGTGCAAGGATACACATTGAACAGTCGAGGGTTGGGAAGGTTTTGTCCAGCTGCCCCATTCTTCCTGAGATACTTGGCCTCTTTTCGACCATGTAGGTCTTGAATCCCATGTCCGCCAGGTCAAGGGCGGCCTGTATACCTGCAACACCTCCACCGATGACAAGGGCCTTGTCATCCACACTAACCTTTGATGCCTCGAGGGGCTCCAGGAGCCTTGCCTTGGCAACCGCCATCCTCACAAGGTCCTTGGCCTTTTCTGTTGCACCCTCAGGGTTGTCCATGTGGACCCATGAGTCATGTTCCCTTATGTTTGCAAATTCGAATAGGAACTGGTTGAGTCCTGCCTCTTCAACACATCTCCTGAAGGTTGGTTCGTGGAGCCTTGGGGAACATGCAGCCACAACTACCCTGTTTATCCCGAGTTCCTTGATGTCCTTCTGTATCTCGAGCTGACCTGGGTCAGAACAGTAGTACTTGTAGTCCTTTGCAATCACAACGTTTGGTAGTTTCGCAGCGTAGTCCCTTACAGCCTCAACGTCGACCACACCGCCGATGTTCACACCGCAGTGGCAGACGTAAACACCGATTTTTGGTTCTTCCATTGTTTCTTTTTTTTCTTCTGCCATTAGATCACCTTGCATAGGGATATCTAGCAATGATATTTATTTGATGTAAGGTATAGCACAGTGCTAAATAAACATTTCTATCAAAAACTTTAAGTAAGATTTATATAGTATTACATTTATTTTCATTCGGTGGCTAAAAATTAAAAATATTTTCATTATACTCTGGATTTAAAATAAACTTTTTAGAGTATAAGTGACCATGCTGGCAGTGACACGAGACCCAGTATTGTGCTCATGAATATGCACGATGATACAAGGTCAACATCAAGGTCATTCTCAATTGCAAGTACCGCTGCAAGCATGGCCGAGGGCATTGAGGCTTCAAGTACCGTTACAGAGAAGTCCAGACCCTTAAATGACAGCAGATAAACAATGAATGCTGCAATCAGAGGTGATACTATGAGCCTCAAGGCACTCACAAATGTGGCATCAGCCAGTGAATCCCTCAGGAACCTGAAGTTCAGTGAAAGACCAAGTGAAATCATTATTAGGGGAACCGCTGCACCGGCCAGATAACCAAGAACCGTGCCTGCAATTCCCACAGGTAATCCCATCAGGTTGAAGGTAACCCCCAGTATGAATGCCCAGAGGGGTGGAAAGGTGACTGCCCTTTTAACGACTGCAGTCCCCTCAGCCCCTGAAATAAATGATAGTATAAGCCCAAGGGATGTGAACATAACTGTTGTGCCTGTATCATAGAATATTGCCCTTAAAAGACCCTCAGATCCAAATATTCCTTCAGTTACAGGGTAACCCAGGAAACCTGAGTTCATCATTGCTGCAGCCACAATTATCCCCCAGGTTTTTCGGGAATCCATACCCCTCCTTCTTGCCCACAGGGATGCTATGGTCCCAGATAATGCACCTGTGGTTATACAGACGAGTGGTATCAGGAACAGGTCCGCTATTCCACTTAAATCAGCCCTGTAGAGTGACGTGAATATCAGGGAAGGTATTGCAAGATTGATGACAATCCTGTTGAGGGATGATGCATCCTCCTCCCTCAGCATGCCACTCAGTTTAAGTGCATGTCCTGTGAGGACAAGGATCAGTATGGATAGAACCGTTTCAAACGAGCCCATAAAAATCAAATAAAAATTAATTAGGGTTTAATCAACAATACCTGCTTCTGTTATCTTGAAGACACACTCACCCTCTGGGAGGTGGGGGCTGTCAACAAGTCTCGCTATCCTCTTACCTGCAAGTCCCTTCTTGAGCCACAGGCGGTAGGTCGCTGCATGGCCCAGGACGTGTCCGCCTATAGCCTTTGTGGGGCTTCCAAAGAAGGCGTCGGGTCTTGCCTGAACCTGGTTTGTTACGAAGACAGCTGCATTGTAGGTGTTTGCTATGTTCTGGAGGGTGTGGAGGTGCTGGTTGAGCTTCTGCTGCCTTGTTGCCAGGGCCTCCCTCCCAACATACTCCGCCCTGAAGTGGGCTGTGAGGGAGTCCACAATTACAAGGCGTATGTTCTTGCCCTCCTGTATGAGCTCATTCACCTTCTCTGCCATGAGTATCTGGTGACTTGAGTTGAATGCCCTTGCAATATGTATCTTATTGAGAACCTCCTCAAGGTCCAGTTCAAAGGCGTTGGCTATCTGCTCTATCCTTTCAGGACGGAATGTGTTCTCTGTATCTATGAATACAGCCTCAGCATCCAGGCCACCCCTTTCCTCTGGTAGCTGCACAGTCACTGCTAGTTCATGGGATAGCTGGCTCTTACCTGATCCAAACTCTCCGAAAACCTCAGTTATTGCCTGTGTTTCAATCCCGCCGCCTATGAGTTCATCCAAGGCCTTGCTCCCTGTTGTTATTCGGCCCACGTCCTTTCGACGTTCCATCACATCAAAGGCTGTTTCAAAGTCTATCTTCTCAGCCCTTCTGGCGGCCTCTATCACCTTTTCAGCCACGCCCTCACCAATTTCAGCCTTCACAGAGAGTTCCTTGGCGGTGGCTGTGGCAAGACGCATCATGTCCCCGAATCCTGCGTCCCTTAATTTCTGTGCCGTTTTGGCCCCTACATTTGGTAGATCTTCCAGTTCAACCATTTTAATCTCCCTTAGATCATTTTAAAGTTCAATATTCACAACTTTTCTGGGTATAAACCTCGGTTCCTCATTGTATTCATCAAAATCCGCGTTTCCGATAACCTCCACAGTGACGCCATTAAGGTCCTCAACCCTCTCCTCAAGTGCTGATTCATCTGCAGACTGGTTTATGATATCAACAACCTCCCTCGTGGACATCCCCAGGAGTTTCTCGGCCTCCCTTCCAAAGAAGGTTATGAGGACCTCGCCGGTATCATCCATGATCCTTCCAGGGATCATGAGGAGGTATCGTGGCTCATCCACAAGGGCGCCGCAGAAGTTACAGATGTTCTCGTCAGAGAGTTCAAGCCTCTCATTGCATGATGGGCACTTTATGGATAGAATTCTCCTGCCTGACATTTCTGTAAGTTCACCCTTTATCATGACATTTCTTGAATCCTCCTGAAGGTCCTCAATGTTTACAAGAGGATATAAGATCTCCTGGAGCTCCTCAAATGAGGGTAACCCGCTGATATCCCTTTCAGTTGCCGGTTCAATCCTTGAATTTCTCCCTATGCTGAGTTCAAGTCTCTCTCCACCCATATCATCCCTGTAGATTACGCGGGGGTTTTCTATTCTCACCGCATCTCCAATGCTCAGTGGTCTCTCAGCAGCATCATCCCAGAGGCTTGCCCTTATGGATCCTGTGTCATCAGCAAATTCAACGGTTCTCACAAGGCCGGGTGTCCCGTCACCCCTCTGGAACTCCCTGGGATCAAAGAGATCAACCACCCTCGCAATTATCCTTATGTTCCTGTCGTCCTCCTCAAGTTCATCGATCTTCTTTGTGGTGTAGAGCATCTCCTCAAGCTCCTCAAAGGAGGGCAGGTTCTCAATATCCTCTGGGAGGGGCTCCACTATTCTGGTTGTTCTTCCTGTGTTGAGTTCCACGCTGTAAAGCCCTAGTCTTATTCGGGCATTCTCTATTCTCACCGCATCCCCCACATTCAGGGGTTTTTCTGCTTTCTCGTCCCAGAGACTGACCCTTATCCTGCCTGTCTCATCTGCAAGTTCCATTGACCTCACGATACCGGTCCCATCCTGCCTCTCAAATTCCCTCGGGTCGCTGAGGCTGAATATCCTGCCTGCAACATCCACCTCCTCACCCTCATCCTCCATTTCAAGTATCTCGGCTATCTTGAGGGGCCTCAGATGTTCCCTGTACTCCTCAAGGACCTTAAGGAGCGAACCATCAGACTCGGGGTTGACGGTGATGCGGGTGTTGAAGTTAGTATTTATGCGGTATGACTGGTTGAACTCATCAAATTCAACCCTTGCACCGGATATCCTTACAATGTCCCCCTTGTTGATCTTTATGCGGGTGTCATCATCCCAGAGTGTTACCCTTGCAGAGCCTGTATCATCTGTAATCTCAATGGATCTTACAGAGCCCGTTGTTCCATCGTTTCTTTCAAATTCCACAGGGTCATGAACCCTTGTTACAAGGCCCATCACAGTTGCACTCTCCATCTCATGGAGGTCCCCTATCTTAACCACCTTCTCACTGTAATCGGGAACATCATATTCCCCTGGCACAATCCTTGTGAGGCTGGTGTGTGTGAGTGTTACACTATCATCCCTTCTCCTTGTCTGGGCCCCCAGTATTTTAACCGCATCTCCCTCCTTAAGACCAAGCTCCTCCACAAGGCCTACGTCGTTGTTCCAGATGGTGTATGTGGTTGAACCTGTTTCATCCATTATGTCAAGGGAAATGAACCTTCCCTCACGGCCATCCCTCTCAAAGGTCCTCACTCGGGATATGCCTGTTATTCTTGCAATGACGTTGACCTCCTGGTCCTCGGCAAGGTCAGCGATGGGTGTTATATCCTCCCTGTATTCTGGAAAGTCCGGAAAATCAGCGGGGTCAAGGACCTCAACCCTTGACCTTGGCATGAGATGTGCCTCCTTTCTGCCCCCGAATCCACCCCTTATTCTAACATCCCTTATCCTGATCACATCGCCCTCATTGAATTTCTTGAGGAGCTTCATGTTCTCTGTCCAGAAAACCGTTCGAAGTTCACCTGTATTATCTGCGATGATAACATTGGCGAGTTTTCCCTCTCTCCCCTTCCTTGTTGTGAAGGTCCTGGGACTTGATATTTTCATGACCCTGCCTGTCACCGGTGCCTCTGCACCCTCCTCAAGTTTGGATATGGTGTCCATCCTGTGCTCTTCCTTCTCTGACAGCATCGTATTTTCATTTTCAAGGATCTCATCAACCACCGTAGTTGCAATTGCAAGGTCATCCAGAAATCCAACGTCCCCATATTCCTCTTTCCTTTTCTCTATTAGCTCCTGAAATTCCTCAAGGGACATTCTGTCCTTAATCCTTTCATATTCCCTCTTAAGTTCTTCCTTCATTTGGGTCCCTCACTTGATTAATAATATTATGCACCGTCTATAAAAGACTTGGTGAGGTCCTGGAAACTAATATTCCTGGAACTGTTACTACCTTGTATTACTAAATATTTAAATTTTATTATCAAAGTATTTATTAATGGTGGGTGAAAATATAACTGTAAAATTCAGCCGAGTTTTTCAGTATGAAGGTGAAATGCAGATATCCAGTGAACATATGGGGAAATCTGAACTTTAAGGATGCTCTAATTTTCACAGCCAGCCCCATGGACCCATTGCTGGAAATTTTATGATACCTTCAGTATATTCTGCTAAAGGAGGATAGAAGATGTCTATGACTGTTTCTGAGAAAATACTTGCCAGGGCTTCAGGTAAAGATCGTGTGGAGGCCGGTGAAATAGTTATGGCCAGTATAGATGTCGCCATGACCCATGACCTCACAGGACCCCTGTCGGTTGAATCCTTTGAGAGGATAGGAAGGGACAGGGTCTGGGACCCTGAAAAAATCGTTGTGATATTCGACCACCAGGTACCTGCAGATTCCCTTGATGCTGCCCAGAACCACATGATAATGAGGGACTTTGTGAGGGAACAGGGCATAAAGAACTTCTATGATGTCAGGGAGGGTGTATGCCACCAGGTGCTACCTGAAAAGGGACACGTGGTGCCTGGAGAGGTTATTGTGGGGACAGACTCCCACACCTGCACCCACGGCGCTCTGGGGGCCTTTGCCACCGGTATAGGATCAACTGACATGGCAATGGTCTTTGCCACCGGAAAACTGTGGTTCAGGGTACCTGAAACGATACGCTTCGAAATAAGCGGCTCACTCAGGAAACATGTGTATGCAAAGGACGTCATACTCAGCATCATAGGAGAGGTTGGGGCAGACGGTGCCACCTACATGGCCTGTGAATTTGCAGGTGAAACCGTCGCAGATATGAGTGTGTCAGACCGTATGGTGCTCTCCAACATGGCAATAGAGATGGGGGGTAAAACCGGAATAGTGGAACCCGATGAAAAAACCATAAGGTACGTGGAAAGGAGATCAGATAAACCCTACAGGGTCTTCAGGGCAGACCCCGATGCCCCCTCCCTCAATGTCATGGAGGTTGATGTCTCTGACCTTGAACCTCAGGTGGCATGTCCCCACAACGTTGACAATGTGAAGCCCGTCAGTGAGGTGGATGTTGAGATAGACCAGGTTTTCCTTGGTTCATGTACAAACGGCCGCCTCAGTGACCTCCGGGATGCCGCTGCAATACTGAAAAACAGGGATGTTGCAGACAGCGTCAGGATGCTGGTGATACCCGCCTCAAGGGAGGTCTACCGCAGGGCCCTCTCAGAGGGTCTCATGGAGATATTCGTGGACGCAGGCGCCCTGGTATGCAACCCCTGCTGCGGACCATGTCTCGGTGGTCATGTGGGACTTGTGGGCCCAGGAGAGGTCAGCCTTTCAACATCAAACAGAAACTTCAGGGGTCGGCAGGGAAGCCCGGAGGCAGAGGTATACCTATCATCCGCAGCGGTTGCAGCCGCATCCGCAGTTACAGGCAGAATCACCCATCCTGCTGAACTTGAATAGTGGAGGTGCTTAGATATGAAAGGAAGAGTCTGGAAATTCCCCGACGACGTGGACACCGACATAATCATACCCGGAAGGTACCTTGTGATGCGTGACCCTGAAAAACTCAGGGAACACGTCATGGAGGGTCTCGACCCTGAATTCCCCTCAAAGGTCAGGCCAGGGGATTTCATAGTTGCCGGGAAGAACTTTGGATGTGGATCATCAAGGGAACACGCCCCCCTTGCCCTCAAGGGTGCTGGAATAGCCGCTGTTATTGCAGAGTCCTTTGCCAGGATATTCTACAGAAACGCCATAAATGTGGGCATACCCCTCCTTGAGGCGCCAGGAATAACAGGTAAACTCAATGAGGGTGATGAGATAGAGGTGGACCTGGAAATGGGCGTTATAATACGGGGAGACGAGGAATTCCCCTTCAAGAGACTCCCTGATTTCATGGTGGAGATACTTGAAAGTGGTGGTCTCATACCCTACCTCAGGAAAAAGGGAGAATTTGAAGGGTGAATACCATGAAGATAGCCGTTATACCCGGGGATGGTATCGGTAAGGAGGTCATGGAGGCCGCCCTCCACGTTCTCAAAGGACTGGACCTCGACCCTGAATTTTTATATGCAGAGGCAGGGGATGAGTGCCTTGAGAGGACAGGGACAGCCCTTCCAGATGAAACAATTGAAATCATCGGTGAGGCGGACTCCACCCTCTTTGGTGCCGCGGGTGAAAGTGCAGCGGATGTTATAGTTAAATTAAGGCGTGAATTTGATCTTTTTGCGAATTTGAGGCCTGTGAAGTCCCTTCCGGGTGTCCCGTGCCTCTACCCGGACCTTGACTTTGTCATAGTGAGGGAGAACACTGAGGACCTCTATGTGGGTGATGAGGAGTTCACCGCTGATGGTGCGGTTGCAAGGAGGGTCATAACACGCTCTGCTTCTAGGAGGATAAGTCGATTTGCCTTTGAGTATGCTAAGAGGGAGGGCTGGAGTCGTGTGACCGCGGTGCACAAGGCCAATGTCCTTAAAAAGACCGATGGAGTGTTCAGGGAGGAATTCTACCGGGTGGCATCAGACTACCCTGAGATGGAGGCAGAGGACTACTACGTGGACGCCACAGCCATGTACCTCATAACACAGCCCCAGGAATTCCAGGTCCTGGTCACAACCAACCTCTTCGGGGACATACTCTCAGACGAAGCAGCAGGACTCATAGGAGGACTCGGACTCGCGCCATCAGCAAATATAGGAGAAAAAAACGCAATATTCGAACCAGTCCACGGATCAGCACCCCAGATAGCCGGAAAAAACATAGCAAACCCCACAGCCATGATACTAACAACAACACTCATGCTAAAACACCTAAACAAAACACAGGAAGCACAGAAAATACAGAAAGCACTGGAAAAAACCCTTGAAGAGGGTCTGGTTACACCGGACCTGGGTGGAAGCCTCGGTACAATGGAAATGGCTGCTGAGATAGCAAAAAGAATTGAGGGGTGATGCTGTGCGTACAGAGGACGTGAGGGCCGACATACCACTCCTCAGGGAGAATGTGTACCTTGATGCCGCGAGCACAACCCCAACCCCCCTCCCCATTGTGAGGGCAATGACAGAGTACTTTGAAGGATACAACGCCAATACAGGACGAGGGGCGTATTCACTTGCAGTTGAAGCAACCATGAAACTTCAGGAAGCCCGGAGAAAGGTTGCAGGATTCATAAATGCCTCTGAGGACGAAATAGTATTCACAAAGAACACCTCCGAGGCCATAAACATTGTGGCGAGTGGCCTCAAATTCAGGAAGGGGGACTCGGTGGTTGTACCCAACATCGAGCACCACTCCAACTTCCTGCCCTGGCTCAGGCTCCGTGAAAGGGGTGTTGATGTAAGGATAGTGATGGCAGATGAAAATGGCGTTGTGGGCCCTGCAATGGTTGAAGAGGCGGTCGATGAGACCACACGGCTTGTAACCATAACCCACATCTCCAATGCCCTTGGTACGGTGCAGGATGTGAAGGAGATTGAAAGGATCGCCCATGAAAACGGTGCCCTCTACATGATTGACGGGGCCCAGTCCATTGGACATATGAAGGTCGATGTTAGGGAGCTGGGGGCAGATTTTGCAGCCTTCCCTGGCCACAAGGGGACCCTGGGTCCTGTGGGGACGGGTTTCCTCTACTGCAGGAGTGAGTGCCAGGATGAACTTGAACCATTCATGCTGGGTGGGGGTACCGTCATTGATGTCTCAGAGGATGACTACGTCCTGGAAGAGTTTCCCTCAAGGTTCGAGGCAGGGACCCTCAACATAGCAGGCTTCATAGGTCTGGGGGCATCCATAGATTACATCAACAGGATAGGAATCCATAAAATCAGAAAGCATGGCCTGAAAATGACAGAAAAACTCTGCAGTGAGGTTTCATCCATTGACAAAATCCAGTGCTATGGTGACCCCCAAAATATTTATGGTATTCTTTCCTTCAACATAGATAATATGGACCCCCATGACGTTGCAAAGCTGCTGGATGAAACCGCCGGTGTGTGTGTTAGAAGCGGCCACCACTGCGCGATACCAGCCATGAGGCACCTTGGAGTTCATGAATCCGGTGGCACCGTGAGGGCATCCATACACTACTACAATACAGATGAGGACATTGAGGTCCTTGCAGAAACCCTGAGGGAAATAGCAATGATGGGGTGATGGGATGAATAAGGCACAGATAATAGCACTGCTCATAGTAATCATAATGGTCTTAAGTACCATTGCAGGCGCACTTGTACTCTAAAGGAGGTATTAAATGGCAGATGTCAGAATAGGGGCTGTGGTAGCCGAATTCAACTATGACATAACACATATGATGCTTGAACTTGCAAAAGAACATGCCAAATTTCTTGAATCCGAAATAACAAGGGTTATAGCTGTTCCAGGGGTATTCGATATGCCGCTCGCGGTTAAGAAGCTTCTCCTGGATGATGAAATCGACGCTGTTATCACACTGGGGGCTGTTATTGAGGGGGCAACGGACCATGACCAGATAGTGGTCCAGCACGCTTCACGTAAGATAGCGGACCTTTCACTTGAATACGATAAGCCCGTGGCCCTTGGAATATCCGGCCCCGGTATGACAAGGTTGGAAGCCCACCAGCGTGTTGACTATGCAAAGAGGGCCGTTGAGGCAGCCGTTAAAATGTACAGAAGACTCAACGAAATTTGATATTTCTGGAGAACCTCCATGGAAATACTCAGACCATCAGACTTGAAGGAAAGGTTCAGGGACCCCTGGATATCACCCTACACCAAGGTCCTCACCATGGTGGACGGGGACCTCGTTGAGATCCTGGAATACCACCCCTGCATCTCAGGGTCAGAGTGGATGATATACCAGTACAGCAGGTCAAGCAAGCTGATAGAGAGGGCCCGGAGGGATGGTAACCGGCACACCTACCTTGCACATACCGGTAAGGTCCCAATAGAACTCAGGGCGAGTCTCAACGCCGCTGGAATAGAGGAGGTGGCTGTTGAGGGTGACGAGGTCCGCGTTGTGCATGCCGGCCTTGCAGGTGCCGGGGTCGGTGCTGCCATGTGCCGGGGCATGGCAGAGGGTGTGAAGAGAATCGAACTCTATGAGGTGGGAGGGGGCTCAAAGCCCGGGAGGGCAGCCGTGATAACACCCCGCCTCGAAAAGGTTGTCCTGGGTATAGATGACACAGACACCCCTGAAAGCGGCGCGACCTGGACCCTTGCCAACAATATGGGTATGGAGATTTCCAGGAGGGGATTTGAGTACATTGACCATGTGACGGTTCAGCTCTACCCGCACAACCCCCACAAAACACAGAACTGTGTTTCAGTTGCCCTTGCCTTCGCGGTGCAGCCCGGTAAGAGCACTGAACTTGTCGATCTTGCTGCAGATTTTCTTGAAGAGAACACCCTTTCCGATAAAACTTCAATTGCAGTTTTCAGGGGAATAAAGGTTCCAGAAGAGCTTAAAGAGTATTCAATGATGGCCAAAAAGAGTTTTATGGAAGTTGAGGATGCCGAAGAAGTTGCAGAGTCCCTTGGAATAGACCTCATCGAGGTAACAGGTTCACAGGGTAAGATAGGGGCCCTTGCAGCCATCGGCCTCTATGATGATCCAGAAGAAGCTGCAAGGGTATACTACTGACCTGAGAACCATATGTTAAGGAATTTCCCCTCAGATGCAGATGCAAACCTCATGTCAGATGAACCCCCTCTTCTGATATCAATTTTTATTATATGGCCCCCATAGTAGATCCTGTAGCTGGAGTCCTCTCCCCTGAACCTTATATTCCTTATAACCTCACCATTAACAGATAAAGTGTATGAACCATTCTTCATGACCCCACTGGCCTCTGCAACCAGCCGATTGTCAACGTAAACCATGACCTCCGACGCCTGGGACTCATCGTACTGAATTATGATACCGTTATATACCGTCATGTTTGAGCTGGATATGTTCCTAATTGCATAGACGTTGCTGAATATCTTTCGAAGATTTCCATCCTGGATCACGTCTCCCACGTTAACCCCGAGGGCCTCCCTTGCACTGGTTGGGATTCTCATTATGTTACCTTCACCCTCACGGGTCCTGTTGAGTGTATAGGCCTCACCATTCAGAACCGCCGTGTCACCATAATTGAGCCCAAGGGTATTTATCGCCTCCTCGGGAATTCTTATGGATTTATTCTCATTTTCAAGTGCGCTGTCAACCCTGTATGGTCCCCTGACATCAAATGTTCTGTTTTCATTGCTCTTCTTCCATATTATGAGGTTACCTGATGTCGGTTCAATTGATATTTTACCATCGTCCACCTTGACTGCGCCCAGCAGTGTTGAGATCATTGCAAGAAGGATAAGGCCAGACACCAGAATGGGAAAGTGCATGTATATGAATGATCTAGCCGTCTGAAGCTTGCCCCGGGAGCGCCTGAAAACGTATATTGATCTTCTTATTAAGCTTATGAAGTAATAGAGAGCAACTATGGATCCTAAAACCGCTATAATGATCCCCGCTGTTGCTGGTATTGCCCTTATAAAGAATATACTGAATATCCCAAGGGTTGTAAGTGAAAGACCCAGTATGCACATTCTTATGGACTTTCCCATGGTGTCCATCATGGTTATTCTGCCGTACTCGAGTGCCCTGTCAACTATGGTCCTTACAACCTCATTGGCCACCAGATTAAGGTCCTTGAGGCTTGCCATGTCATGGTGTATTGTCCCTATATCCACCTCCTTAACTGTGAGGCCAAGGACATCCGCATCAAGGACTATGCCAACATCGACCCCATAATCATCCTCGAATTTCATCTTCTCAAGGGCAGATCTCCTAGCTGCGAACTGTCCGCTTAGTGGCTGTTCAAATTTTATCTCAGGGAAGAAGAAATTCAGGAGTGGCTTTGCAGTTAACTCAGTAACCCTTCCAGCCTTTCTCCTGAAACGTGTTTTTGTGAGGTCCGCCCTCCCCCTCAAGATGGGCCTTATCATCCTCTCAATCTTTTCTGTTGTCATATTCTCAAGGTCAGCGTCAACAAAAACCACTATGTCCCCGCTGGAATGCTTGAATCCCGTCCTCAGTGCAGCGCCCTTGCCGCGGTTGCTGGCATGCCTTATAACCCTTGCACCTGCAGCCTCTGCCACGCCGGCGGTGTTATCTGTGGACCCATCATCCACCACTATGACCTCACTCACTAGTTTAGAGCCTTTAGCTGCTTCTACAACCAGTGCGACGGTCTTTTCCTCATTGAAAGCTGGTATAACCACTGAAACTGTCTGGTCATCTTCCTTCACTGTCCTGAGGGCACATAAAAAGAAGACCAGGATCAGAATAAGCCATGACATCCCTACACCTTCTCCTACCTATGAAGTTCTATTGGTTGAAAACCCTTAAATATTAAGCTATTAAGACGCTTCGGGAGATTCTATTAAATATGAATTGGAATAAATATCTATCCATAAATGTAAAGGTGAATCTCTAAATGAAGCCCAGAGTTATGATACTCCTTGGAAGTGCATCAGACTTCAGGATAGCTGAAAAGGCCATGGAGATCTTTGAAGAACTCAGGATACCCTATGATCTCAGGGTTGCCTCGGCCCACAGGACCCATGAAAAGGTGAAGGCTATAGTCTCTGAGTCCATAAAGGAGGGTGTTGAAGTCTTCATAGGTATAGCAGGACTCTCTGCCCACCTTCCCGGCATGATATCGGCTAATACCCACCGCCCGGTGATAGGTGTCCCGGTCGATGTTAAACTCGGAGGACTTGACGCCCTTTTCGCATGCTCACAGATGCCCTTCCCTGCCCCTGTTGCAACGGTTGGTGTTGACAGGGGAGAAAACGCCGCAATACTGGCTGCACAGATAATAGGGATAGGTGACCCGGAGGTGAGGGACCGGGTCTCTGAACTCAGAAGGGGTTTCTATGAGAAGGTCCGAAGGGATGAGTGCCAGGTACTCAACAGCATAGAGGGGTCATACTACGCCCCCCTCGATGTTGAACTGCCAGAAATACAGGAAAAGGAAAAATCTGGTGAAGAAGACGCCCCGATGGTATCTGTGATTCCTGGCAGCTACTCGGACATGAAAATCGCCAAGAAGACAACAATGTTCCTTGAGAGGATGGGTATAAGCTATGACCTCAACGTCATATCACCCATAAGGTACCCCGACAGGTTCGAGAGGTACCTTGAGCGGATGGAGAATGTTAAGCTCTTCATAGCGATAAGCGGACTCTCTGCCCATGTTACAGGTGCCGTGGTCGCCCTCAGTGACAGGCCTGTGATCGGTGTTCCATGTCCCCTCAAAATGAACGGCTGGGATTCCCTCCTTTCAATGGTTAACATGCCGCCAGGTGTCCCTGTTGGGACCGTTGGAATCGGTAACGGTGGTAACGCGGCAATACTGGCGGCTGAAATGCTTGGAATATATGACAGTAAAATTGAGTCCAGGATAAAGAGGATAAAAAGCCGTTCAGTCAAGTTCTGATGGTGATTCAATGAGAGAGTTCCTTGATAGGCTTGACGAAGAACCCGTGATAATTGAGGATGAGGTTTCGACCCGATTTGAGGCGGCAGGTATACTGAGGAGGCATCCAAGGGATGTTGTGATACTGAGGAATGTACGGGAATCAGATATCCCTGTCATATCTGGCCTCTGCAATACCAGGGAAAAGATCGCCCTCTCCCTGAACTGCCAGGTCAATGAGATAACCCAGCGCATTGTCCATGCAATGGAAAACCCGACACCCATCAGAAATGTGAGGGGCCTTGAGGGTTACAGTTCAGAGGATGCCGACCTCTCAAGGCTCCCGGTTCTAACCCACTACCAGAGGGATGGAGGCCCCTACATAACAGCAGGGGTCATATTTGCCAGGGACCCTGAAACCGGAATCAGGAACGCCTCCATCCACAGGATGATGGTCATATCCAGTGACAGGATGGCCGTCCGTATAGTTCCAAGGCACCTTTACACATACCACCAGCGGGCCGAGGAGATGGGTGAGGACCTTGAGATAGCAGTGGCCATAGGCATGGACCCCGCCACCCTCCTTGCTACAACCACATCCATACCGATAGATGCCGATGAAATGGAGGTTGCAAACACCTTCCACGACGGAAAACTGGAACTTGTGAGGTGCAGTGGAGTTGGCCTTGAGGTCCCCCCTGCAGAGATAATACTTGAGGGCCGGATACTCTGCGGTGAAAGGGAAAGTGAGGGTCCCTTTGTCGACCTCACAGACACCTATGACGTTGTAAGGGAGGAACCTGTCATAGCCCTTGATAGAATGCATATAAAGGAAGATGCCATGTACCATGCGATTCTGCCAGCAGGATTTGAACACAGGTTACTTCAGGGGCTGCCCCAGGAGCCAAGGATATACAGGGCAGCTAAGAATACGGTGCCCACGGTCAGGAATGTTGTTCTAACCGAGGGAGGATGCTGCTGGCTCCATGCAGCCATATCAATTAAAAAGCAGAGTCAGGGGGACGGCAAGAATGTGATAATGGCGGCCCTTGCAGCCCATCCATCCCTCAAACATGTGGTGGTTGTGGATGACGACATAGACGTTTTTGACCCTGAGGAAATCGAATATGCCGTGGCAACAAGGGTGAAGGGCGATGATGACATATTGATAGTCCCCGGGGCAAGGGGCTCATCCCTGGACCCTGCAGCACTTCCCGATGGTACAACAACCAAGGTTGGTGTTGATGCAACGGTGCCCCTCGCTGGCGCAGAAAAATTCCAGAGGGTCAGTCGGTCCGAGTGAAAGGGTACCCTAAGAATTTATTTTTTGGATAGTACTTCGTTTTCTTCCTATTTTATGGACACAAGTCTCAGCCAAAACACAGTTACAGAAATAAAACAGCACTTCTATTCTCCAATACCTTGAGACTCAGTTAACTAATCTATTACAACGTCTACATCGGCTCTGCAGGAGCTGCACTTACCATCCCTGATCCCCACTGTTCTTGTGAGGTAGCCATCCCTCTTTATGATTAGCTCACCACAAACCGGACAGTAGGTGTTCTCAGCATCGGTTCCTGGAAGGTTCCCCACGTACACATACTTCATCCCCGCCTCAAGGGCAAGCTCCCTGGCCCTCATCAGTCTCTCAACCCCGGTTGGGGGCACATTCTGCATCCTGTAATGTGGAAAGAACCTCGTGAAATGGAGTGGAACCTCAACCCCGACCTCAGATACCATGAAGTTCACAAGGGCCACTATATCATCATCAGAGTCATTGTAACCGGGTATGAGTAGGTTGGTGACCTCTATATGGATACCCATCTCATGCATCCTTATGATGTTCTCGAGTACGGGTTCAGGCTTTGCATCACATAGCTCACGATAGAATCGCCCAGACATTCCCTTGAGATCAACATTTGCAGCGTCCAGTAGGGGTCCAAGCAGGTTGAGGGCCTCCTCACTCATGTAGCCATTTGTAACATAAACCGTTTTGAGGCCCTCTGCCCTTGCACGTTCTGCAGAGTCCAGGGTGTACTCAAGCCACATGGTTGGCTCATTGTAGGTCCATGCTATGGAGGTGCAGTTACTTCTGAGGGCATTTTCAACCGCCTCCTCCGGTGAGATGTACTTGGTTGGGAAGCCATCTATGCGTGCCTGTGATATGCTCCAGTTCTGGCAGTACCTGCACCTGAAGTTACATCCAACACTGCCAAGGGAGTAGACGAGGCTGCCAGGGTGAAAGTGGAAGAGTGGCTTCTTCTCTATCGGGTCAACCGCCTCTGAGGATACCTCCCCATAGGTGAGAGAATAGATTTTACCGTCGCTATTTTCACGCGTGAGACAGTACCCCCTTCCCCCTTCGGGTATCAAGCACTTTCTACTGCATACCAGGCACCTCAACCTATCATCGGCCTTCTCATAGAGTATGGATTCCTTCCTCATGGTATCCCCCCACTGCAGTCAGGGGCGCAGATGTTCATAGCCCCTCACATGAAGTTTATATGTATCTCCATGCTTATCAACCATTTCAATGGAGGGTGACTCTATGACCTCACCTATGATGTGTACTTCCATTATTCTGGAGAGTTCATCCATTGCATCAGGTGGTGCAGTGAAAACAAGTTCAAAATCCTCCCCATAGTACAGGGCAAGTTCCAGTGGATCCACTCCAAGGAGGGATGCTGCCTCTGATACCTGGGGAGGTACAGGTAACTTCACCTCGTGGATCCTCATCCCCACGCCGCTGGCATCCCTCAGCTCACCAAGTTCACTTATGAGGCCATCGGTTATGTCTGTGGCCGAAGACACAAGCCCAGACTTCGCCATTCTGGATGCCTCTTCAACCCTTGCAATGGGTTTCAGGGATTTTTCAACCGCAGCCTCAAATCCAGCAGTATCTGTTCCCGATAGAAGAAGTTCTGTGCCTGCAGCTCCAAGTCCAAGGGGCCCCGTAACTGCAATGAGGTCCCCTGGCCTGGCACCGGACTTCATCATCACAAATTCCTTTCTGACTCTTCCAATGGCTGTGCCCCCCATTATTATCTCATCCCCCTCATTGGTATCTCCCCCAATGAGGGGTGCGCCGTAGTAACTGCAGGCCTCCAGGACGCCGCTTATGAGGGAGTCGAAGGATTCCAGCTCAAGGTCAGGAAGGGCCATGGAGAGTATGAAACCCTCCAGTGCAGCCCCCATTGCAGCCAGGTCGCTCATGTTCACTGTAACCGTCTTCCATCCCATATCTTGATAACTCATTGTAGGGGGAAAGTGCCTGCTTTCAATTAGAAGGTCTGAGGTCAGTGCAAGGTATTCCTCCCCCATATCAAGAAGTGCGGCATCATCTCCAAGACCAAGAAGCTCTGAGGGTTTGAAAAATGAGGCTGATCTTGATATTATCCTTGAGATGAGTTTCTTCTCGCCAAGGGATGATATTCTATCAGGGGGCATTTCTATCAAAATAAATTGGGGGTTACCCTTAAATTGCTGATTTAACCCTGTCCCGGATTATCTCAGCAATTCGCGGATCTGCCCCTAGGGGCTCGGTGTAGACTATCTCACCGTCGAATTCAAATTCCTCATGCTCATGTTCATGGTGATGGTGATGTTCAGTGCCATTATCAAGACCCAGAATGTGTGGTATGTCGTGTTTGGTGTGGACTCCATGGGCCAGGAAGACCGGTGTAACAATAATCTTTTCAACGCCCATTGCTGCGAGTTCATTTATTGCCTCTGGTATTGATGGCCTGGATATGTTCATGAACCCCACTGCAACAGGATGGTCAACCTCCTTCCTGTAGATATCTGCTATGCCATTTATGACCTCCTCACCGTAGGGCAAGCGGCTTCCATGCCCCACAAGAAGAACACCTATCTTAGTTTTTTGGCCTGAATTTGAATCCATATGATATCACTCCATCTTCACCCTCTTCTCTCACCTTGCGGAATACCATTTCGACCTCGTCGCCTATCTCTATTGAATCAGGGTCGCAGTCAACAATCTGGCTTGTTATCTTAGCACCTTCCTCCAGTTCAACTATGGCCACCACGTAGGGAGCTATATCCTTGAACTCGTCGGTTGGGGTGTTTATCACGGAGTAACTGTGTATCTTTCCCCTCCCGCTGAACTTTAGGTCCTCAAGCTTACCTTTACGTCTGCATTCAGGGCATATTATTCTGCTTGGGAAGAAAACGTTCCCGCACTGGAGACATTTTGAACCTGTAAGATTGTAGCGCTGGGGTATATGGCGCCATGTCCTAACGGTTTCTGTCATGATGTGACCTCCATAAATGTAATCAGTTTTCATTATCTATCTTGATTCATTATAATTAAATCATATGGTCAGAGGATATTTAAATCCCTTGTGCTTCCAAGGGAGTAATAAAGATTCTTATTACCCCCTGAGTTGATCCATGGGATAACCTGGCCTTTTTTCTATTTCTAATGGTTTAGATCGCCATTGAAGCCCCAGAACGGTTAATATATCATTTCAGTAATATTTTTATGTTGGTAATACTTAATTTTAATCTGGTGATACGATGGATGATGGAGGCTATGTGATGGCAGGTTTCAGTCTTCTTCTCATGGTGCCGGCCATGATACTCGCCCTGATGATACTCAGCATCGATGATTCATCAGTGGAAAGAAGTGCTGATAGGTCCCTATCTGAGAGTATGACAGGGGCCCTGTGGGATATCAGGGACAGCATCCCGGTGATAACAAGGGAAGTACTAAATGGAACTGCACAGGAGGCCATAAACGGTACACTTCCTCCAGACCTGGATGCCAGGGCCCGTGTAAGAGCAGGGGTACAGGGGCGTATTGACAGGTTATGCGCTGTCCACAGAAACATGAATCTAAGCTGCAGGGTGAATTCAGTTGAGGGGGCAACCGACGACCCCTTCTGTATTGAGGTTAACTCCACTGTTGATATTAGGGCAGGAAAAATCCACCACACTGAGAACATTTCGGTAAGGGTACCTGTTGAGGATCTGCCTGATCCCCTGCCCTTCAGGGTTCTGGGAAGGTTGCAGCACAATGAAACGTCAATAGAGTATGGCAGGAGCCTCATGGACCACCTTTCTTCAGGGAACAGGGAAGCCTATGATGGGGCTTCCGGTCCTTTCCTGATAAGAAGGTGTCCCTATGAACCCTACACCATCCATGGATCCAGCGGAGTCCTCTACACCTGCCTCCTAAATGGATACTACCATGAGAGTCACGATGGGTCCTGCTACCTCTGTAGACTGGAGGGAAAAACCTCCTGTCCGCACCTGGGTCTTGAAACCTTCATAATACCCTCAGGAAATTTTGAGGAGGCCCCGGTATCTGTTGACCATGTTCTATTCACGACAGCGTACGCCGGGGAGCTCCACAACGTATCAGGATTCATCATATACCTTGACGGGGCCCACAGAAAAAAGTACGGTGTTATACAGTGATATTCTCAACAGATTTTCTGCTCTCCCTCATAATCGTGGCCATTATCGTGGGCATATCTGCAGAACTGATGGAAATACAGGAGACCCGAATGAATGAAAGATTCAGAGAAACATACACAAGGGCTAAAGGTGCCACAGCAACGGATGTTCTCATAAATACACCTGGAGATCCTGTTAACTGGGAAAAGCTTCCTGTAGGCACCTGCAGGTATCCTGGACTTGCCGTCCCATGAAAAAGAGGGGTCATATCCTATGAAAAAATCATGAAAATTCGCTCAAGACCAGAATTACTTGAAAGGGCATTCCCGGGCATTCATGTGAGAATTGTGCTGAGTCCCCTCAACGACAGAATAAGCCCCATAATCATTGGCGGTGAACTGAAGGGGAATGAAATACAGGTATTTAGAAAAACCGTCAACTGCAACTTCCTGTCTGATTATGTTATCAGGCGGGAGGAATGCCTGTGTCCCTCCGGTCATGGCGAAAACTGGACCTGCATGAATTTTCGCGTTAATGACTCACTGGATTACTACCTCATATCAGATGGCTGCAGCGGATCATTCATCCTTGACACGGACTGCAACAGAAGCCATGAAGAGATAAAAATCCGTTCAGGAAGTTTAAAACTGAATTTAACAGGGCAGGGCGTGGTATGGATCCATTTACATGGATGTGGAAGGGGGGTAATAATTGCCGGGCTTCCCCGCTCTGGAATGGATTGTCCGCTGAAACCTGATTACTTTGAGGTCCAGCCATGCTCCCTCCAGATCCTCATATCCCCCTACTGACCCAGAGCCCCCCACCAGCATTACATGGTTCTGAGGTCTTAATGATGATTCAGAGCCCTATAACTGCTATTATGGCTATTACAAGGCACGTGTTTGCCACCGGGTCGGTCATGCTGGTCGACAGTGGGATAACTATGTTGTCAGGGTCCAGTTCAAGTCTGTAGGATGCTGAGCTCAGATAAAAGCCCACCATAAGAAGGAATGGGGTCAGAAGGTACCCTGCAAGTGAACTTATAAGAACCATCCTCTCAAGTCCAAGGGACCCTATACCAAGGGAAACACTCACAACATGAGCCAGAAGCCCGATTGTTGGGTATATGATCAATGAAAGTACTGATATTATTCCAAAGTTTCTGAGGGCCTCTCCATGGGGTCTGAGGGTTGCAGGGACTATACCAGAGTGGAGCCCAGAGGAAAGCCTTGCTCCGAGTATGCTCACAAGGTCTCCACTTTCACCTGAAAACAGCGGTACCAGTGCAAGGATTGCAGGGTTGTCAAGTATAAACGATAGTTTGCTGTTTAGGACCATACCCGCAGTGGTTCCCAGGGCTGAGCAGAGGAGAAGTACGGGCACGCTCTGTCTTATGATCCTTCTAAGGTTATATCTGCCCTTAATTCCCATCGCAAGGCCCAGAACACCCATCAGAATAAACAGAAAAAAGAGCACCCATTCAAAAATGCCGTTCCTTACAGCCTCAAGGATGGCCAGTGCCGCGAATATTGATGGGAGCGTGAAAAGGTCGCCTGAAGCTGCTATGAGGGGTGTTGTGACGTTATCAGGGTCCCAGCCATTCTCATAGCTCTTGAGGGATATGAGGACGGTTGCCGGGAGAAGGACGGCACCTGATATTATTCCGCCGGCCACAGAGATAACAATGAAATCCATTATTCCCATGCTTCGAAATCCGAAGATATGGCAGAATATCCAGGCCATGAATCCAAGGAAAATTGACATAACCACGGTCAGTATTATGGTCGCCTCAATGTTCTCTGTAAGGACATCTGATTTTCGAAGTTCCGGTGAAAGGGTACCTATATGCAGACCTGAACCGAGGCGTGAACCCAGGGCCCCGAAGATATTACCCCTCATCCCTATGGCACCGGGTATCAGTACAAGTAGGCCTGGATATGACTCAAGGAGGGGAGACATCTTACCCAGAAATATACCTGCCACAAGGTCCCCCAGGGCACATATGAAGAGTGCGACGAAGCTTTCCCCTATAACCCTTTTAGAACCCCTGAAAAAGCTTCCAAAACTCTTGAATAGGTTAAAAGCCCTGACCCATCCCCTTGAGGCCGTTATGGATAAATTCACGGTAAATGTTAGCAGGGACTGTAGTATGAGCCGAGTCGTCCTCAGTAATCTTCCTGTTATCCTCATTGACCTCACCTGCTAACATTTACATCATCTCTGGGACTATTCTATGCTGCACCCTATATCCTCAAGGGTCATCTCACCCTTTGCAAGTGCAAATAAGAGTTCTGAACCTGCTTCGTTTCCCTTGGCGATAAGAGTATCGTTCTCTGCAAGTACCGTGTTTCTATCGGGTCCGTAAATCCAGGATTCTCCTCTTCTGATGGCTATGATCCTCATACCTGTTCTGGTTGCAAGTAAAAGGTCTCCCAGTGATTTCCCTGCCAGCTCTGATCCCTCATCAATTGTCACCCTGACTATTATCTCATCGGACTCCTCCATGACCATCTTGAAGACAGGGTGGGGTTTGATGCCCTTCAGCACCAGGTCAGCGATATCCTTGGCAGAGTTTGCTATGCTTTCAGCTGCCTCACCCACCTCTAGGAGGGCTGTCAGTTTTTCGGCGTCCTCAACAGATCTTGCAGCAAGAAGTGACTCCTTTTTTATCTCATAGTTAAGCCTGTTGACCTTGTTTTCAAGTTTTATGACTTCCTCTGCCGCGTCCCTGCTGTTAAACAGGAGGGCAGAGTATGCAAGATCCACCATCAACTCCGAGAGGTTCTTCATTTCGATGAGAATATCCTTAACACTTTTGGACAACTTTCATCCTCCTAGGCTGCTGAAATGATATTGGGTGATTTAAAATAAATATCTTGCTGCGGTGAAATCAGTTATTTACTGGAGTTTCCTCCTGAAGCCATGAGGCACTCCCTTCGAAGCTTGAGAAGTTCCTTCTTCCTCTCGGTTAAATCATCCGGTTCTGAAATCAGCCGCTTAAGACCCCTCCTGACGCACTCAACAGCCTCATCGGTGTGTATCCATCTGCAGTCCTGGCAGCTCCATACGCCCTTATCCCGTATCCAGTAGCCCCCTGTGGACCCTTCACCGCATGGATAGAATGGGCAGTAACAGAATGCGCAGTTCTGACCCTCAAAGTGGCAGGGGTAGAATTCACACTTCTCATCAGGGCCTGAATCTTTGCCGTAAGGATTCTCCTCATAGAACTTCCTTGCAAGTTCATGGAGTGGGGCCTCAACCGCGTATCCGCGGGGTGTGATCATGTATCCATCCCTTGTGTAGGTTGTAACGTTGCCGACTATGATGGTGGTGGACATGTCCACAAGGGATTCATTTAGGTCTCCAAGAGCCACAATACTCACCTGTGGACTTCCATTTTCGGTCCTCACCACACCCACGGGAGTTTCCGGTTCAAGTTCAGATCTTAGTATTTCAAGTGCCTCCCTGAAGGGTTTCTTCCTCCTCTTTCCCAGAGGGTTATAAAGGGCTATTACAAGTCCCGTCCCTGCAGCTGCCCTGATCTTTCTTCTTATCTCTGATAGGGGAGTGAGGATGTCGCTTAGACTTATAACCGCAAAGTCATGGAGAGGTGCCCCCAGGTGGGATGCTGCATAGTTGACCGCGGTCACGCCGGGTATAACCTCAAATTCAACCCCAGAATACTTATCAAATATCTGAAAGAATACATTGGCCATCCCATAGACACCCGGGTCTCCTGAACTAACCAGTGCGACGTTGAGACCTTCAAGGTGTTTCTCGATGGCCTTTTCCACTCTCTCAAGTTCAGACCCCATTCCGCTTTTTATTATCTCCTTGCCCTCCAGGAGGTCCTCTATCTGTTTTATGTACCTAACATATCCTATGACAACATCGGATTCTTCAAGAGCCCGGAGGGCCCTCACTGTTATATCATCCCTTGTGGGTCCAAGTCCTATTATCCTTATCATGAGAACACCTTCAGGTGAATCAGGAGCTTAGTGATGTGAAGCCACTGCAGCGGATTTCCATGTATGAATTTACCTCCCAATTGATGCTCAGTAAATCCTGGTTACTGAAATGATTCTAAGGGTCCTGACATCGACCCATACCCCTGATGACCTAGTTTCAGCCCTTGCAGCTGCAGTTACAGTGAACTGCTCGGTTGGCCTTATGACTATCTGACCGCTTCCTGTCTGGTTTTCACGGTACCCGGTCGCTGTTATGTTGATATTGATGTTCTCAAGTGATGTGTCCTCTGTTGTTGTCGCATTGAGGGAGCGGATGTTTATTCCATCAAGGCCAGTACGGGCTTTAAGGGCATCTGCAACATCTGCATTGTTTATTATCCGGATCTCCTCAGGCCCTCCAGTGATTGTGGAGGTTATATTCTTACCTGAATCCAGAAATGAAGATACGGTGTCTATCTGCATTTCAATAAGTTTTTCCACATCCGGTGGTTTTGACGTTACAAGTGTGTATGAACTTATGAGCCCGGCCTCAAAGAAGGCCAGGAATATTATGAGGAACAGGAATAATTTAATGATCCTTGGCAATGCATCACCTTTTTTCTGTGAATGGACCCAAAGGGTAAACTACTATTTCGATAAGAATATATGAACTCAATGAAATATTTAACCGTGAACCCATTTTAAAGATTTCTGAATTCCCCTAACCAGTTCATGCAGTATGATTGAAATGAATGAAATAATAGGAAAATTTGCAAGGGAAGGAATTTTAATAGAGGATAACGCATATTTCAGGCTGAAAGAAATGGATGATCCTGCAACAGCCTCCTCGGAGATTATAGTTAAGATAAAAAAGAATGGTGGGGGTAAATTCACTCTTCTGACCTCGGAGATGCTTGATGACCTCTTTGAGTTGACTGAGGAAATAGATAACCCCGCGGAAATAAAGGCGAGGGGTCCAATCAATGTTCCAAGGGAGAGGGAATTCGACTTCAGGGTCATCACAGATACCAGTAAGAGATCATACACCAGTGGGGAGATAGGTGACATGATCTCCTACTTCAACAGCAGATTCAGCTGCCTCAGGGATCTCCTCAAAAGACGCCCTGAACTTAAGAGCCATGTGCCCATTGCGGATCTTCGCGGCGGGGACGACGCTGTGAGCATCATAGGGATCATCAATGAGATACGAACCACCAAGAACAACCACAGAATGCTTGAACTGGAGGATGATACAGGGGAAATAACAGTGGTGGTTCACAATGAAAACCATAAACTGTTTGAAAAGTCCGAGAAGCTTGTTAGGGATGAGGTCATAGGTGTTCAGGGTGCGAAAAAGGGGAGGTTTGTGGTGGCCTCCGAGATCTTCCATCCTGGTGTACCACGAATACAGGAGAAGGAAATGGACTTTTCAGTTGCCTTCATATCTGATGTCCACATAGGAAGCCAGACCTTCCTTGAAGATGCATTCACCAAGTTCGTTAAATGGATAAACGGGGACTTTGGGACGGAGGACCAGATGAATATCGCGGCTGACATTAAGTACTTGGTGGTTGCAGGTGACATCGTTGATGGTATCGGGATATACCCTGGACAGGAAAAGGAACTCATCATAAGGGATATCAATGAGCAGTATGAGGAGGCTGCAAGGCTTTTTGGAGAGATAAGGGATGACATAAAGATTGTGATGATCCCTGGAAACCACGATGCATCGAGGATCGCTGAGCCCCAGCCCGCAATACCCGAGGAATATGCGAAGCCGCTTTACAGCCTAAAAAATGTTGAATTTTTGAGTAACCCGTCCATGGTGAGTCTTGACGGTATAAAAACCCTCATATATCATGGCAGAAGTTTTGACGATATGGCCATGAGCGTGAACGGGCTTTCCCATGAAAGGTCCGATCTCATAATGGAGGAACTCCTTGAGAAGAGACACCTTGCACCTATATACGGTGAAAGGACCCCCCTTGCATCTGAAATAGAGGACCACCTTGTGATTGATGATGTCCCCCATATCCTTCATACGGGACATGTCCATATAAACGCATACAAAAAATACAAGGGTATTCACCTTATAAATTCAGGTACATTCCAGTCGCAGACGGAGTTTCAGAAGATATACAACATTGTCCCAACATGTGGCCAGGTCCCGGTGCTCAACAGAGGGGTAATGAAGCTTCTGGAGTTCAATTAGTCCAGGCAGGTGATTACTTGAATCCATTGAGGGATGTTGTTGATGTTTCGGTCCACCTCTACAGGAGGGGTCTTGTATCTGGCATTGGAGGAAACGTGAGTGCAAGGGTGGATGATAGGGTTTTCATAACACCCACAATGGTCCCCCTTGACCAGGTGACACTTAAGAATGTTGCAATGGTTGACCTTGAAGGGAATATCCTCAGGGGCGGAAGACCATCCTCGGAACTGGAACTCCATCTTGAGGTCTACAGGAGGAGGCCTGATGTCAATGGTGTGGTGCACACCCACTCACCATATGCCAGGGCATTTTTAGTTGCCGGGATTGAGATTGAGAAAATGGAGGGCTTCAGGGGACTCGGACAGGGAAATCTTCCTGTAGTATCATATTATCCCCCTGGAAGCAGGGACCTTGCATCAGCCTGTGCAGAGACGATGGTGAATGAAAATGCGGCTGTCCTTGAAAACCACGGTGTGGTATGTGCAGGTGAAACTGTTAAGGAAGCCCTCCTGCTTGCAGAGTTCATTGAGGAGCTGGCAAAAACCCGGTTCATTGCTGAGGTCCTGAAATTCATGAAATAGTTAAATTAATTGTTTAAATAGTTATGGAAGAGATTTATTCCCTAGGAACCGTTTAAACCAGACAAAATAGGATATAAAAAACAGAGATTTATTCCCTTATGGATTCAAGTTCACTGAGTATTTCCCATACCAGTGTCCTTGCATGTATCGGGATGTTGGGGTCGTTGCTTATCTCATCCAGAATTGATATGACCGTGCTCGCCCTCACTGTGCTGTCCTCATCAGGGTTGTTGAGGATCTCCTTTGATTCCTCGGCAGCCCTTCTGATGTTCCTTGGGACACTATTATCTTCCATAATATGCTTTAAAATTTCAGAAACGCGATCAAATGTTTCGTTACTCATGTTGGGTCCTCCCTGCTGAATTCCTGAAGAATGCAGAATAATGTTTATATTCAATTTGGTTTATATCATTTGGGTTAAAAAGTTTTTGGTGTCCCTGAAACCGCCACTGCAACCGCAACTCCTGATGACGTTGTTTTTCTTATAACAAGTCTTGATCCGGTTCCTGCACTTTTAAGAGCCGCGGCTTCGCATACACTTCCAACACCAAATTTTTCGTTGACAAAATCTGAAAATGAGTGTGTATCCTGTGCTTTGAGCTCCTGCAGAGGTATGATTTCCAGGGGGACCCCCAGATCCTCTGCTGCATCAATTATTCCCCTTTCATTTTTCTTCATGTAACCTGTTGCCAGTGCATCGATCCTCTCGGGGGGTAGCTTCAAGAGTCCAAGTGCTTCCACAATTGCACCGGTTACCCGGCTGGACTCAACTCCCCTCCTTGTCCCTATACCCACTGAAACCTTGAGGGGAGCCAGTCTCATGACCTCAGAGTTACACTGGGCCCTTACAATCTCATCTCCATCCATCATGTACCTGTAGGTTCTGGACAGTTCACCATCAATGAGGGGCCCCAGGTTCCTTGATGAGTGCAGTTCCACAGTGTGCCCCTCCACAATTGAGGAATTGAAGTGCTTCACGAGGTGCCTGTCAAGTATCACGTAGAAGTATCTTGCTGCAAAGCTGTCAATTCCCACAAGACCATTAACATCAGTTGCTGTTGTTATAACGGGGTTTGCGTTGAGTATGTCTGCAATTTTGACTGCAAAATCGTTTGCACCTCCTGCATGTCCCGAAAGGAGACTTATGACATTCCTTCCCATTTCGTCGATGACAATAACTCCTGGATCAGAGAATTTGTTTTCAAGAAGCGGGGCGATCTTTCTCACCATTATACCTGCTGCCATTATACCAATTATCATGTCGCTTCTGGAAAACACCTCCCTGAAATCTATATCCCTGTGCAGGGTTTCAACTGAGAGAATGGTGGGATCGTCCTTAAGACCTGTCTTCAGGCTCTCACCAAGTTTCCTGCCATTTTCTGTGAGTGTCAGTATACTCACTCTCATGGTATCACCAGCATTATTCCTGTTGCAGACACGATGAACAGGACAAGAGATATTGAACTCAGTTTCAGTGCATCTTTAAGCTTTTCAGTTGAAAGGAACTCTCTGGGATCCCCAAGAACATATACTCCTGGTTTTTCCAGCTGAACGGATAGTGCTCCAGCCGCTGCAGCCATTGTGAATCCTGAGTTTGGACTGGGGGTGCGTCTGGCGTCCCTGAGGAGTACTCTCAGCGAATTTTTCCAGTTCATGGACAGGAAAAACGCTGCAAGAACAATCATAAAACCTGTCACTCTGGATGGTATGTAGTTCAGTATGTCATCAAGTCTGGCAGGGAACCATCCCAGATCCCTGTTTTCGTCATCAAGGTATCCCACCATTGCATCAAGTGTATTAACGACCCTGTAAAGGAATGCTCCAGGAAGTCCAAGTAGGATGAAGTAAAAAAGAGGCGCTGTAACAGAGTCTGTAAGGTTTTCTGTGAGTGTTTCAATGGTTGCTGAGAGTATCTGCTCATCTGTGAGTGTGGTGGTATCTCTGCTTACAAGATAGGAAAGTTTCTCCCTTGCCTCATCAATGCTGTCATCCAGTGATCTTCCAACATCCAGGGCAGATGTAAAGAGCATCCTTATGGATATTACCGTTGACAGGAGCACTGCAGCTATCAGAGTGTATAGGGGTTCATTCAAGTACCCTATGAGTAGGGTTGGTGCTGTGAATACCGAGACAACCACTAGAGTCATTATTATTCCTGATAGACGCGTTTTACTGAGTATTCCTTTCATCCATGCAACGATTGACCCCATGTGTACAACAGGGTGAAGTATGGTTGGGGGTTCTCCGATTATAATATCAATTGAAACTGCAAGTAACAGGACAGGGATTTCATTCATGTTTTCCCTTTTTGTTGCGATTCATTATATACCAGTGACATGTAATAATTTCACCATGTTATATATTCATGGATGGATATAATTAGTTGTGTGATACCATGCCAGAGAAGAAGATAAAAAAATGGCTTGAGGAGGAGGGTTTTCTGAGGATGGAGGTCCCTGACGAAAACGCCTTGTTCCATTATGTGATAAACTATCCAGAGGATCATGTCATTGATATCATTCAGCCCGCTGGAAAGAACGACATGATTCTTATAGCCTGTGCAACCAGTGTTAGTCCCGAGCACCAGTCAGGGATACGTGCGCTCAGCATGGAGAAAAGGACTGAATTCATATGGAAGGTTCGTTTTACCCTGAACAGTTTTGGAGTTGATTTCCAGCTCGATCATCCAGAGAACGTTCTGAACAGTTATCTTGTAACCTCTGAAATATTTTCCGATGGCCTCTCAAAGGACAGATTGATTTCAAGTATAAAAAATGTTTTCAGGGCTAAACTTCATGTCATGTGGATGATACAGGAACGTTTCGGCGATGATAAACCTGAACACGACAGCATGTATGTGTGAGGTTCATTTCCAGTGAAAACATCTATGAAGTGCTTCTGAGCATCTGGGAGAGATGGATTTCAACTGTAAATTGTTTTTTGTGTCATGAATCTGGTTTGAGGGACGTCTATTTCAAGTGTAAATCTGTTCCAGTACATTATGGGGCATGGGTGAGAGGTGCATTTCAACTGTAATTTGTGTACAATACTGAGGGAGAGGTGAGGGAGAGGTATATTTCAAGTGAAATCTTTATTACAATATTAAACTTTGAAATTAAAATGCGACATTGATTTCAACTGTAAATGTATTAGATGTTTCCTGGTCAGATTCGCTTGGGAGATCCTATCTTCACATTTAATTACATTCGAAATGCATGTCCCCAACATAACAGCAGCCAAATCCTGGATTTACACTTGAAATGCATGTCTCCCTTACAATATCCAACATTTCAGGAATCATTACACTTGAAATGCATGTCTCCCATTCACGACTGAGTGGACAAATAAGTGTTACACTTGAAACGCATGTCCCTCCTTCACATCCAGCAGACTGCCGGGGAAAATTTACACTTGAAATGCATGTCTCACTGTCATTATTATGAAACGGATTGATATTAATAAAAACTTTTATCTAAGAGTTAGAATAAGAAAATTTACACTTGAAACTTATCACCCTGTTTATAGGGTGATCTAAAGGGGCACTGCCAGTATTAAAAG
>NC_014409.1 GCF_000145295.1 Methanothermobacter marburgensis str. Marburg
GAAGGAGTTGATAAGATGAGTGGCAACCACAACCACCCACCCCACAGAACCACCCCTATAGAGGTGATGTGCAATCCACCCACAAAGGAGGTGAACTACAATGAATAGTATGTCAAAGAAGGAATATAAACATTTTGAGCGATCAATAACCCTACACATTAAACACGCTGATTTTGAATTAGTAGGCCAGAAATACAGGGGCAGAGACCTCTACGAGTACTTGTTCATCAAGGGGAGTAAACCAATCCACACAGCCACAGGTAAAACCAGCAACCTCTACGAGATCATATCAGAGGATAAAGGCCCTGATGAAGCCCTCAAAATCATAGGGGACACATTCACAGAGGATGATATAAACATCCTCCTCAGGGGAGGGTTCCATGATGATAACAAGACCCCTGAGGGTGTCCTCGAGTTAATCCAGCACATCCTCCTCGCAGGTGAGGTGCTCCACCCAGGAGGGGATGTTATTGAACCCCAATCATTCAAGGACTACCCTGAGAAGATACAAGCCTACGCTGACCAGTTAATCAATGATGACAGCATCGACATCCTCGAATCCATCACCAGAGTCATAGGGGAGGCCCATTATGGTGATGAGAAGGCCGTGAAATTACTCCTATTATCCATCGGCACCCTATTCCTCAGGGACACCCCACCAGTCCACCAGGCACTGAGGGGCTCCACAGGTTCAGGTAAAACAGACCTTGTATTGAAGACAGTACTCGCAGTCCCAGAGAGGTATGTGCACATCCTCAGATCAGCATCACCTAAATACTTATTCTACGCATCAGAGACTGGCATCCTCCGTGAAGACTACAATATCTTCGTATTTGATGATATTGAGTTGAATGATGAGATCATAGCGATCTCCAAGACCATCACAGATAACATCCTCCCAGAGAAGGAACACCACACCGTGAAGGATCAGGAGGCCCTGAAACTGGAGATCCCAGGTGAGGGCCTGGCGATATTCACAAGGGCGAGGGACATCCATGATAATGAACTCAATGACAGGCTACTCTACAATAACCCAGTGGAGGATGAGGATCACAGCAGATTTGTGAAGGAGAAGATCAAAGAGGAGGCCATCTCAGGGTCAGTGATGGATGATAAGAGGATCATGGAGGCCTACGAGGTCATCAGGGCTGTCTATGAGCGATTGATAGAGGGTGATGTCAGGGTTTACAACCCCTACCTCCACCTACTCGACCTGAGAGGGTATAGTAACAGGGACATCAAGCACATAGTTGGACTTGTGAAGGCCGTGACATGGTACAGGCAACATAAAAGGAGGAGGGAGGGGAGTTATGTCCGTGAAGGTGGCCATGACATTATCATCGGCACTGAGGATGACCTGAGGGATGCATTGGAGTTGTGGATGTCCATAGACACCCTCCAAAGGTATAAGTTGGACAGGAAACAGGAGAAATTCCTCAAATCCCTACCAGAATACTCTGATGAGTTATATAAACAGCATACTAATTCAATCTTTTGGGATGATCCTGAACTTCCAACTTATAGTGGTCTCGCTGAGAGGCTTGGGTTGAGTAAATCAACAATATATCGGTGGGTTAATGGGAGGCATGAGAAAGACAGAGACATCGAGGGCTTAAAGGATAAGGGGAATAAGGGTCTTGTCATTATCAAACCACTGGAACCTGAGAATCCTAAATCACCCTCATTGATATACCGCAAACCAGGTATTGTTGGGAAACACCTCCAACTCAAAAATGGCGGAGAAGCCTCAGAATCTGGATTTACCCTGTTCCCCAGTGTTGACATGGACTTGGGAACAGCGGAAAATGCTCGGATTTGGAAAAAAACCATATTCCATAGTATGGTTTTAGGTGTTTCCCAAATTCAAAGTAACATACAAGACAATTTAATACAAGAATGGCTTGATAATAATACTAATCCCATGGAGACACATGAGGATGTTGTTGAATTCATTGTCGATGTCAGGGCCTTCATCCATGACAACCTGCAGACACCTCCTGATGTGACCTGCAACCCAGTATATACCATACTGGGAAATGGGAAACACCCCCTGGAAACAGGTGGAGAATCCTCCAATCACGGAGATAAGCATGATTTGGTGTTGACCAGGGCCGGGTCAATAGTGGGGAATAGGGTAAACAGTGAAAATAAGGGCTCTGAGCCCTCCGATGAAATGACATGTTTCCCCCAAAAAAATTATTACTCTGGTGTGGGTGGTGATCTGCAGGCTGAGTACACTGATGCAATGGCACGGGGTGATGACTCGATGATAGGTGAACTTGAGGCGAGGATCCCACCAGACACACCTGAGAACCTTGAGGAGAGGAGGGTCACCCTGAAAAAGAAACTCAAGGATAAGAGTATCAGTGCCGGGGAGAAGATGGAACTCCTCAAGGAACTGGGAGGGGTGCTCTCAACTCTAATGAGGAAACCAGTGGATAATGAGAGGATTGTCGAGTATGCGAAGGAATTGGGTGAGGTTCGGCGGGAGATAGAGGATATGCAGGGGGGGTGATCCATTATGCCCCTCTCCTTAGCAACTTCAAACCGTGTCCCTGAGGCTTGGAGGGATCTGATCATATCGGCTATGAGTAACCTCGCACCCCTCGGGAGGGATCCGAATACAAAGGAATTCACAGATGAACTCCACCACCTCTCGGGGGAAGATATGGGGACTGTGATGGAAATCCTGGGGATTGCAGTGGCTGAGGGGTTCCTGGAATACGATGATCATTACAGGCTCATCCTCGGCCCTGCAGGTGAGGAGTATGTTCGGCTGTCATCACGGGTTAAGGTTGAGGAGACAAGGAGATTGACACTTCGAAGGGCCCTCAGGAGATTCAGGGATAAAAGGAGGGCCTGCAGGCACCTGTCCCTTGGGGATAAGGCCCTTTATGATTACTATTACCATGGTGGCCTGTGAATTATAATTCAATGTCCTTGTTGGGTGGAATGTGGAAGTCAACAAAACCCTCAAGATCCAAATCACCAAAGCCTTCAAGTAACCCCTTAAGGTCTTCAGGTTTGAACTCTGGGATGTCATCAAGGTTAAACTCTAAGAGTTCCTTAAGGTCGGGGCATTCAAGGTCATCAAATACTGGGAGGTCTTCAAGGCAAAAGTCTATTAGTGGTTCATTAGGGTCAAATCCTATTAGTTCTTCCAGGTTGAACTCTAAAACCCTGTTATCATCAATCTTCATGTGTAAATATCTATATCCTCCATGGATTAATAATTTTGGGAATTTTGGGAGGGTTGAACCACCACCCTTGATAGAAAAAAATCTAAAAAAATCTAAAAAAATCAAAATAAAAATTCACCCCTGGACTGGGTTCCCCTATAATCAAGTCCTGTCTGAGAAAGCAAAAAAATACAAGAAAATCCGTGGATGACTCCATTATGAATCTATTTTGAATCCGTCTGAGAAAGCAAAAAAATACAAGAAAATGCAAAAAAATGCAAATAAAATTTGGGGTGGCAGGGTGGAGTAAAAGTGTAGTGTGATGATAGTGGATTCCATCTACCTGGGGTGTCATCCCCCACTATGGGGTTGTGTTTTTCTGTGGTTTTGTGTGTGTTTCTGTGGTTGTAGTGACACTTTACTTCGGTATATCATTATATTACGAAGTCAAATCATGGTACTGTGCCGATGTTATGGGGTTAATTGTTTATACTGTGACACACCATAGTTATATGATATGATCATAGGAGTGGATTGTATGGCGATGGAGGATGTTGGCGTGCCATTCAGTAACAGGTTAACCAGGCAGGGGAACATTAAGGTGCCTGCTGACTTGAGGGATGCTTTGAAGTTGAAGCCTGGTGACCTCCTGGTGGTGGAGATCAAAAAAGTTGACAGGTCATAGTGACACTCTCCCCTATTGGCGAGGCATTTTAACTCTTTTTATGCTTTTACGGTTTTGCAGAAAATCGCATTCCCTGTAAGATAATATAAGAAAAAATAATATAGTATATTAACTGTTTTCATGGCCCGGGCTAAGTTTTAATAGCAAGAACAACAAGAAATAGTTATGAAAAAGCGTTGTTGAGTGGGGTGGAAATACCGCACACCAAAACCCCACCAACACAGTCACCCTGCAGAAAATGTAGGGGTACACACCTTGCAGAATGGTACCCTGCATAAGGGTTGTAAAGCCCTGGCTTATTCTATGACTGCCAGGGCATATAAAATCTTCCCTCGATTCTGCACCTTGATTCTGCAGGGTGACACCAAAAACAAAAGGGGTGATCACCTTGGATAAAAAGGCGATAACAGTCGAGATAGGTATAGAGGAATACTTGAAACTGCAGGATTTAAGGGTTGAATCCCTCAAGACTGGTAGGTTTGTGTCTGTTGGGTGTGTCATGAGGGATGCCCTTAAACACTACCTGCAGGAGGTTGACCTGAGAGAGAAATACCTCCAGCAGGCAGAGGACAATAA